>NZ_JBMKHJ010000008.1:0-159875 GCF_049237265.1 Enterobacter cloacae complex sp. IR5384 | reverse complement strand
TGATGATCTGTTCGTCGGAAAAACGCTTCTTCATGGGGATGTCCTCATGTGGCTTATGAAGACATTACTAACATCGGGGTGTACTAATCAACGGGGAGCAGGTCACTTATCGTAAAAACCGCCGACAGGGTATTCGATCCTTTTTTTCAAGAAAGCCGTTACAAATATTTGCTCTGCTACTTCCTTCTGACGGTTTGAAAAATCCACAGAGTAGCGAGGCGCGTTAGCAATAAAATGGCAATAAACCGCGCTAAGTATGTCAGTATCATTTAGCATTGGGGGAGTCTGACAAGCCCAAACTTCTTGAATAGTGGATGTGTTGCCAGCAGTCGTCTTATAGAGAGTCGCCTCCTTCCCTTTGCTCCTGCAAAAGTCTCCAACCAGTGACATAACGATTTCTGCATTTTCTGAATCCCGATAACGAGCAGTCACTAACCACCCCAGTGCTTGATCGTAGCTCTCCGAGTAAGTCGGCACATCTAAGTGCTCTTGCCGCTGCGAGTACCCACTACAACCAACGCAAACGGCACAGAAGAACAGAGATAATCCCTTAATACGCATGATCCACCGACAATAGTTTGTTTTTTAAGCTATCTTAGCGGTCAGATTGTTCCTGGACAAGGGTAGTTAACTATCGGCGCTCTCGTATTGGCAGCGCTGATTATGGAAACAATCTCACATCCGCTAAAAAAGAATCATAGGCTAAAGGTTTGAAGTATCGCTTGCCACCCTACTGTTTGGAATATACCGAACAATTGTCTGTGCCATAATCCCATTAATGACCATCTGACTTAACTCAACCGTTGTGTCAGGAAGTTTCCAGTTTACTTTACTTGGATCAGAAAATTCAGGCTTTCCATACTTCTGAGTTAGTAATTGATTTAATGTGCCAAATTGACGTGCTGCGATGCCTTCATTTTTCTTCTCATTGCTGGCTACGTTCGTTTGGACAAGACGATCAGCGCTGTCGAACAAAAATGTCACTGTATAGAGACCGCTACCAATCGATACATTATCAATCCGCACTTTCCCAAAGTTATCCTTATATTTTTCTGGTGAGATGAGATGTGCACCATTGCCCTGAGCAGCAACAACTTCTGATGGATTCATGTCCCATTTAGTGTTTCCGTAACCAATACCTTTAGCGAACGAGAGCAGAGGTAAAGTTAGAATCACGAAAGCCATTAGTAATTTTTTCATTCCATCCCCACGAATTGAGTTTATTAATTATGAACCAGTTTACAATGATCCCATTGCTCAGTGCTTCTTGCGATGCGGTCACTAATTGCAAAGTTTCCCAGCGACGGATCATAGGCGTACACCTTGCTTTTATCATCTGCCATCATCAACTTACCGTTAGCTTTCAGCTTTGGTGAGAGCAGGTACGTACCATTTAAACGGTTAGCTTTGAAGCTATCGACATACAACGTTACCTCGGCACTACCCAACACACGTAAAGCACCGATTCTTCCATTCTGTATCGCTGCAATAGCATACTGACAGAGATACGTTTTAGCAGTTGAAGACGTATTTTTTCCGTCAACCTTAGCTGATGAGGAAGGGGAAGAGGATTTAGGGATTGAACTATGAAGAGAAGATGACGGGTAAGAGTATGAATAATTTTTATACGTAGATGAGGTGCCTGATCCAATCCGGCATGTTTTTCCAACCGCAATGCACGAATTACCGCATGGAATACCTTTCTTGCAGTTCTTAGCGTGTGCAGAGAATGACAACCCAGCCAATAGAAATGTACCAATGGTTATCCTAACCAACGAAGACCAGCCCATAAACCACCCTTCTTTTAAGATTTCCTCTACATGATACCATATTTAAATTAAGGGAATAGAAGCCATAAAGCCCCGTTGGTGATACAGCAACAAGCGGAGCGTAGCGACTTCATCAGATTGTCAGAGGGATCATACCTTATCAGGATAACCGTGTACCCTTGCGGGAGCGTGGCTGAAGCGCTGATAGAGCCTACATGTCGTTTGTAGGTACGTTATCACCATAAACCTGTTTACGTGGCTCATAAGGCCGCACATCGGGCTTGAATGCGTATGATCAATCTGTTTTGGTATAGAGTTTAGAGACGGTGGCACGTCTTCCGGCTTCAAAGGGAAAAGCTGTACAAGGTTGAGCCTGGTAACTACTTGCCACTGCGTGATAACATACCAAAGCCATTAACATTCACAGTGGCTTTTGTACTTGATGAGAAACTGGTATTTCTTACATGCAAATGAGATGGATTTTTCACGCTAACTCATTGATTTATAAGAAATTTAGTGACTTGGTGCCGAAGGCCGGACTCGAACCGGCACGTATTTCTACGGTTGATTTTGAATCAACTGCGTCTACCGATTTCGCCACTTCGGCACTGAAGGGGATGCGGAAACGTTGTGGATTATACCTGTCGCGCGCCGCCATGCAAGCGACGACGCGCGAAACCCGCGCTAAGTGCCCAAAAAACCAGCGCCCTTCGTCAGTCCAGCTCAGACACCGCCAGCCGAATCACCCTCGCCGCCTTCTGCTCCGGCAGCGCCAGCACCTTGGCCCACATCTCCTGCACCATATCGCAGGAGAGCTTCTCTTTGCCCGCCGCCTTCTCCGGCGTCTGCAGCAGCTGGATGTCCTCGCCGTACTTATCGGCAAGTTCTTTCATAATCGGCCGCACATCCTCGACAGCCGACTCGCGTTCGGCCGGGGTCACGGTGTGGCGGTTTTTGCCGTAGGCCGCGCGCATCATGTCGGCGTCGGCCTGCATGCGCCGCGCCATCAGATCTTTATCCAGCATGCGCATCGGGTTGATGCCGCCCTTGACCATCGGGTAGAGGAAGCGGAAGCAGGCGTCGTCGCTCACCTTCTGGATGGCGGCGGTCTGCTCCATGTTGATGGTCATGTAGTTCACCACATTGGCGTCCGGGGCGTTTTGCAGGCGCGACATCTGCAGATGCAGGATTTGAGGCTGGATGGTGTCGATAATCTGCTGCTCCGGCTCGCCCGCTTTTTGCAGGGCGGCCATCTGGTCGAGGATGCGCTGATGCAGCGCGGGCTCCTGCTCCTTAATCACCTGCCAGGCGGGCATCGCGTTAAGGGCGTTATCCATCTGCCGTTCCGGGGCGCGCTGCCTGTCGAAAAACACCCAGAACGCCACGGCGGCAGCCGCAATGACGACAATCACAATACGGGTCCACGTTTTATTCATCTCGCATCCTTATCCTTGAGTTATGCCGGTTTACACCGGCACGCCGCTGTGGAAGCGAAACTCGTTGTCCGGTGTCGAGATAAGTGTGGCTTCAATTTCGCCAAAAAGCTTTATGCGCGGTGAGATATCGTCGTCGCTCACCTGCCGGGCCAGCGTCAGGTAGTCCTGATAATGGCGCGCTTCCGAGCGCAGCAGCGAGAGATAGAACTTCTGCAGGTCGTCGTCGAGGAACGGGGCCAGCGCGGCGAAGCGTTCGCAGGAGCGGGCTTCGATGTAGGCACCACAGATGAGCTTGTCGATCAGCGTCAGGGGCTCGTGGGTGCGCACATCCTTCAGCATCCCTTTGGCGTAGCGGCTGGCGGTGATTTTGACGTACGGAATGTCGCGGGCCAGCATCGCCTCGCGCACCTGCCAGAAGTGGTGCAGCTCCTCTTTAATCAGCAGCACCATGCTGTCGATGAGCGCCTGGCCCCACGGGTCGTCGGTTTTGGGCATCACGCTTTTGCCTATCTGCCTGTGCAGGGCGATGAAGTCCGGCTCCGGGCCGTCGCGGAAGGTGAACAGTTCGTAGGGTTTGAGCCAATCGAGCAGCGCGTCGGCACCGCTTTCGTCGGCGACGTATTTACGCACCAGCAGCAGCGCGGTCTGGGCGGCCTTGAGCTCGCACACCATGTGGTCGGTGAGCAGCAGCGGCAGGTTCGCCGGGTCGCGGGCTTTATCAATCCATGCTTGCGGGGTCGGGCACTGGAGGAAGTTAAGTACGGGGGAGAGTATCTGCGGGTAATCCATGGTTCTGCCTTGAAAAAGCGGTGGCGCGTGCCACCGCCTGAAACGCTTAGTGACGCACGCCGTCGTCGTCTTCGTCGACGTAATCTTCGTCGTCGCCCTCTTCGCCGTCTTCACCGTTCGGATCTTCGAAGTAGGTTCCCCAGCCGTCGTACTCCACGTCAAACTTCTCGGCCAGGTTCATCAGCTGTTCTACCTGCGCGTCGATCAGCTCCGCCTTCAGCGCGCCTTCGCTCAGGATGTCGCAGCAGATGACGGTATCGCCCTCTTCCACTTCCAGCTCTTCCGGCTCGGTCACTTCGTAACCCAGTTTAAAAGCTTCCACCGCCATTTTTTCCAGCGCGTCGAAATCATCCGCAGAGAAATGGTGCTCGATGGTGTACAGCGCGTCCGGATCGCTACCGTCTTCCAGCAGCTCTTCAATAATCAGACGCGTCTCTTCGCGTTGTTCTTCCAGGTGTTCCGGGTTTGCCATGGGTCATTCCTCTTTAAAGTGCGGCAGATACTTCTATTTTCACACACGGACGTGTTTGCCTCCACCTTTGTGAGAAAGATTTGTTAAACGGGGTTGCAAATGAATAATTAAACATATAAAGTGAATTTTAATTCAATAAGTGGCGTTCGCCATGTGAGGATAAAATGTCTGATCTGTACAAGAAACACTTTCTGAAATTGCTCGACTTTACCCCTGCACAGTTCACTTCTCTGCTGACTCTTGCCGCACAGCTCAAAGCCGATAAAAAAAATGGCAAGGAAGTACAAAAGCTTACCGGTAAACACATCGCGCTCATCTTCGAAAAAGACTCAACCCGTACACGATGCTCTTTCGAAGTTGCCGCATTTGACCAGGGCGCGCGCGTTACCTATTTAGGGCCGAGCGGCAGCCAGATTGGGCATAAAGAGTCAATTAAGGACACCGCGCGCGTGCTCGGGCGGATGTACGACGGCATTCAGTATCGCGGCCACGGGCAGGAAGTGGTCGAAACGCTGGCGCAGTACGCGGGCGTGCCGGTGTGGAACGGGCTGACCAACGAGTTCCACCCAACGCAGCTGCTGGCGGACCTGCTGACCATGCAAGAGCACCTGCCGGGCAAGGCGTTTAACGAGATGACGCTGGTCTACGCGGGCGACGCGCGCAACAACATGGGCAACTCAATGCTGGAAGCGGCAGCGCTGACCGGGCTGGATCTGCGTCTGGTGGCCCCGAAGGCCTGCTGGCCGGAAGAGAGCCTGGTGGCGGAGTGCAGCGCGCTGGCGGAGAAGCACGGCGGGAAGATCACCCTGACGGAAGACGTAGCGGCGGGCGTGAAGGGTGCGGACTTTATCTATACCGACGTGTGGGTGTCGATGGGCGAAGCCAAAGAGAAGTGGGCGGAGCGGATTGCGCTGCTGCGCGGGTATCAGGTGAACGCGCAGATGATGGCGCTGACCGGCAACCCGAACGTGAAGTTCCTGCACTGTCTGCCGGCGTTCCATGACGACCAGACCACGCTCGGCAAGCAGATGGCGAAGGAGTTCGATCTGCACGGCGGGATGGAAGTGACGGACGAGGTGTTTGAGTCGGCGGCGAGCATCGTGTTTGACCAGGCGGAAAACCGGATGCATACGATTAAGGCGGTGATGGTGGCGACGCTTGGGGGTTGATTGGATCCTCTGCGCGCTGGTGCCCTCACCCCGGCCCTCTCCCACAGGGAGAGGGGGAAAACACTAAAAAACGACAACCTTGTTGTCGTTTTTGCTTTTACCTCCATTTCATTGATTTTTCACCCCGAAAAAGGTACGTTTTCGCCTTAATTCCAGCGTGGACATACCAGCATTATGCCGATTATTCAGTCTGTTGAACGTGCGTTGCAGATCCTCGACCTGTTCAACGAGCAGGCCACCGAGCTTAAGATCACCGACATCAGCAAACTGATGGGGCTGAGCAAGAGTACCCTCCACTCACTGCTGAAAACCCTGCAGCTTCATGGCTATATCGATCAGAACCCGGAGAACGGCAAATATCGCCTCGGCATGAAGCTGGTTGAGCGCGGTCATTTCGTTGTGGGCTCCATCGATATTCGTCAGAAGGCGAAAGGCTGGCTGACGGAGCTGTCCCAACGGACCGGGCAGACCACCCATCTGGGGATCCTCGACGGGCGTGAAGGGGTTTATATCGAGAAGATTGAAGGCAAGCTGGCCGCCATCGCCTATTCGCGCATTGGCCGCCGCCTGCCGGTTCACGCCACCGCCATCGGCAAGGTGTTGATTGCCTGGCTGGGCGAGACCGAGCTGAACGCCCTGCTTGAGGGCTATCAGTACACCACCTACACCCCTTCCACCCTCGCCTCTCGCGAAGCATTAATGGCCGCTCTGGCGCAGACCCGCGAGCAGGGCTATGCCCTGGATAGCGAAGAGAACGAGCAGGGCGTGCGCTGCGTGGCGGTGCCGGTGTGGAACCATGAATCCCGCGTGATTGCCGCCCTGAGCCTGTCGACGCTGACCTCGCGCGTGGACGATGCCGGGCTGGCTGATTTCCGCGAGCAGCTTCAGCAGGCCGGGCTCCAGCTTTCACGCGCGCTGGGCTACCCGGCCTGAGCCGTTATGCTGGCTCGTAGGTGAAGTAGTCGAAGTCCGCGTGGCAGCCGTCGCCGCTGATGTCCTCGCAGTGCAGCCCCACAAACGCGCCGGTGAAGAAGCCGCGCCCGCCGATGTAGTCATCCGACAGTTTCCACGCCTCATACGTTACCGGCACGGTGTGCCACGTCTCGCCGTCAAACGAGTAGCTGTAGCGGTAGACCAGCGTATCCACGTCCACCCGCAACCAGACGCTCTCCGCACTCTCCGGCACCGGAATCGGCTGCTCGTGCAACGGCCATGACGGCATGTTGTGGTCGAGCTGAATAACCTTGATGGTTCTCCCCTGCCCCTCCTCGTAGTCCACAAAGCAGTAGCTCCAGTTTTTACTGTTGTAGTAGCAGGTCAGCCCCGCGCTTTGCTGGAAGTGGACCGGCGAGAACTGCATCCGTGTTTCGGAGCGGAAGGCGAAGTGCTGCCAGCGGCGCGCCACGGTCGACTGGGTAAAGGTCGAGTTGAGCGAGTCGTTGCCGTAGAGCCGTAAATAGCCGGGGCGCGCGGTGAGCGAGCCGAGGGTGTCGTCGAACGGGATGCGCAGGGTCTGCAGTTCCGGGTCAAGCGTGCTGCCGTCGAAGTCCTCCCGCCAGTTGCCCTGAACGGATGCAGGCTGTTCCGCCACCTGCGGGCCTTTCACGGTCAGCTGCGCGTGCTTGCCGCCTTCCACGTATGGCCAGCCGTCGCGCCATTCAATGCGGGCGATACCGGTCTCGCGGCCCAGCGGACAGTAGCCGCGTCCGCCGGAGGCCAGCAGCGGCACGCCGGGCAGGCGCAGCGGGCGGCTGGTTAGGTAGGCCATGTACCACTCTCCGGTGTGGGTCTGCAGCAGCGAGCCGTGGCCGCTCTTCTGCAGCGGGTTCTCCGGCAGGTGCCAGCTGGTCATCATCGTCACCTCCGGGTGCAGCTCGTACGGCCCGTCGATGGTTTTTGAACGCAGCACCACAACCGCGTGCTCGTAGCTGGTGCCACCTTCGGCCACCATCAGGTAGTACCATCCCGCGTGGCAATACAGGTGAGCGCCTTCGGTGTAGCAGAGCGGCGTGCCGGTAAACAGCGTTTTGCGCTCGGGCGAGAGGGTGCCGGTCTGCGGATCGAATTCCTGCATCACAATGGTGTTGTGCGGGTTGCTGTGGTGGCGCGGCCCCCACGGACGGTAGAGGTAGTATTTACGGCCATCGTCGTCGTGGAACAGGGATGGGTCAAACCCGCCGTTGCCCATCGGGATCGGATCGCTCCACGGCCCCTCGATGGACGGCGCAGTGACGAGGAAGTTGCGGCCATTTTTCCACGGCGAATCGACGATCTTCACGTCGGTATAGAGCAGCCAGAATTTGCCGTCGGCATAGCTCAGGCACGGTGCCCAGATGCCGCCGGAGTCCGGGTTGCCCTTCATGTCCAGCATCGACACGCGGTCCAGCGGGGTGCTGACCAGCGACCAGTTTTTCAGGTCACGGGAGTGATAGATGCGCACGCCCGGGAACCACTCGAAGGTCGAAGTGGCGATGTAGTAGTCCTCGCCCTGACGGCATAAAGACGGGTCCGGGTTGAAGCCGGTGAGTATTGGGTTGGTGATTTCCATATTGCCTCCGGTTAATGGGATGCGGCTGTCGCAGCGTCGGGAACGGCCTCGCCCTGCGCCGCGCGGTGCTTGATCAGCTGCTGGCTGATGGCCTCCACGCGGGCATCGGTGAGCTTATAGAACGACAGCATGATGAACATGCCCACGTAGAGCACCACCGGCACCACGCAGAACAGAATTTTGATGGTGGTCAGCACCTCAACCGGCTGCACGCTGCTGCTGGCGGAGTAGTTGACGTACGCCAGGATCCAGCCCACCACCGCCCCGCCAATTGCCAGGCCAATCTTCAGGCTGAACAGATAGGTGGAGAACACCAGCCCGTCGAGGCGTCGCCCGCTGCGGCTCTCCTCGTAATCCACCACGTCAGAGGCCATCAGCCACTGCAGCGGCGTGGTGGTGTTGAAGACGAACAGGAACAGGATGTTGAGGGCGAAAATCAGGGCAATATGCTCCGCCGGGGTGACGAAAATCAGCAGGCTGATCAGCGAGTAGGCGACGATGATCCACTTGAAGGCTTTTACCCGGTCAAAGCGGCCCAGCAAACGGGAGGAGCAGAGCGAGCCGAACATGGTGGCGAGGCTGCCGTAGAGTAAAAACTGGGTCGCCATCTCCGGGTGATCCATCACGTATTTGACGAAGTAGAGCGTGGCCCCGCCGCGTACCACGTTAGAGCAGGTCGCCATCATCTTGAACGCGCACATGATCCGCCACTGGCCGTTGCCCAGCAGCAGCTTAAGGTCTTTCGCCACCGACGAGCCCGGCTGCACCTCAAAGGTGTAGCGCTCTTTGGTGGTAAAGAAGCAGACGTAGAGCAGCACCACGCCGGTCAGCCCCAGCACACACATGGCGCCGAAATAGCCCACCTGCTCGTCCCCTTTGCCGATGATGCTCACCAGCGGCAGCGCGATGCCGCTAATGGCAAGCGAGCCCGCCGCCGCCAGGAAGAAACGCCACGACTGCAGGGCGTGACGCTCTTTCGGGTCGGCGGTAATCACGCCCGGCATGGCGCAGTACGGCACGTTAACGAAGGTGTAGACCAGGGTCAGCAGAATGTAGGTTACGCAGGCGTAGATGATTTTGCCCTGCGCAGAGAAATCCGGCGTGTAGAAGGTCAGCATGCAGACGATGCCAAACGGGATCGCCCCCCACAGCAGGAACGGGCGGAACTGGCCGTAGCGCGTGCGGGTGCGGTCCACCAGCAGCCCCATCAGCGGGTCGGTCACGGCGTCGAGCACGCGGGAGACCAAAAACAGCGTGCCCATAATGCCCGCCGACAGGCCAAACACGTCGGTATAAAAGTAGGCCAGCAGGAACATGGTGGCCTGCCAGACAAAGCCGCAGGCGGTGTCACCCAGCCCGTAGCCAATTTTATCTTTCATGGTTAATTGCATCATCATCGCACCTTTATTTTCGTATGCTGATTTCACAACATCGTGTTAATGGAGTGTAATGAGCTGTTCAATTAACCAGCAATGGTCATATCTTATTTCCGAATTACGATATTTTGCTTTTGTGACGCCACCGATATATCGCAACGCATTGTTTAAATTGATAAATTTAAGATGCGCGAAAACCGTCCACGGGATATTTCCCGTAGACGGTATCGCTCAGAAAATAATTAAAGTCCGAGTGCTTTTTTACCGGCGTTAATTACCTCGATAATTTTATCGGTGTCATAAATACAGCCTTTCCAGGTGCCGCCGCTCACCGACTGTAATGCCGCCCACAGGCGGGTATCGTCCGGCAAAAAGTCATGAGGGTGCAGGTCCGGGTGCGTCTGTCTTACTGCCAGCTCGCGCGCGCCCTCTTCCGGCGTCAGCGGGTTTTCTGCGGTACCGATAAAGTTGACGCTGCCCGTCAGGGTCAGGCGATCCACGGCAATCTCGATGATGTCGTTGTCGCGCAGCTTGCCAATCGGCCCGCCTGCCAGCGCTTCCGGCGACACGTGGCCGAAGCAGGCGCCCGTCGACACCCCCGAGAAGCGCGCATCGGTGATTAACGACACCGTCTTGCCCCATGAGATATGCTTCAGCGCAGAGGTGAGCTGGTAGGTCTCTTCCATGCCGGTACCGGACGGCCCACCGCCGATCACCACCATGATATCGCCCTGTTTAATCTCTTCCTGCTTGATGGCCTTAATCGCCTGTGCTTCCGAGACAAACACCCTTGCCCGGCCCGTATGACGGTAAACGCCATCGTCACCCACCACCGACGGGTCAATGGCCGTGGCCTTGATCACCGATCCTTCCGGCGCGATGTTGCCCGTCGGGAAGCAGACCGTCGAGGTCAGCCCTCTCGCTTTTGCCTTCTCGGGCGGCAGGATCACATCATCCGGATCCACGCCGTCCTGCTCGCGCAGGCACTGGCGGAAGCGCTTACGGCGCTCGGACGCCTGCCACCAGTCGAGGTTCTCGCCCACCGTCTGGCCGGTGACGGTCATGGCATCCAGATGCAGCAGGCCGAGATCGCGCAGGTGGAGCATCACCTCCGGCACACCGCCCGCAAGGAAGGCGCGCACGGTCGGGTGATAGTCCGGGCCGTTGGGCAGCACGCTGACCAGGCGCGGCACCCTGCGGTTGACGCGTGTCCAGTGCTCTACGTCCGGGATCGTGCAGCCCGCCGCGTGGGCGATGGCCGGGATGTGCAGCAGTAAATTGGTGGAGCCGCCGAACGCCGCGTGGATCACCATGGCGTTTTCGATGGCTTTATCGGTGAGGATATCGCGCGTGGTGATGCCGCGGTTATCCAGCTCGCTCACCGCCCGCGCCGACTGGCGGGCAATTTCCAGCCACACCGCCTGACCGGACGGCGCCAGCGCGGAGTGCGGCAGCGCCAGACCCAGCGCTTCGGCCACCACCTGCGAGGTGCCCGCCGTGCCGAGGAACTGACATCCGCCGCCCGGCGACGCGCAGGCGCGACAGCCCAGCTCGGCGGCCTCCTGCAATGACAGTTCGTGGTTAGCAAAGCGCGCGCCGATGGTCTGCACCTTGCCCGCGTCTTCCCCCACGGTCGGCGGCAGCGTCGCCCCGCCCGGCACCAGAATGGTCGGAAGATTGTGCATCGAGGCCAGCGCAATCATGGTGGCAGGCAGCCCTTTATCGCAGGTCGCCACGCCAATGACCGCCCGGCGCGTCGGCAGGGAGCGGATCAGACGACGAAACACGATCGCCGCATCGTTGCGGTACGGCAGGGAGTCGAACATCCCGTGCGTGCCCTGCGAGCGCCCGTCGCACGGATCGCTGACGAAGGCCGCAAACGGGATCCCGCCGTTGCGGGTGATCTCCTTCGCCGCGGCCTGCATCTGCATGCCGATCTCCCAGTGCCCGGTGTGGTAGCCCAGCGCAACCGGTCGTCCGTCCCCGGCGCGGATGCCGCCCTGGGTGCCAATAATCAGCACCTCTTTGCCGGTCAGCTTGTTGGCGTCCCAGCCCATCCCGGCGTTCTGGGTCATACCGAACAGATTGCCGCTGGGGGATTCCATCAGCATCTGCGGAGTCAGCGGCAGCGCGCCCTGCGGCCCCGCCGCATGGGTGATCACCGCATAAAACGCATCATCCTGCGGGGTGAAAATTTTCTCGATGGTCATGGTTATCGTCCGGCTCAGCAGAGCTTGAGCTGTTGCAGCAGGGTTTTCAGCTGCGCCTTACGCGGCTCGTCCAGCGCAGAGGCGGGCGGCAGCACGTGGGTAGAAATCGGGCGGCCGCAGAGCACAATCGCCTCTTTAATGACATTCACAAACGGCGTATCCAGCTGATACATCTGCGGTATTTGCAGTAAGGTCTGATGATACTCAGCCGCTTTCGCCACGTCTTTATCCCGCCAGGCTTTCAGAAGATTCACCGACACCTGCGGAGCAAAGTTGCCGCTGGCCGAGATCGCCCCATCGCCGCCGAGCAGCAGGGTATTAAACAGATGATCGTCGTAGCCGCACAGCACGGTGAAGTGCGGATGGGCGGCTTTGACGGTGTGGATCATGCTGCGCAGATGGGCCACGGAGTCGATCGTGTCTTTAATGCCGACGATGTTGCTGCGCGAGTCGGCCAGGGTTTTGACCAGCGCCGGCGTCAGATCCTGCCCGGTCAGCGCCGGGAAGTTATAGAGGATCACCGGCAGCGTGACGCTGTCGGCCACCTGCTCGAAATAGCGGATCAGGTTCGCTTCAGACACCTTCCAGTAGTAGGGGTTGATCACCACGATACCGTCCGCCCCCGCCTGCTGGGCGTGCTGGCTCAGTTCAATGGTTTCCCGGGCGTTGGTGCCGCCGGTGCCGATCAGCACCGGCACACGACGATCGACGTGATCGATAGCAAAGCGGGCAATGGTTTTACGCTCTTCGGCGCTGAGCTGGGAGAACTCACCGCCGCTGCCCAGGAAGAACAGGCCGTCAACGCCTGCCGCGATCAGATCGTCGATCAGCGCGGCGGTGCCCTGCTTATCAAGCTGGCCATCGGCGGTAAAAATGGTGGAGACAGGGGGAATGATTCCCGTGAACAACGCGGACTGCGGCATGAGATCTCCTTGCTGAATCATTTTGTTCTACATTATAGAACAGCGTTCATTAATTTAACGATCATACTATGACGCAGAAAAAGCGCAGGTAAATGAGAGATGAGGAGGGAGTGTGGGAAGTTTAAGCTGGATCACATTATGCGTGGGTGCGGTCTGGTGCCCTCACCCCGGCCCTCTCCCACGGGGAGAGGGTGTAAAAGTTCCCTCTCCCACGGGGAGAGGGTTAGGGTGAGGGGTAAGGGGTAAGGGGTTACTCCACCAACATCTTAACAACCACTTTCCTGACCTTAGCAGGCGCCCCCACCACGCACAGCGGCTTATGTACTTCACCCGGCCAGAACACCACGAAATCCCCTTCGCTCAGCACCACAGTTTTCTCCTGCTCGCCTTCCGGCAGGAACGCGATGTCTTTATCCGCCAGCCAGTCGGTGTCCGGCGTGCCGTGTGGCAAGGTACTGAACGTCATCCCTTCCTGCCCTTTGAGCACAATCTGAATGTCCAGATAGCGAGCATGGTACTCCGCGCGGCGCTCGGCAAACGGCTGGGTCATGTCTTCGGAGACCAGATAAAACAGGTTGCTGCCGTTGATGTCATGCTTGCCCGGCGGGGTGGCGTCGGTGACGTGGGCCTTAACGTGCTCGATGGCCAGACGCAGGGGTTCCGGTAGCCAGGCTTGCAGATGGTGGATGTTGCCGATAATCATAATTAAACCCTCATAATAAAACACTGTTTCATTTTCATCTTTTATACGAGAATTCAAACTGCCATACCAGCCCTTTTTCGCGGAGAGTTGCGCGAACGCATGTTTATCGGGAAAGGTGTTAATCTGCTGTTAATCCCTCACAGGCATTTATGCAGTTGTTATGCATAACCTCAGCGCGTCGTGACGATGCCGTGTCGCTAACTCACTGATTGTACTGCCTTCATCATAAAACTCGCGCCAGCTTCACACTTTATCATTTTGATTATTTGCTATTAAATTCCATAATTATTTATTGATTTTTCTTAAGTCAAAAATAGTTAATTGGCTATTGTGCATAGTCATTCCGCACATCAAATAAAATCATTTAAAATCAATAGCATAATCAAATATGTCAAAACATTAAATTCTACAAAATAATAACAACCTCAAATAATGCCAACGGATCCTGCTTAGCTATTCACCGGCCAATAATATCAAATTAATCATTATCTGATGCGAATCATGCAAATGAAAACAAACTACTCAATACCTAATTTCACGTGAGCAACATCACAATACGGTTTATTTAAGCGCCTACTATTGACCACGAAATCAATTGAGCTTAGCCGCCATATCATTACACGAATATGGCGCATGCCCTTTTTATTCTGAAAAACAGTTAAAGGAATAATTATGGAAAAGCATTATGTCGGTTCTGAAATTGGTCAATTGCGTAGCGTGATGCTGCACCGCCCTAATTTAAGTCTTAAGCGCTTAACGCCATCAAACTGTCAGGAGCTGTTATTTGATGATGTGCTCTCGGTTGAGCGGGCGGGTGAGGAGCATGACATTTTCGCAAACACGCTGCGCGAGCAGGGTGTGGAAGTCCTGCTGTTGACCGACCTTCTCACTCAAACGCTTGATATTGCAGAGGCGAAAGCCTGGCTGCTGGAGACGCAAATCTCCGACTACCGTCTCGGGCCAACCTTTGCCAGCGACGTGCGCGGCTGGCTGGCAGATATGCCGCACCGGGAACTGGCGCGCAGACTGAGCGGCGGATTAACCTACGGTGAAATTCCGGCGGCGATTAAAAATATGGTGGTGGATACCCACACGGCGAATGATTTTATTATGAAGCCGCTGCCAAACCATTTATTTACCCGCGATACCTCGTGCTGGATTTATAACGGCGTCTCTATTAACCCGATGGCCAAACCGGCCCGCCAGCGTGAAACCAATAACCTGCGAGCCATATATCGCTGGCACCCGGCATTCGCCGATGGCGAATTTATTAAGTATTTCGGCGACGAGAATATTAATTATGACCACGCCACCCTGGAGGGCGGCGACGTATTAGTGATTGGCCGCGGTGCGGTATTAATTGGCATGTCTGAACGCACCACCCCGCAGGGCGTGGAGTTCCTCGCTAACAGCCTGTTTAAACATCGCCAGGCCGAGCGTGTGATTGCCGTTGAGCTGCCAAAACACCGCTCCTGCATGCACCTCGACACCGTCATGACCCACATCGACGTGGACACCTTCTCCGTCTACCCGGAAGTGGTGCGTAAAGACGCCCAGTGCTGGACGCTCACCCCGGACGGACGCGGCGGCCTGCTGCGCACCCAGGAAACCGACCTGCTGCACGCCATCGAGAAAGCGCTCGGTATTAATCAGGTACGCCTGATCACCACCGGCGGCGACGCCTTTGAAGCCGAGCGCGAGCAGTGGAACGACGCCAACAACGTGCTCACCATCCGCCCGGGCGTGGTGATCGGCTATGAGCGCAACGTCTGGACCAACGAGAAATACGACAAAGCGGGGATCACCGTGCTGCCTATCCCGGGCGACGAACTGGGACGCGGTCGCGGCGGCGCGCGCTGCATGAGCTGCCCACTGGAACGCGACGGAATTTAAGGAGCCACTATGGAACGAAAACCCACTCTGGTTGTGGCCCTGGGCGGCAACGCATTGCTCAAACGCGGCGAACCGCTAGAAGCCGAGATCCAGCGTAAAAATATCGACCTCGCGGCCCGAACCATCGCCGGGCTGACGGAGCAGTGGCGCGTGGTGCTGGTGCACGGCAACGGGCCGCAGGTCGGGCTGCTGGCGTTGCAGAACAGCGCCTACGACAAAGTCGCCCCCTACCCGCTGGACGTTCTCGGCGCCGAAAGCCAGGGGATGATCGGCTACATGCTCCAGCAGGCGCTAAAAAACAGCCTGCCCCAGCGCGAGGTGAGCGTCCTGCTCACCCAGGTGGAGGTGGACGCCGCCGACCCGGCCTTCAGCAACCCGACCAAGTACATCGGCCCGGTCTACAGCGAAGCCCAGGCAAAAACGCTACAGGCAGAGAAAGGCTGGGTGTTCAAGGCCGACGGCAGCTACTTCCGCCGCGTGGTGCCCTCTCCGCAGCCGAAACGCATCGTTGAGAGCGACGCCATCGCGGCGCTGATCCAGCGCGACCACCTGGTGATCTGCAACGGCGGTGGCGGCGTACCGGTGGTGGAAAACGCCAACGGCTATCACGGCATTGAGGCGGTGATCGACAAAGACCTCTCCGCCGCCCTGCTGGCGCGCCAGATTGAGGCGGATGCCCTGCTGATCCTCACCGATGCCGACGCGGTGTACCTCGACTGGGGCAAACCAACCCAGCGTCCGCTGGCACAGGTGACGCCGGAACTGCTCAAGGGCATGGCGTTCGACGCCGGTTCAATGGGGCCGAAAGTGGCCGCCTGCCGCGAGTTTGTTGAGGCCTGCAACGGGATTGCCGGGATCGGCGCGCTGGCTGACGGCGCGGAGATCCTCGCGGGCGAGAAAGGCACGTTGATTCGTAACTGAATAACTTCCCCCTCACCCGACTCTCCCTCTCCCCGTGGGAGAGGGCCGGGGTGAGGGCACCAGACAGCAAAATTTTAAAAAGGATTTCCCGCATGACCATCAACCTGAAAAACCGCAACTTCCTCAAACTGCTGGA
Source organism: Enterobacter cloacae complex sp. IR5384 (assembly GCF_049237265.1). Lineage (NCBI taxonomy): Bacteria > Pseudomonadati > Pseudomonadota > Gammaproteobacteria > Enterobacterales > Enterobacteriaceae > Enterobacter > Enterobacter cloacae complex sp. IR5384. The sequence goes on along the minus strand of NZ_JBMKHJ010000008.1, from coordinate 143,530 downwards.
CTATACCCCGGCGGAGATCCAGTACCTGATCGACCTCGCCATCGAACTGAAGGCCGCCAAAAAAGCCGGACGTGAGAAGCAAACCCTGGTCGGGAAAAATATCGCCCTGATTTTTGAAAAAACCTCCACCCGCACCCGCTGCGCCTTTGAAGTGGGCGCATTTGACCAGGGCGCGCAGGTCACCTACCTCGGCCCAAGCGGCTCGCAGATTGGCCATAAAGAGTCGATGAAAGACACCGCCCGCGTGCTGGGCCGCATGTATGACGGCATCGAGTATCGCGGCTACGGCCAGGCCATCGTCGAAGAGCTGGGCGAGTACGCGGGCGTGCCGGTATGGAACGGCCTGACTGACGAGTTCCACCCCACTCAAATCCTCGCCGATCTGATGACCATGCTGGAGCACTCGCCGGGCAAAACCCTGCCGGAGCTGAGCTTTGCCTATCTGGGCGACGCGCGCAACAACATGGGCAACTCGCTGATGGTCGGTGCGGCCAAGATGGGGATGGATATCCGCCTGGTGGCACCAAAGTCCTTCTGGCCGGAAGCGGGGCTGGTTGAGCAGTGCCGCGCCATCGCCAAAGAAACGGGCGCACGCATCACCCTTACCGACGACGTAGAAGAAGGTGTGCAGGGAGCCGATTTCCTCTACACCGACGTGTGGGTCTCCATGGGCGAGCCGAAGGAAGCATGGGCCGAGCGCGTCAGCCTGATGAAGCCGTATCAAATCAATGCGCAGGTGATGAAGGCCACCGGCAACCCGAACGTCAAGTTTATGCACTGCCTGCCGGCGTTTCACAACGAACACACCAAAGTGGGCCGCGAAATTGAGATGGCCTGCGGCCTGAAAGGGCTGGAGGTGACGGAAGAGGTCTTTGAATCACCAAACTCTATTGTCTTCGACGAAGCAGAAAACCGTATGCACACCATAAAAGCCGTCATGGTGGCGACACTCGGCGACTAATCACCGCCCGGCGCGCCACGGGGTGCGCCGGGGTTCAGGAGAACATCATGGGCAAGTTTAAGTTTCCCTCCGCTTACACCATTCTCTTTTTTCTGATTGCCGTCGTGGCCGTGCTGACATGGATTATTCCGGCCGGACAGTACCATATGGCAATGAACGAGGCGCTCGGCAAGGACGTGCCGGTTGCCGGGACCTACGCGCACGTGGCGGCCCACCCGCAGGGGCTGGTTTCCGTACTGATGGCTCCCATTGCCGGGCTGTACGATCCGGAGTCCGGCCAGGCCGGGGCGATCGACGTAGCGCTGTTTATCCTGATCATCGGGGGATTTCTCGGGATCGTCACCAAAACCGGGGCGATCGACGCCGGGATCGAGCGCGTCACCACGCGATTACGCGGGCGTGAAGAGTGGATGATCCCGATCCTGATGGCGCTGTTCGCCGCAGGCGGCACCATCTACGGCATGGCCGAAGAGTCACTGCCGTTCTACACCCTGCTGGTGCCGGTAATGCTGGCCGCCCGTTTTGATCCGGTTGTCGCGGCCTCCACCGTGTTGCTCGGCGCGGGGATCGGCACGCTCGGCTCTACCATCAACCCCTTCGCCACGGTGATCGCCGCCAACGCCGCCGGGATCCCCTTCACCAACGGGATCGCCCTGCGCGTGGCGCTGCTGGTCATCGGCTGGATCATCTGCGTGGCCTGGGTAATGCGTTACGCCCGTAAGGTGCGCCAGGATCCGTCTCTCTCCATCGTCGCAGACAAACAGGAAGAGAACCGTGCCCATTTCCTCGGTAACAAAGACGCACAGACGCTGGAATTTACCCCGGTACGCAAAATCATCCTGGTCATTTTCGCCCTCGCCTTCGCGGTGATGATTTACGGCGTGGCGGTGCTGGGCTGGTGGATGGCGGAGATCTCGGCGGTGTTTCTCGCCAGCGCTATTATCGTGGGGCTTATCGCCCGCATGAGCGAAGAGGAGCTGACCTCAACGTTTATTAACGGCGCACGAGATTTGCTGGGCGTCGCGCTGATTATCGGCATCGCCCGCGGTATCGTAGTCATCATGGATAAGGGCATGATTACCCACACCATTTTGCACAGCGCGGAAGGGCTGGTCAGCGGGTTATCCACGGTGGCGTTTATCAACGTGATGTACTGGCTGGAGGTGGTGCTGTCGTTTCTTGTGCCTTCTTCATCCGGCCTGGCCGTTCTGACGATGCCGATCATGGCACCGCTTGCCGATTTCGCTAACGTCAACCGCGACCTGGTAGTCACGGCTTACCAGTCAGCCTCCGGTATCGTTAACCTGGTGACGCCCACCTCCGCGGTGGTTATGGGCGGGCTGGCTATCGCCCGCGTGCCCTATGTGCGCTACCTGAAATGGGTGGCGCCGCTGCTGGGGATACTCACGGTGGTGATCATGGTGGCGTTAAGCCTGGGGGCAGTGTTGTGATGTTTTGACGTTGTAGGCCCGGTAAGCGTAGCGCCACCGGGCGTTTTGTTTCAGCCACTTACATGGGAAATAGTTATGACGGAATATGGTGATTACTCTCCAAAAGAACAGCTACAGCTGACGGTCTGTCAGCGCCTGATCGCAGAAAAGAGCTATCTCTCCCAGGAAGAGATTCGCCGCGATTTGCAGGAGCGTGGTTTTGAGACCATCAGCCAGTCCACCGTTTCACGTCTGCTCAAGTTGCTTGGTGTCATAAAAATTCGAAATGCCAAAGGGCTAAAGATTTATTCGTTGAATCCTCTTCTGCGCCCTGCCCCCGACGCCGCGCGTACCGTTTCCGAAATGGTGGTCAGCGTGGAGCATAATAGCGAATTTATCCTTATTCATACCGTGGCCGGATATGGCCGCGCGGTGGCGCGCATTCTGGATTATCACCAGTTACCGGAAATTTTAGGCGTGGTTGCCGGAAGCAGTATTGTCTGGGTCGCCCCCCGGGTGGTGAAACGTACCGCGCTGGTGCATAAGCAAATTAATTATTTACTCAGAACGCATAAATATTCATAAAGAACCGTTTGCATTGAGTAAAGCGTGCATTAAATTGCTTGATCCGGACATCGGGGTGCGTATAATGCCCGACAATTTGCCGGGAGGAAGCATGGTCAAGCGTGTTCGACATAACGTCTTACCGCGTCTGAAATCAGACGCTGGCCTGCCGTTTTTCTTCCCGTTGCTAAACCTATTCCCAGAGCCCCTCATTTGAGGGGCTTTTTTTTGCCCGGCGTCAGGAGATAAACATGAATCCGCTTTATCAAAAACACATCATTTCCATAAACGACCTCAGCCGCGAAGAGCTGGAACTGGTTCTGGAAACCGCGGCAAAACTGAAGGCCAATCCGCAACCGGAGCTGCTGAAGCACAAGGTGATTGCGAGCTGCTTCTTTGAAGCGTCGACCCGCACCCGCCTCTCCTTTGAAACCTCCATGCACCGCCTGGGCGCGAGCGTGGTGGGCTTCTCAGACAGCAGCAACACGTCGCTGGGTAAAAAAGGCGAAACCCTGGCGGATACCATTTCAGTGATCAGCACCTACGTTGACGCGATTGTAATGCGCCACCCGCAGGAGGGCGCGGCCCGTCTGGCGACCGAGTTCTCCGGCGGTATTCCGGTGCTGAACGCCGGTGACGGTGCCAACCAGCACCCGACGCAAACCCTGCTGGATCTGTTCACCATTCAGGAGACCCAGGGCCGTCTGGAAAACCTGAACATCGCCATGGTAGGTGACCTGAAATATGGCCGCACGGTTCACTCCCTGACCCAGGCGCTGGCGAAATTCAACGGCAACCGCTTCTTCTTCATCGCTCCGGACGCGCTGGCGATGCCACAGTACATTCTCGACATGCTGGATGAAAAAGGCATTCCGTGGAGCCTGCACGCCAGCATCGAAGAGGTGATGGGCAACGTGGATATTCTGTATATGACCCGCGTGCAGAAAGAGCGTCTGGATCCGTCCGAGTACGCCAACGTGAAGGCGCAGTTTGTGCTGCGCGCCAGCGACCTCGAGGGCGCGCGCGACAACATGAAGGTGCTGCACCCGCTGCCGCGCATCGATGAGATCACCACAGACGTGGATAAAACGCCGCACGCCTGGTACTTCCAGCAGGCCGGAAACGGCATCTTCGCCCGCCAGGCGTTACTGGCACTGGTTCTGAATCGCGAATTGGCTCTGTAAGGGGAAACGACAATGACACACGATAACAAACTCCAGGTTGAAGCCATCAAACGTGGCACCGTGATTGACCACATCCCTGCGCAGGTCGGCTTTAAGCTGCTGACGCTGTTCAAACTGACCGAAACCGACCAGCGCATCACCATTGGCCTGAACCTGCCGTCAGGCGAAATGGGCCGCAAGGACCTGATCAAGATCGAGAATACCTTCCTGACCGACGAGCAGGTTAACCAGCTGTCGCTGTACGCGCCGGACGCCACCGTTAACCGCATCGACAATTACGACGTGGTGGGCAAATCACGCCCAAGCCTGCCGGAGCGGATTGAGAGCGTGCTGGTTTGCCCGAACAGCAACTGCATCAGCCACGCGGAGCCGGTCTCCTCCAGCTTCGCAGTGAAAAAACGCGCCGATGACATCGCACTCAAATGCAAATACTGCGAAAAAGAGTTTTCTCATTATGTGGTGCTGGCCAACTAATTGAGGTTGGTAAAGGATCCCGGCCTCCCTATAATGGCCGGGACTCTTAAATCAGCTGTTATTCTGGAGAAATCATGACCAAAGTACTCGCGACGGAAAATGCACCAGCGGCTATCGGCCCATACGTTCAGGGCGTTGATCTGGGTAGCATGATTATTACCTCTGGCCAGATCCCGGTGAACCCGAAGACCGGTGAAGTGCCAGCCGACGTAGCGGCGCAGGCGCGTCAGTCGCTGGAAAACGTGCAGGCGATCGTGGAATCCGCAGGCCTGAAAGTGGGCGACATCGTGAAAACCACCGTTTTCGTGAAAGATCTGAACGATTTCGCCACCGTTAACGCTACTTATGAAGCATTCTTCACCGAGCATAACGCCTCTTTCCCGGCGCGCTCCTGCGTGGAAGTGGCTCGTCTGCCAAAAGACGTGAAAATTGAAATCGAAGCGATTGCCGTACGTCGCTGATTGATAGCAGCAGAGAATGGGCGGCTTCGGCTGTCCATTTTTTTTGGTTATTTTTCCTCTCACCACAGCATGACCTTCCCCACCCGCCATTAATAACATCACCCTGCGTATTTATTATTAATGGACTAACAATGAAATTATCAAAGATTGCCCTTGCGATGGCGACCCTGACCGTTGCCTCATCCGCTTTAGCGCACGGATATATTGAGTCTCCTGCCAGCCGCGCTTATATGTGCAAGCTCGGTCAAAACATTGACTGTGGCTCCGTTCAGTATGAACCGCAGAGCGTGGAGAAAACCTCCGGCTTCCCGGGCGGTGCGATGCCGCCAGACGGCCAGCTTGCCAGCGCGGGGATTGCGAATTACTCCCAGCTGGATAAACAGAGCCTGAACGCGTGGACGAAAAGCCCCATGACCGCTGGCCCGCATGAGTTTGTCTGGTATCACACCGCGCCGCACAAAACCACCAACTGGCGTTACTACATCACCAAACAAAACTGGGATCCGAATAAACCCCTGACCCGCGATCAGTTTGAATTAACCCCGTTCTGTACCGTGAATGGAAATGGACAGGCCCCCGCGATGCGCAAAGCCATGACCTGTAATGTACCTGCGCGAACGGGTTACCAGGTGATTTATGGCGTCTGGGAAATAGCGGATACCTCGAACAGTTTCTACCAGGCCATTGACGTTGATTTTGGTAACGGCGGCAATGTTACCCCGGATGACGGTGCCAGCATCGAATCAGAGTGGAGCAAGGTCCTCAGCGGCCAGATTGCAGGAAATAACCTGAACGTCGGCGATAAGGTCATTGCCCGCTTCTTCGATGCGCACGGTGAAGTGACGTCCCTGCGCACAGAAATAACGATCGCCACGGCCGCGCAGGGGGATGCCAACCAGTGGTCGTACGATCTGGCGCAGAAAATTAACACCGCGCACCAGGACATTCGCGTCGGCGTGAAGGATGAGGGCGGCGAGATTAGCCCGGTCCATGGCGCGAACAGCGTCTTCGTCAAAGAGGGCAGCGCCCTGCAGTCCGTTGCGATTTCGTACGAAGAGCAGAAGGCAGAGGTCAATGAAACCATCGCCGTCAGCAATTTGCACTACAGCAAAATCGAGAACGGCAATGCGACCGTCACCTTCCATGTGAATACTCACGGTAACGTCGATTTCGAAGCCCACGTCATGAACCATCACGGGGCGGAAAAAGGGTACCTGAAGCAGGAGATGAACAACGCGAATCAGGACGTCACCCTGACGCTGACCGGCGTTGAGGCGGGTCACCTCATGCTGAAGTACTACGCCACCAATAAAGACGGCACGCTGTTTGCGCAGGATGTGCTGAACCTGATGCTGGAAGAGGAAGCCGCGGCGGACAACAGCACCGGTCAGCATGATTACATCTTCCCGGATAACATCGCGTCGTACAAAGCAGGCACCGTGGTGCTGCAGCCAAAAGACGGTAAGACCTACCAGTGTAAGCCTTTCCCGTACAGCGGCTACTGCGTGCAGTGGAGCAAGTATGCGACCCAGTTTGAGCCGGGCACCGGTTCACACTGGAAAGAGGCGTGGGTGCTTAAGCACTGAGTCGTCTGATCCCTCACCCCGGCCCTCTCCCAAAGGGAGAGGGTGTATTAATTCCCTCTCCCCCTGGGAGAGGGTTAGGGTGAGGGGGTCTACTGATTCCGCGTCGCGCGCAGCAGCGTCTCCAGCGGGTACACCGCCGCAATCACCACTTCGTCCTGAACCTTCGCCGCGTTATCCAGCTCGCTCTGAATTGAGGCGATCTCTTTATCGTCCAGCGTGCCCTGACGCGCCACCAGATCGGTGAGCCTCAGGCCAATCGAGGCCAGCTTGTCCACCTCCTGAATCACCGGCTTGATCGCCTTCAGCTGATAGCTGTTTTCACTCAGTGCCAGCGCGTCGCTGGTATTGCTCTGCCAGCGGTTAAACACATGGCGCAGCGCGTCGGCACTTTCGGTATCCTCGGCGTCGCTCACCAGAAGGTCGGCCCATTTGTTCATCTGGCGCACGGTGGCGCTTTCAGCGTTCAGCGCATCCGCGAAGCGGTTGAGCGGCTCAAACTGATGGTAGTTTCCGGCCTGGAATTTGAGATGCTGACGGGTGTAATACTGCGCAGGCTCCACCGCCTGGGCGAGGATTTGCAGCGGCAGCGTATCGGCATTCCCGGCAAGGCGCGTGAACTGCACCTGCTGCTGGGTGTGCTGCTGCAGCCCGACCGAGACCGTCGACCAGCTGTCCATCGCCTGCAGGCGGGTGTACATGTTGTCGACATCGGTAACATCCTGCGCGGACCATAACCGCTCCGCCACCGCAAAGGTACGCGGCCACAGACGGATATCCAGCACCGGCGCCACCACGTTTTCCGCCCACAGCGCGGCTTCTCCGCCAAGCAGATTAACCTGATGCGCGATATCCGGCACCACCGGCGGAGTGCCTTTAGGGACCTCATCCAGACGCGTGCCGCTGATCGGGTAGCGGACATTCCCCACCAGGAAATAACCCGTGAGCTTATCGTTATCAACCGACACCACCGGGCGCGTTTCGCCCATCCAGGTATCAACGGTAAACGTCACCTGATTGTCATCGCGCCACGCAATGTTATCCACCGCGCGGCGGGACTTGCCGGCAAAATCAATAAATCCGCGCCAGCCGGACTCCCCTTTCACCAGCGTAAAGCTGCCTTCGACCGGCTTGCCTTTCAGACGCGGCATGGAGAAGGCCCAGCTCTGGGCGCTATCGGTGTCGGCTATCACGTCCACGCCGTTTAAAGCCTGCGGCACGATCTCATTGCGGTAGTGGTAAGCGGTGGACTGCGGCTGATCGAGATAGAAGCCCGTCGAGAGGATCCCTTTGTAGCCGTTCTGCGCCACCTCCCCCAGCGCATCCTGCCCCTGCCAGGACTGGATCAGAATGCTTTTGGGCAGATCGGGATGGTAGATCTCATCCCAGCCCACCATCTGCCGGTGGTGTTTTTCAAGGATCGTTTCCAGCTTGCGGTTGAAATACGCCTGCAGCGCGTGGCTGTCCGCCAGCTTGTGGTCGCGCATAAACTGCTGAATGGCTGGATTCGCTTTCCACTGGCTGTCGTCCACCTCATCGCCACCGATGTGCAGATAAGGATCCGGGAAGATCGCCGCCAGTTCGCTGACCATCGCGTCAGCAAAGGCGTAAGTGGCCTCTTTGGTCGGATCCAGCACCGGCTTTAAGACTCCCCAGTGGCGCTCCATTTCGTACGGCCCCGGCGCGCTCATCAGCGCCGGGTAGGCCACGGCAATGGCCGAGGCGTGGCCCGGCATATCGATCTCCGGCACCACGCGAATGCCGCGCTCGGCAGCATAGCGGACAATCTCGCGCATCTGCTCTGGCGTGTAGAAGAGCCCGTCGCTGGCAAGCTGGGTCAGCTTAGGATAGCGCTTTGAGCTGAAACGCCAGCCCTGATCGTCGGTTAAATGCCAGTGCAGCACGTTGAGTTTTGCCGCGGCCATACCGTCGATCTGGCGTTTGATATCCGCCAGCGGGATAAAGTGGCGCGCCGAGTCCAGCAGCAGCCCGCGCCACGGGAAGCGCGGGGAATCTTCAATGGTCACCCACGGTACAGAGGTGTTTTCCGCGCCGTTTTGCACCAGCTGGAGCAGCGTTTCCATGGCACGCAGCGCGCCGAAACGGGTATTGGCGGAGATATCCACCCCGTTGGCATCCACCGTCAGCTTGTAGCTTTCGTCGCTGTCCGGCAGCGGCTGCGGCTTCACTTTTATGGCGATGGCAATGCGGATGGTCGGTTTTTCGGGTTTGTCGGCCTGCGGCTGCAGCGTCCAGCCGGTTTGCAGGGCAATGCGCTGGCGCAGGCGGTTAACGGCGTCACCGAGATCGTCTCCGCTGACGCTTACGGAGAGTTGATTATTAAGCACCAGCGCGCCCTGAGTGGTCGGGCGTTCAACCTTCGCAGGCCAGGGCATCAGGGGAAGATCGCCTGCCGGGGCGGCAAACGCAGACGCGCCGAACAGCAGCCCGGCGGTTAAGAGGCTGTACCGTAACATGAATGTTCCTTATCTGACGGGCCAAATATCCCCGTCATACTTCAAGTTGCCTGTGCGTTGGCTGCACTCGTTCACCCCGGTCACTTACTTATGTAAGCTCCCGGGGATTCACTCCCTTGCCGCCTTCATGCAACTCGAATTATTTAGGGTATAAAGGCAAAACATTCTGGTAACATGCGCTCAATTTGTCGTCAAGCGAATGCGCCGACGGAGATCACAGGTTGTTGAATTTGAGAGGAAAGCCAGTCCCCTCACCCCGGCCCTCTCCCCAAAGGGGAGAGGGTTAGGGTGAGGGTATGTTTTTACTGCCACCCATACCGACGCGCATAAAACCCTTTCACCATCTGCGTCAGCACCATATAGCCCGCGAGGATCGCCACCAGCCACGGGAAGTAGCTCAGCGGTAAGGCCTGCAGCTGCAGGTAGCTGGCCAACGGTGAGAACGGCAGCGCAATGCCGAGCGCCATCACAATCCCCGTCATCACAATCAGCGGCCAGGCGGCACGGCTCTGGATGAACGGAATACGACGGGTGCGGATCATATGCACAATCAGCGTTTGCGACAGCAGCCCCACCACGAACCAGCCGGACTGGAACAGGGTCTGATGTTCCGGCGTATTGGCGTGGAACACAAACCACATCAGGCAGAAGGTCAGGATGTCAAAGATGGAGCTGATCGGGCCAAAGAAGAGCATAAAACGCCCCAGATCCGCCGGGTTCCAGCGCTGCGGCTTCTGGATCTGCTCGTCATCGACGTTATCAAACGGGATGGCGACCTGAGAGACATCGTACATCAGGTTCTGGATCAGCAGATGCAGCGGCAGCATCGGCAGGAACGGCAGAAACGCGCTCGCCACCAGCACGCTGAAGACGTTACCGAAGTTGGAGCTGGCGGTCATTTTGATGTATTTCAGCATGTTGGCAAAAGTCCGACGCCCTTCGATCACGCCCTCTTCCAGCACCATCAGGCTCTTTTCCAGCAGGATGATGTCTGCCGCTTCGCGGGCGATGTCCACCGCCCCGTCCACGGAGATGCCAATATCCGCCGCACGCAGCGCGGGCGCGTCGTTGATGCCGTCGCCCATAAAGCCCACCACGTGCCCTTCGCGACGCAGCAGGGTGACAATACGCTCTTTATGCATCGGCGTCAGGCGGGCAAACAGCGTGGTGTGCCGGGCAAGCTGAGCCAGCTCGTCGTCACTGAGGTGTTCGATATCGCTGCCTACCACCACGTCACCCGCGTCCAGCCCCACTTCGTGGCATACTTTGGCGGCCACCAGCTCGCTGTCGCCGGTAAGAATTTTCACGGTGATCCCGCTGGCCTTCAGCGCTTTCAGCGCCGGAGCGGTGGTCTCTTTCGGCGGATCGAGGAATGCGATATAACCCTCGAGGATCAGATCGGATTCGTCGATACGCTGATAGTCCCCCTCGCGCGCAGGCAGGAATTTGCTCGCCACCGCCACCACCCGCAGCCCCTGACGGTTCAGGTTATCCGTGACGCGTTTGATGCGGCGCAGCATGGTGTCGTCCAGCGGCACGATGTCGCCGTTGTAATGCACCTGGGTGGAAACATTGAGGATCTCCTGCAACGCGCCTTTGCAGATCAGCTGGTGCACATCCGGCTGCTCGCTGACCACCACCGACATCCGGCGGCGCTCAAAATCGAACGGGATCTCATCCACCTTCTGCCAGCGGCCAGAGAGTGAGCGGGCAGACTCTTCATCCACCCCTTCCAGCACCGCAACATCGAGCAGATTTTTCAGCCCGGTCTGGTAGTGGCTGTTCAGCCAGGCGCTGTGCAGCACGCGTTCGCTGGTTTTACCGGCGATATCGGTGTGGTTCTCCAGCACGATTTTATCCTGCGTCAGCGTGCCGGTTTTGTCGGTGCAGAGAATGTCCATCGCGCCAAAGTTCTGAATGGCGTCGAGGTGTTTGACGATTACCTTCTGTTTTGACAGCTTCACCGCCCCGCGCGCCAGGGTGGAGGTGACAATCATCGGCAGCATTTCCGGCGTTAAGCCAACCGCCACGGAGAGCGCAAACAGCGCGGCTTCCCACCAGTCGCCTTTGGTGTAGCCGTTGATCAGCAGCACAATCGGCGTCATCACCATCATAAAGCGGATCAGCAGCATGCTGACGCGGCCAATCCCTTTCTGGAACGCGTTCGGCTCGCTCTCCTGCTCTGTCACACGTCCGGCAAGCTGACCAAACCAGGTATTGCCGCCGGTGGCGGTGACAATCGCCTGCGCCGTGCCGCTGACCACCGTGGTGCCCATAAAGCACAGGGTGTCGCACTCAAGCGGGTTCATCTGCTGCGGATCGCGGCTCCGCGCCACCTTTTCCACCGGCAGGGACTCCCCGGTGAGCGAGGCCTGGGCCACGAACAGATCGCGCGCCTGGATGATGCGTAAATCCGCCGGGATCATATCCCCGGCGGCGAGCTTCACCAGATCGCCCGGCACCAGTTGGTCGATGGGCAGTTCGACCCAGGCGTTTTCACCCAGATCGTTAATGACTCGCGACACGGTCGCGGTGTTGCTGACCATCGCCTTCAGGGCATCCGCCGCTTTGGTGGAGCGCGCTTCCTGGATAAAGTTCAGCAGCGTGGAGATCCCCACCATCAGGGCGATAACGCCCGCGGCAAACAGATCTTCAGTGGCATAAGAGATAATGCCCAGCACCGTCAGCAGCAGATTGAAGGGGTTGCGGTAGCAGATCCACAGATGCACCCACCACGGCGCCGGTTTTTGCGCCGGGATAAGGTTATCACCATGCACGGCCCGGATTTTTTGCACTTCAGCCGCATTCAGCCCTTCCGGGTGTCCGTTAAAGGCACGCCAGACTTCGTTCTCATCCATCGCCGCCACGTTGAGGCAACGCTCGGTCAGGCTGGCGGGAATAGTGGCGCCGGAGAAATTTTTGCCGTTTGGCAGTGGATCGCGCTGAACCAGACGGTGTGGCAGATGGCGGCTCAGCAGCGCCTGCAACTGCCGGGTGATATTTTTAAACATAGTCATTCCCCCGCATCCGCCAGGGCGGACGCAGTCATTCCTGCAGGCGTGGCAAAGCCGTACCTGACAGGCACTTAAATTTTCAAGCAGGAACGTTCAGAACGTTGCTGCCTCACATCACCGGTGAGACAGCACAAGGCTGGCTTACCGGAAAGAAGGGGTTCTCCTGGTCAGGAGAGGTGTGGGATCGGGATCCATGTCGCCTCCGGTAAGTAAAAATAAGGGGTACGCCGCGCAGTATAAGGATTTAACCGTACCCTAAGCGGCGCGTCGGGCGGTATTATACCCACCCTCAAATAAACCGAACGTAAACCAGACTTTGCCCATAGCGAATTAGCGCTATAGCATTAGGCTCATTTGACACCGTTATCGTTGTTACAGGGAATACAGCATGCAAAACCGCCTTACGATTAAAGACATTGCGCGTTTAAGCGGCGTGGGGAAATCCACCGTGTCGCGCGTGCTGAACAACGAGAGCGGTGTCAGCGAACGCACGCGCGAGCGCGTCGAGGCGGTGATGAATCAGCACGGGTTTTCCCCTTCCCGTTCCGCACGGGCCATGCGCGGACAGAGCGATAAAGTGGTCGCCATTATTGTCTCGCGTCTGGATTCCCTCTCTGAAAACCTCGCCGTACAGACCATGCTGCCCGCCTTCTATGAGCAGGGTTACGATCCAATCATGATGGAGAGCCAGTTCTCGCCACAGCTGGTGGAAGAGCATCTGGGGATGCTGGCGCGACGCAACATCGACGGGGTGGTCCTGTTTGGCTTTACCGGCATTAAAGAGGAGATGCTCAAACCCTGGCAACCCTCGCTGGTCTTGCTGGCACGCGATGCCCACGGATTTGCGTCCGTCTGCTATGACGATGAAGGGGCGATTATTACCCTGATGCAGCGCCTGTACGATAAAGGCCATCGTCATATCAGCTATCTTGGCGTACCGCACGCGGACGTCACCACCGGCAAACGCCGTCACGAAGCCTATCTGGCGTTTTGCAAAAAGCACAACCTCTCTGCCGTGGCTTCCCTGCCCGGGCTTGGCATGAAGCAGGGATATGAACAGGTCGCCAGCGTGCTGACCCCGCAGACCACCGCGCTGGTGTGCGCGACCGATACCCTGGCGCTGGGTGCGAGCAAATATTTACAGGAACAGCGCATCGACGAGCTGCAGGTTGCCAGCGTAGGCAGTACCCCGCTGATGAAGTTCCTGCACCCGGAGATCATCACCGTCGATCCGGGCTACGCTGAGTCCGGCCGTCAGGCCGCCGCACAGCTGATTGAGCAGATCAACGGGCGCGCAGAACCCCGCCAAATCGTCATTCCCGTCCATCTTTCATAACCGCCATAAATCGGTTTATTGTGATCTTCGCCCGATTTCGGGAACGTTCCCATTTTCGCCGTCCCGCTGAAGGAGTAGGCTTGCGCTCAGGTCATTACACCCCTCCCATCTGTCATGAGGTTTCATGATGAGTAAAGTCAAACAAGCAGATATCGATCAGCTGATCGTCCTGGTGGGCGGTCGCGAAAACATCGCGACGGTCAGCCATTGCATTACCCGCCTGCGCTTCGTGCTGAACGATCCGGCCAAAGCCAATCCGAAAGCGATTGAAGCGCTTTCGATGGTGAAAGGCTGCTTCACCAACGCCGGGCAGTTCCAGGTGGTTATTGGTACCGAAGTGGGCGATTACTATCAGGCTCTGCTCGCCACTACCGGGCACAACGCGGCAGATAAAGAGCAGGCCAAAAAGGCCGCGCGCCAGAATATGAAATGGCACGAGCAGCTTATCTCCCACTTCGCAGAGATCTTCTTCCCGCTGCTGCCGGCGCTGATCAGCGGGGGCTTAATTTTAGGCTTCCGTAACGTCATCGGTGATGTGCCGATGAGCGACGGCAAAACCCTGGCGCAGATGTACCCGGCGCTGAAAACCATTTACGACTTCCTGTGGCTGATTGGCGAAGCGATCTTCTTCTATCTGCCGGTGGGGATTTGCTGGTCCGCCGTGCGTAAAATGGGCGGTACCCCGATTCTGGGTATCGTACTCGGCGTAACGCTGGTCTCTCCGCAGTTAATGAACGCTTACTTACTTGGCCAGCAGGCGCCGGAAGTGTGGAACTTTGGCCTGTTCACCATCGCCAAAGTGGGCTATCAGGCGCAGGTTATCCCGGCACTGCTGGCGGGTCTGGCGCTGGGCTTTATTGAGACGCGCCTGAAACGCATCGTGCCAGATTACCTCTATCTGGTAGTGGTGCCGGTCTGCTCGCTGATCCTGGCGGTGTTCCTGGCGCACGCCTTTATCGGTCCGTTTGGCCGCATGATCGGCGACGGTGTGGCCTTTGCCGTCCGTCACCTGATGACCGGCAGCTTCGCGCCGATTGGTGCCGCGCTGTTCGGCTTCCTGTACGCCCCGCTGGTGATCACCGGCGTACACCAGACCACGCTGGCGATTGATATGCAGATGATCCAGAGCCTTGGCGGCACGCCGGTCTGGCCGATTATCGCGCTGTCTAACATCGCTCAGGCATCTGCCGTAACGGGCATTATTCTGGTCAGCCGTAAGCATAACGAGCGTGAAATTTCCGTTCCGGCCGCCATCTCCGCGTATCTCGGGGTCACCGAACCGGCGATGTACGGTATCAACCTGAAATACCGCTTCCCGATGCTCTGCGCCATGATCGGCTCGGGTCTGGCGGGTCTGGTGTGTGGTCTCAACGGCGTGATGGCAAACGGCATCGGCGTTGGTGGCCTGCCGGGTATTCTCTCCATTCAGCCCGCCTTCTGGCAGGTGTTTGCCCTGGCGATGGCCATCGCGATCATCGTCCCTATGGCGCTCACCACCGTGGTTTACCAGCGTAAGTTCCGTCAGGGCGCGCTGCAGATTGTTTAACTTCATCTTTCGGGGCGCAGTTGCGCCCCTTCGCATTTGCAGGAACGCATTATGAATACCCTTCCTCACTGGTGGCAGAACGGAGTCATCTATCAGATTTACCCAAAAAGTTTTCAGGACACGACCGGCAGCGGCACCGGCGATTTGCGCGGCGTGACGCAGCGGCTGGACTACCTGAAAACCCTCGGTATTGACGCCATCTGGCTGACGCCGTTTTACATCTCCCCGCAGGTGGATAACGGCTACGACGTGGCGAATTACACCGCCATCGACCCGGCGTACGGCACGCTGGATGACTTTGACGAGCTGGTCGCCCGGGCGCATGAACGCGGCATTCGCATCGTGCTGGATATGGTGTTTAACCACACGTCAACCCAGCACGCCTGGTTCCGTGAATCACTGAATAAAGCCAGCCCGTACCGCCAGTTTTATATCTGGCGCGACGGCACGCCGGAGCAGCTTCCCAACAACTGGCGCTCCAAATTCGGCGGCAACGCCTGGCGCTGGCACGCCGAGAGCGAGCAGTATTATCTGCACCTCTTCGCCCCGGAGCAGGCGGATCTCAACTGGGAGAATCCGGCCGTGCGCGCTGAACTGAAAAAGGTGTGCGAGTTCTGGGCCGATCGCGGCGTGGACGGCCTGCGTCTGGATGTGATTAACCTGATTTCGAAAGACCAGGCTTTCCCGAATGACGATATTGGCGACGGTCGCCGCTTCTACACCGATGGGCCGCGCATTCATGAATATCTCCAGGAGATGAGCCGCGACGTCTTTACGCCGCGTAATCTGATGACGGTGGGCGAGATGTCCTCCACCTCGCTGGAGAACTGCCAGCAGTATGCGTCTCTCGACGGGCGCGAGCTGTCGATGACCTTTAACTTCCATCATCTGAAGGTGGATTACCCCGGCGGCGAAAAATGGACGCTGGCAAAACCGGATTTCGTGGCGCTGAAAACCCTCTTCAACCACTGGCAGCAGGGGATGCATAACAAAGCGTGGAACGCGCTGTTCTGGTGTAACCACGATCAGCCGCGCATTGTGTCGCGCTTTGGCGATGAAGGCGAATACCGCGCACCGGCGGCGAAGATGCTGGGCATGGTGCTGCACGGGATGCAGGGCACGCCGTATATCTATCAGGGTGAAGAGCTTGGCATGACCAACCCGCACTTCAGCCGCATCACCGATTACCGCGACGTGGAAAGCCTGAACATGTTCGCCGAACTGCGGGCTAACGGCCGCGATCCGAACGAACTCCTGGCGATTCTGGCGAGTAAGTCGCGCGATAACGGGCGCACGCCGATGCAGTGGGATGCCTCGCACAATGCGGGTTTTACCGAAGGTGAGCCGTGGATTGGCGTCTGCGACAACTACGAGACGGTCAACGCCCGCGCGGCGCTGGACGATCCTGATTCGGTGTTTTATACCTACCAGTCGCTGATTCGCCTGCGCAAAACCCTGCCGGTGCTGACGTGGGGCGATTATCAGGATCTGCTGCCGGAACATCCGTCCCTGTGGTGTTATCGCCGCCAGTGGCAGGGGAAAACCCTGGTGGTGGTGGCTAACCTCAGCCATCAGTCTCATGAATGGGAATCTGATGTTCTCAGCGGTGAGTGGCAGGCCGTCATGAGTAATTACCCGGCCCCACATACCGCCACGCTACGTCCGTTTGAAGCCGTCTGGTGGCTACAGGCGTAATCTCCCGCCGGGCGCGACAGCAGCGCCCGGCTTACTTTACTGTTTTTGTTGAATAATTAATCAGATTTTTCCTTTGCGGATTTACATTCGCTCCAGCGCCCGCCGTTTGTACTCTCGTCTTTTTACTTTGTTCTGAATCAAAAAAATCGCAAACATGTTTGATGCAAATCACTATATGTAGCACTTAAAATGCTGGCCGACCCAACATCTTGTATTTATCGTCTACTATTCCAACAACAACACGGCGACTCCGCTCTCCGGGATTGTGGATAACAAGGGTCGGGAACGCGGGAAGTCATTGGGCTGGCTGATAATCCACCCGGTGCATACTTCCCCACCTCTGTGGATAACCTGTTTTTAAAATGGAGTGATCATGACACCGCATGTGATGAAACGTGATGGCTGTAAAGTGCCGTTTAAATCAGAGCGCATTCAGGAAGCCATTCTGCGTGCAGCTAAAGCAGCGGGAGTCGATGACGCAGATTACTGCGCCACCGTCGCAGACGTCGTTAGCCGCCAGATGAACGAACGCAGCCAGGTGGATATCAGCGAGATCCAGACTGCGGTTGAGAACCAGCTGATGTCTGGTCCTTACAAGCAGTTAGCGCGCGCTTATATTGAGTACCGCCACGACCGCGACGTCCAGCGTGAGAAGCGCGGTCGTCTGAATCAGGAAATCCGGGGTCTGGTCGAGCAGACCAACTCCGCCCTGCTCAATGAAAACGCCAATAAAGACAGCAAGGTGATCCCGACCCAGCGCGACCTGCTGGCCGGTATCGTGGCTAAACACTACGCCCGTCAGCATCTGTTGCCGCGCGACGTGGTGTCGGCGCACGAGCGCGGAGAGATCCACTACCACGATCTCGACTACTCGCCGTTCTTCCCGATGTTTAACTGCATGCTGATCGACCTCAAAGGCATGCTGACCCACGGTTTTAAAATGGGTAACGCCGAGATTGAGCCGCCGAAGTCTATCTCCACGGCGACGGCCGTCACGGCGCAGATTATCGCCCAGGTCGCGAGCCACATTTACGGCGGCACCACCATTAACCGCATTGATGAAGTGCTGGCCCCGTTTGTTACCGCCAGCTTTAAGAAGCACCGTAAAACGGCGGAAGAGTGGCAGATCCCCGATGCTGACGGCTACGCCCATTCCCGCACCGAGAAAGAGTGCTATGACGCGTTCCAGTCGCTGGAGTACGAGGTAAACACGCTGCATACCGCGAATGGTCAGACGCCGTTTGTCACGTTCGGCTTTGGTCTGGGAACCAGCTGGGAGTCGCGTCTGATTCAGCAGTCCATTCTGCGTAACCGTATCTCCGGTCTTGGCAAAAACCGCAAAACGGCGGTGTTCCCGAAACTGGTGTTCGCCATCCGCGACGGCCTGAACCATAAGTTTGGTGACCCGAACTACGACATTAAACAGCTGGCGCTGGAATGCGCGAGCAAGCGCATGTATCCGGACATTCTGAACTACGACCAGGTGGTGAAAGTCACCGGTTCGTTTAAAACCCCGATGGGCTGTCGCAGCTTCCTCGGCGTGTATGAGGACGAAAATGGTGAGCAGGTGCATGACGGCCGCAACAACCTGGGCGTGATCAGCCTGAACCTGCCGCGCATCGCGCTGGAAGCTAAAGGAAATGAAGACGCCTTCTGGGCGCTGCTGGATGAGCGTTTACAGCTGGCGCGTAAAGCGCTGATGACCCGCATCGCCCGTCTGGAAGGGGTCAAGGCACGCGTGGCACCGATCCTCTATATGGAAGGGGCCTGCGGCGTGCGTCTGAAAGCAGACGACGACGTGTCTGAGATCTTCAAAAACGGTCGTGCGTCGATCTCGCTGGGCTATATCGGCATTCACGAAACCATCAACGCCCTGTTTGGCAACACGCATATGTATGACAGCGACGCGCTGCGCGAGAAAGGCATCGCCATTGTTCAGCGCCTGCGCGATGCCGTTGACCAGTGGAAAGAAGAGACCGGCTACGGCTTTAGCCTGTACAGCACGCCGAGCGAAAACCTGTGTGACCGTTTCTGCCGTCTGGACACCGCCGAGTTCGGTATTGTGGAAGGGGTGACTGATAAAGGTTACTACACCAACAGCTTCCACCTGGACGTGGAGAAAAAGGTTAACCCGTACGACAAGATTGACTTTGAAGCGGCTTATCCCCCTATCGCCAGCGGCGGCTTTATCTGCTACGGCGAATACCCGAACATCCAGCACAACCTTAAAGCGCTGGAAGACGTGTGGGATTACAGCTATCAGCACGTGCCGTATTACGGCACCAACACGCCTATCGACGAGTGCTACGAGTGCGGCTTTACCGGCGAGTTTGAGTGTACCAGTAAAGGCTTTACCTGCCCGAAATGCGGCAACCACGATGCGGCCCGCGTATCGGTAACCCGCCGCGTGTGCGGCTATCTTGGCAGCCCGGATGCGCGTCCGTTCAACGCCGGTAAGCAGGAAGAGGTGAAACGCCGCGTGAAGCATTTAGGGAATGGGCAGATCGGGTAAGTTCCGTGTTCTCCCCCTCACCCTAGCCCTCTCCCTCAAGGGAGAGGGAACTCTTCCCCCTCTCCCCGTGGGAGAGGGCCGGGGTGAGGGCATCAGCGCGCATACATTCTCTGGACATTTCTATGCGATATCACCAGTACTACCCCGTCGACATCGTTAACGGCCCCGGCACCCGCTGCACTCTTTTTGTCTCAGGCTGCGTGCACGAATGCCCTGGCTGCTACAACAAAAGCACCTGGCGGCTCAATTCCGGCATGCCGTTTACTGCCGAGGTGGAAGACCGGATCATTAACGACCTCAACGACACCCGCATCAAACGCCAGGGAATTTCGCTCTCCGGCGGCGATCCGCTGCATCCGCAAAACGTGCCGGAGATCCTGAAGCTGGTAAAACGCATTCGCCGCGAGTGCGCAGGAAAAGATATCTGGGTCTGGACGGGCTATAAGCTGAACGAGCTGAACGCGCAGCAAAGGGAAGTGGTGGATCTGATTAACGTGCTGGTCGACGGCAAATTTGTACAGGATTTAAAAGACCCGGCGCTTATCTGGCGCGGCAGCAGTAACCAGGTTGTGCATCATTTGCGCTGAACGCTATAGCCGTTTGTTAGCATCGTGATACACGGTTAATTTCTCTCTTTTCCCAATAGCGATGACAACTACCGTTACCACGTTGTCCTGAACCTGATAGACCAAACGGTAACCCTGGGATCTGAGTTTTATTTTGTAGCAATCAGGCAGATTATGCAGACGGGCCGATTCGATCCGGGGGTTTACCAACACCCCGGCAAGTTTCTTCCTGAACTGCTTTTTTACAGTCTCCCCCAGCTTGCTCCACTCTTTTAACGCCCTCGGGTCAAATTCCAGTTCATAAGTTATCCAGACTAACCTTAATTCCCTTTTGCGGATTAGCCAGTCGCTCCCGGACTGTCTGTATCAGCGCATCTTCGCTGTCGCTAATCGTGACCGTTTTCACCGGCATGCGCCCCGTCTCCGCAACGTACTGAAAAAGGAGTCGCACGGCTTCTGTTGGGGTGATATTGAGTTTTTCCAGCACGGCATAAGCCTCGTTTTTGAGTTTGTCATCCAGACGGACGTTAAGCGTAGCCATTATGCCTCCAGGCGAATCGAATGTGTAATGCAGTTTAGCATTACATTCGCATTACATCGAATTCTGGATAACGCCTCTCAAAACCGGCTCAAACTCTCCATCGCCACCGCCTTAAACTCGGCAAAATCTCCGCAGTTACACAGCCGTGACATCGCACGTTCGCGCAGGAAGGTAACGAAAATATCGTAGATCGCCATCGCCTCTTCGTATTCGCTTTTGCTGATGGCGAGCAGGAAGATAACGTGGGCAGTTTCGTCGCCCCACTGGACGCCGTGCGGGGCGAGCACGGTATAGACCACCGTTTTCTGTGCCAGCAGGCCAAGGGAGTGCGGCAGCGCGATGCCGTCGCCGAGCATGGTGCTGACGATGGCTTCACGCTCAACGACCGAGTCGAGGAACTCAGCCCCCACAAAGCCCTCCTCTTCAAGCTGGACGCAGAGCTCGCGGAACAGCGTTTGCTGGTCCACAGGGGCGTTGAGAATACGGAAATGCGCAGCGTCGAAGTATTTATCCAGCATCCACGGACGGGTTCTGTCCACCAGCACCAGCTTGCCAATCTGCTCCAGCTGGTAGTCCGTCGGGAACGGGGCGATCATCACCACCGGCTTAGACTTTTCACTGACGCGGGCAGTCGAGATCACAAAGTCTTCGCTAATGGATTCCGTCTGCTCGTACTCGCGAAGCGTAAGCGTGCGTGTGACCTCAATCTGCGGGTATTTGCGCTGCAGCACCGCCTCAATCATGCGTACCATGGCATTACCGGCATCGCACACCAGCAGCACGCGCGGCTGGCGCTGGTAGCCAATGTTGTAGTGGCGCTCCAGCCCGACGCCAATATGCAGCACCAGGAAGCCAATCTCGTTTTCGCTGATCACATACGGCGTGTATTTGCCCCAGCTTGAGACTGCCGCCAGCGTCATATCCCACGCCATCGGATAGTGCTGCTTGATGTTATCCAGCAGCGGATTCGGGATCATGATTTGATACCGCACGCGGGTGATCATGGTTTTAATATGGGTAAGCAGATCCGCATGCAGCTGCTCGTCGCTGAGCAGGTTGTAGTTATAGTGGGTGTTGATATAGCGCAGGATGTAGTTGACCAGCGCTTCGTCGTCATCCGCATTGATGGCACTCGGCGCGATATCCTGGATCTGCCGCGCGGCGATATGCACGCACAGCCAGCTCTCTTCCGAAGGGGAAAGCGCTTTGCCCGCCAGTTGCTGAATGGTCACCGCGATATCTTTCGCCGCGTCACGCACGTTCTCTTCCACATCTTCGGCGTGGAATTCCGGCAGCGGGTACCCCTCGCTGATGCGGCGCACCGACACCGCGCAGTAGAGTCGCAGGAACAGCTCGCCTTCGTCGGTCAGGCGGATGTGATGCCGCGTCAGTGCCTCGTGCAGTACGGGCACCATCTGCTCTGCTACTCCGGCATTGAGCGCCACGTCGGTCACCAGCGGGTTCAGGCTGTCCTGCTGGGCCAGCTCCCAGAGCAGATCGGTCAGACAGGCGCGGGTCGCCATCTCACTGCCAAACAGCTTCATGCCGTGACGTGGACGCGTTTCCAGCGTCAGGTTGTAGCGGTGGAACCACTCCCGCACCTCCACCATGTCGCTCTGCAGCGTGGCGCGGCTGACGAACCACTCATCGGCCAGGTCTTCCAGTTTGAGTGAAAACGCCGAGGTGAGAAAACGCACCACCAGATAATGCACGCGCTCCGGCCCGGTACGGGGAATGCGCAGCGCGCGCGGATGGGAAGCCTGTAGCTGCTGATAACGTACCGCATCGTCAATTTTGAGCTGGTAGCCATTGCCGCGGCTGAGAATAAACTGCGCGCCGTGGCTTGCCAGCAGCGCGTTCAGGGCGGAAATATCCGCCCGGACGGTTCGCGTGGAGACCGACAGCCGCTGCGCCAGCTCGTCCTGCGGCAGCGTCTCGTTTTGCAACAGATCGAAAAGTTGCGCTAAACGTTGGTTCGGAAATCGCACGTCGTTGACCTCTTACTGCTCAGGGTGAAATGACCATCTGGGATGGGCTGCCGACCGGGGTATAGTCTGACTCAAAGCTTAGCTTGCCGTCCTGACCGACGCGGAAACGGGTAATGTTGTCGCTGCGCTGGTTCATGACGTACAGCCAGCGCCCCTGTTTATCGAGCGTCAGGGTGCGCGGGTAGTCGCCACGCGTCCAGACATCGTCCTGATGCGTCAGCGTGCCCTCCGCTGTTACGGTAAAGTGCCCGATGCTGTTATGCAAACGGTTAGCCACGTACAGCTGTTTACCATCTGCACTCAGCGCCAGTCCGGCCGCAAAACAGGTGCCTTTGTAACCTTCTGGCAACGCGGAGAGCGTTTTGCCCTCTTTCAGCCTGCCGTTGCTGTCCAGCGTATAATGGGTGAGCGTAGACGCCTCTTCGTTAATCAGCCACAGCGCATCCCCCTTCGGCGTAAAGACAAAGTGCCGCGGCCCGGCCCCTTTTGAGGAGGCGCTGATAAACGGCGGATCGTTCGGCGTCAGCTTGCCGGTTCGATCGTCAAAGCGGTACTGATAGATACGATCCAACCCCAGATCGGTGGAAAACACATATTTCCCGCTCGGATCGGCGGCGATCATGTGCGCATGAGGACCATTATGATCGCTGATGGCAAAACTGCCTTCTGCTGCCGCCTCCGGTTTCGCAGCGCCTGGCTCACCCTGATCCTGGTGCCGATCCGTGGCGTCACCCAGGCTGCCATCGGCTTTGATCGGCAGCACTGCGATCGATCCGCTTACGTAGTTCGCCACCAGCAGATGCTGACCGTTCGGCGTGAGCGAAAGATACACCGGCCCCGCACCGCCGGAGGAGACCTGATTCAGCTCGCTCAGCTCGCCGTTATCATCTATCCGCAGCGCCTGCACCACGCCCTGCTCCACTTCGCTTGCCAGATACAGCGTTTTGCCATCGTGCGAGACGGCCAGCTGCGCGGCGTTCGGCAGCTGACTCACCAGCGTTTTATCGCCGAGCGCACCGGTGTTCGGGTCGACGGTAAAGCGGTACAGCCCTTCCCCGTTGGGGTTATAGGTGCCCACCCAGGCGTACTGCGGCTGGGCGATAGCGGCGTTAGCCAGTAAAGAGAGTGAAGCGACAAGCAGGGTACGGGTGTGCATGATGGCTCCTTTGGGGTTATGCGGTGTGTTCCCCCCTCACCCTAACCCTCTCCCCAAAGGGGAGAGGGGACGATTACACCCTCTCCCCTTTGGGGAGAGGGCTGGGGTGAGGGGTAAGGTTTTGTTTTACTTCACCAGCTTCTTCGTCATCGCAAGCAGCGTACGCACATCTTCCGGACGCGTATCGCCGCTGGCTTTATCGATAATCGAACTATAAATATGCGGAATGATTTTGCTCACGCCCGCGTCCAGGGCGATCTGCAGGATCGCCTCGTAGTTTTCCAGATCGATTCCCCCGGTCGGCTCCAGCCAGAAGTCGTGACGGGCGCAGGCTTCCGCCACGGCCAGGTATTCGTCACGGCACTTCAGGCCGCCCATCGGAAAGTATTTGACTGAACTGCCGCCAAAATCTTTCAGCAGGGCGATCGCCGTTTCAACCGGCACAATGCCGTCCGGTGCCGCGCTGCTCAGCGGGCCGGTGGAGATTTTTACCATCCCGACGGTGCCGGTCGGGGAGACCAGACCGTTGACCACCGAATCATTCTGCCCCAGCAGCGCACGGCTGGTGGCTACACCAGTGAAAACCTGGTTAACGTGCTGCGGCTGCACCTGACGGGAGATTTCGCTCACCATCGCCGACTGGTTCGGGTCACCCGCCCCCAGGCCTACCGAGAGCGCGTTATCAATCAGCGCCGCGTACTCGCGCATATCAGCAACCGCGCTGGGCACGTCCGGGTAATTTTTGGAGAGCACGCCCACCAGCACATGACCTTCCGCCGCCTCGTAAATGGCGCTGGCGTTCGCTTTTGAGCCTGCCAGCACGTTCAGGCAGACGCGGTCACGGTAAAAATTGGGGGTCAGTTTCATGCCTTTTTCTCCTGTCCTAACACTTCGCTTATGCGGCGGTACACAATGTTCAGCTGGTCAGCGCTCACGCTGCGCACGTCCGCTTCGATAATCCCTTCGTTGGCCTTGTAGCCGCGGAAATAAATGGCGTATTCCCCCTGCTTCAGGGCATTCACCAGCTCGCCGGTGCCGATGCCGGTTACGGCTTCGTCAAACTTAATCTCGGTACGCGCGATATCGCGACCGGCGCTGTCCCAGACCACGCGCGCGGTAACGCCGTTCAGGGTGTTGAGCGCGTCGATAAACGGCGTCATCTTCGCCACCATCTCCGCCCCGCTCTCTTTAGTCGCCGTCAGGTAGTGTTCGATGGCGCAGGTCAGGCCGAGGATCCCCTCTTTACCCACCTTCATGGCGCGGCCAATGCCCGCCGTCTGGCGCTTCACCCACTCAACGTACTGGGTCTTGCCGATCACCAGGCCGCTGGTGGGCCCTTCGATCGCTTTCGCGCCGCTGTAGATCACCAGATCGGCGCCGGAGCGGTAATAGGTATGCAGATCTTCTTCCGCTGCGGCATCGACGATCAGGGGCAGATCGTGTTTGCGCGCCACAACCGCCGCCTGCTCAACGCTGAGCATGCTTTTCTGCACGCAGTGGTGCGATTTGATGTAAAGGATCGCCGCGGTGCGCGGGGTGATGGCCGCCGCCAGCTGATCGGCTGAGCATTCGTTAGCGTAGCCCGCTTCCACC
This sequence comes from Enterobacter cloacae complex sp. IR5384, assembly GCF_049237265.1. Lineage (NCBI taxonomy): Bacteria > Pseudomonadati > Pseudomonadota > Gammaproteobacteria > Enterobacterales > Enterobacteriaceae > Enterobacter > Enterobacter cloacae complex sp. IR5384. Next base: position 118,449 of record NZ_JBMKHJ010000008.1, on the reverse strand, counting down.
AGCTTGCCGCCGCCAAGCGCTACCATGGTGCCCACCGGCGCGCCAAAGTTAACGTTGTGGCCTTTCGGCAGCACGATTTCGTTGTTCTCAACTGGAGTGACGTGCAGGTTTTCCAGCAGCCAGTCGCTGTCTTTCACCAGCACCGCCGCAACGGACTGGGCGATGCCCGCGGATGCGCAGGAGACCACCGTCGCGCCTTCCACGTCCAGCAGCTTCGCGATGTATTCCCCGGTTTTATTGACCAGATCTTTCATCTCGAAATAGTGATTCATGCCGTCCATCGCCGCCTGCACCACTTCCGGGCGTGGCGTGGAGACACCCAGCGCCGTCATGCGGCCGGAGGTGTTGATAACCTGCTTTAAGTGGTACTTCTCATAAATCGAAGGCATGTTCCGTGCTCCCTTGTTCGGTCATGTAGCCCTTGCCCGCGCGGATCGCGGCAAGCGGCACCAGAATGTGTTCAGCCTGCAGGCTGTCGTTTTCAGCATCCGTCAGCACCGTCGGCTGACGTTTAAGGGTGAACAGCGTCAGGTCGGCGTCGAGGCCGGGTTCGATACGCCCTTTGCGCGTCAGGCGCAGGCCGTCGGCGGCGTTGGCGGTGACGCAGTCAATCACCTGCGGCAATGACATGCCGATGGCGAGGAATTTCGACATCACGCTCGAAAGCGAGCCCACCGGGCCGTTGATGCGGTTGCGGCAGTAGATATCCGAGCTGATGGTGTGCGGCAGAATGCCCATCGCGATAGCGCGTTTCGCCACTTCAAAGCTGAAGCTCGCCGTACCGTGGCCTACGTCCAGCCGCACACCGCGTTTCAGGGCAGAGGTAATGGAGGCGCGCAGCTCGCCGGAGGGCGTCAGAATGCGGTTTGGCTTGCCGTTGTAGCAGTGGGTAATGATGTCGCCCGAGCTCAGCAGCTCGGCAATTTCATCCAGATTCGGCGGGTTATTGCCGATGTGTACCATCAGCGGCAGGTCGCCGTTCTCTTTCTGAATGGCTTTCGCGCGCTCCAGCGGCGTAATACCGTTTTCACCCACCACGCTGCTGCTCATGCGCGCTTTCAGCCCGACGATAAAATCAGGATGCCGTTTCACCGCCTGCTTCACGGCATCGGCATCAATATTCGCCATATTGGCCAGCTCGTTCTGGGCAATCAGCCCCACGCGGGAGATATTCAGCAGGGCAAAGACCTCGGTTGAGGCTTTGCGGGTGATTTCGTAGAAATCGTCCACGTCGTCGGCACCGGTACTGCCCGCATCCACCACGGTGGTGACGCCAGTGGCAATACCCACGCTGTCCGGTTCGTCGTGGTAAATAGGGGAATTCGGGTAGCAGTGGACGTGGGAGTCGATCCAGCCTGCGCTGACGAATACGTCACCGTTCAGCTCCACCGTTTTGCGGGCGGGAGCGTCTATGTCGCCTGTTGCGGCAATTTTCCCGTCCAGAATGGCGATATCGGTCAGGGTATCGTCGCTAAGGCGCGCACGGCGCAGGAGTAAATCAAACATGGGGTTCTCCTGATAAGGCGGGCGCCAGCGCGCCCGCAGGTATTAAAGGGCGACCGGGAACAACCAGCCTAAAATCATGGCGCCAAGGATGGCACCGCCGGTGATCGGCTTCTGCCAGATGTAGAACAGCAGCGCGCCCAGCAGCGAACCGACGCCAATCGGAATAGAAGCGGTCATGGCGCTGAGGATAATCAACGGCCCCAGAAAACGACCGGAGGCATTGCCCGCGCCCATCATCACGTCCGCCCCGTAGGTGGAGTTGCTCTGGTTGATGGTGAACTTACGCGCCAGGATGATGACGTAGCCGATCGCCAGACCAATCACCAGGCCGGTAATCAGCGAGGCAATGAAGTTGGTCACCGGGAACATGATCCCCGCGCCCAGCAGCAGTGCTGGCACACCCAGACCCACGCCGGTCTGGATAGCCCCGCCGATGTCGAGGATCCCTACCAGCGATCCTTCGATAATACGGGCGAACAGGAAGCTTGCGCCGAACGCCGCCACTGCGCCGTATACACCGGTATCAATTCCCGCCTTCAGCATCGCCACGAAGGCCACTTCGTTAAACGCGCCGATGCCGTAGAGGTAGTACATGTGCGTCCCGGCAAACACGCCGGAGGAGAGCAGGCCAACGAAGATCGGGAACGACCAGTCGGCATACCAAAAACCTTTATTCTGTTCCATGTAGAGGCTCCTGTTATTTACCGCTGAGCGAGTTGTGGATCATGTCGAGCCAGTTCGGCACGGTCAGATGGAAGGATTCAATCATCTTCATGTCGAAGCCGCGGAAGAAGCCGCTCAGCACGAAGAGCAGAACGATGGCCGCCATCATCACTTTGGTGACGTGGTTCCAGCCGCTCTCTTCCACGCCTTTACCGATCAGGATCCCCAGTACCAGGCCCGGTACGGCGTTACCCATAATCAGCTGCGCCGCGCCGCCGAAGATGGTGGCCCAGAAGCCGGATTTTTTACCCGCGTCGATGGCCGCCAGCCAGAAGATCACCGGCATCACGGTGTTCACCAGCAGGTTTGCCGCCGGTACCAGCACCTTCACGGCGGTGACCTGCAGTGCGGCCGGAACAGACGAGGCAGTGAGGTTAAGGAAGGTGACAACAATCATGCCGATGATGCCGCAGGCAATCGCCATCTTGCGGGGATCGTGCAGCGTTTCGCCGACGTTACGGTTTTTGATCATCAAGGCTGCAGCACCCCAGTTTGGGATGATGCGGTGGTCTACGTCCTGTGTGAAGGCACCTGCGGCCACGGAAGAGGCCCAGGCGTTAAAGAAGAAGCCTAACCCAAAGGAGAAGTGAGAAGCCGGATCCCCTTCGCAGGAGTTCAGTTCCCCCAACGTACGAAACGCGCCCATACCCTGAGTGGTAGGCGCATGAAACATGCGTGCAGCCCCGGCTCCAACACCGACGCCTACCAGGCCGCCAATGATGAGCGATTTTATTAATATAATTAAGAACATCAGTCTGCCCTTTTATGAATAATCAGCGTTGCGTGACGAAATCCACCTGGTCGAGATTGATGGCGGTCACGTTGACGGTCACATCCAGCTCCACGCTGTAGGTGCGTCTTTCCCGGCGCAAAAAGAAGAACAGAAACGCTTCTTTACGCACCGCTTCTTGCGCCTGAACGACCTGCACATCCTGTGGCTCCATACGCAGTAAGATATGCGGTGAGGCTTTCATCACCGCGGCCTGAACGTGGTTGAGTGCGTCGGCAAAGGCGCGCGCTTTGGCGTCGCCCTTCCCCTTCACTCTCACCGTGGTTGTGAACTGTTCTTTCATGCTTATGCGCCGTGCTTCTTCTGCCACGCCTGCACCAGACGCTCGCCCAGCTCTTCTTTATCCATAAAGCCAAAGCCCAGCACGTTGCAGCCTTCGTTGATGGCGGTCACCCCCTCATCCACGGAGCGCATGCCGTATTTCGCTTTGTAGCCATATTTGGTTTGCGCCGTGATGGCACCCGCGCCGCCGCTGCCGCAGAAGGAGATGCCGAAGGTGGCGTTTTCCGCTTTCATGACGTCGCCGAGTTTCATATCTGCCGCCATACCCGGCACGACAACCGCACGTCCACCCGCTTTTTCCACACCGGCAGCCACTTTCTGGCCTTTACCCAGGCGATCGCCAATCACGACTGTAATCTGTTCCATGTGTTGCTCCTTAAAGGTTGTCTTTCGCGACTTCAAAGTGAACGGAGAGCAGCCAGGCTTCTTCATCAGGAAGGTTGCCAAACTGCGCTACCACTTCACGGGCGAGCCGCATTGAATCCGGTGAAATTTCGTCGAACAGCTCTGCCTCCACTTCCGGCAGCGGCTCGCCGGTCACGGACCGGTGCGCCATCGCGCGGACATGGGAGGTGAGCATCTGTTCCTGTACTGCATTGGGGATGATGTTGTGCCGGGCCAGCAGGGCATAAACCTGCTGTAGCATGGTGTTCGCGAGCTTTTCTGTTTGCTCCGCCTGATCCCCAACGTCGTTCATTACCGCTCCGTTACTCACTGGTCTTACCCCGTTAATGGCTCTGGAATAAAACTAACGTTGGCGATGGCGGGTTTGTAGCGAGTTGTTTTCCACTTCGAAGTGGAAAGGCGAGCCGCAGCAGTGATCTGTGCCACATAAATAGGCTGAATCTGGATAAATCGCTGTATTTGCGTGATGAATATCACGTTATCTGACGGCAAATATGGGAAGAGCGAAGCGGAAAAGATTACGAGCCGACTCGTAGAAATGTGACGTGGATAAGGTTTTCTTATGGGGATTCGCTAGAGTGGCGGCGGGTGCTTGAGACTGACCGTCTCAGGCATGGGACGGAAAGTGGAAAGCCCCGCCTGATAAAAAATCAGGGCGGGGGCTCGAAACGACACGTCGGACCGTGGAGTTCGCTACCTCGCCCGCTTTAAAGCAAGGAGGCATCCATGAAACGCCAATCCCCAATTATCCGGGTTTTGATGATTATTGCTTTGACAATAATCATCTTAACGCTGGTGACGAGGAAAACACTGTGCGAGATCCGTTTTCGAAACGGCTCGCTTGAAGTGACAGCGCGGATGGAGTGTCGCTCCGGCCAGTAGGGAGCAAAGATGCGGGGGCGCTAACTGCGCCCCCGCATACGGGAAAGGACGTACAGCTCAGGCACCCAATTAACGATACTTTTTGTGATACGTGTTACGCGTCGCGACAAACTGGTCGGCTGCCGCCTGGGCTTCCTTCACTTTGCCTTCGTTAGCGAGCTTCAGCGCGCCGTCAATCTGACCGACCAGCACGTCAAAGCCGTGGCGATAGTCCTTCATCTCTGCGCTGTCTGCCGCTTTGCTTTCCAGCTTTGGCGGCGTCGCTTTTTGCGCGTCCAGCGCCGCTTCACGCATTTTGGTCAATGCGCTTTTCATTTCTGCCGCATTGTCCGTTTTCTGCACGACCTTCAGGTTTTGACTGAGGATGTCCATGTTGTCTTCGAGATCGGCAGCAAACGCAGAAGAGCCAAGAACCAGCGTTGAAGCCGCGACGATCGCTAACAGGTGTTTACGCATTGCTCACTTCCTTTTTTATTATTAAAACGCTTTTCGGGTATTACTGGCCGGCAATTTTCATTTCCGGCAGTAATACAGAACCACACTGTATATTGCTACGTGTTTCAATATCGTTACCGACCGTAACGATATTGCGCCACATGTCCTTCAGGTTGCCGGCGATGGTAATTTCGCTCACCGGATACTGAATCTCGCCGTTTTCGACCCAGAAGCCTGCCGCACCGCGAGAGTAGTCTCCGGTAATGCCGCTCACGCCCTGGCCCATCAGTTCTGTCACCACCAGGCCGGTGCCCATCTCTTTCAGCATCTGCTCGAAGTTCAGGCCCTGTCCGGCAATGCGCCAGTTATGGATGCCCCCCGCATGTCCGGTGCTTTTCAGCCCCAGCTTGCGCGCGGAGTAGTTGGTCAGCAGCCACTGAGTCAGAATGCCGTCTTTAACGATATCGCGGCGTTCCGTGCGCACGCCTTCGCTGTCGAACGGCGTGGAGGCCAGACCTTTAAGCAGGTGCGGGTGCTCTTCAATGGTCAGCCATTCCGGCAGGATCTGTTTGCCCAGCGAGTCGAGCAGGAAGGTCGATTTACGGTAAACTGAGCCGCCCGCGATAGCGCCCACCAGATGGCCAAACAGGCCGGTCGCTACTTCATTGGCAAAAATGACCGGGGCTTTCATGGTGGAGAGCTTACGTGGTGACAGGCGAGACAGCGTGCGTTCAGCACACGCTTTGCCCACCCACTCAGGGGACTGTAAATCCCCCAGCGCGCGGCCGATGGTGTAAGCATAATCCCGCTCCATATCGCCGTTTTCTTCGGCGATCACGCAGCTGGAAAGCGAGTGACGGGTTGAGCAATAGCCCTGCAGCATTCCGTGGCTGTTGCCGAAGACTTTGATGCCGTAGTGGCTGTTGAAGCTGCCGCCTTCGGTATTGGTGATGCGTTTATCCGCCTGCAAAGACGCCTGTTCGGCACGTGCGGCCAGCTCGATGGCTTCGTCCGGGGTAACTTCCGCCGGGTGGAAAAGATCGAGATCCGGGGCATCAAACGCCAGCAGATCTTTATCCGCAACGCCAGCATAAGGATCCGGTGAGGTGTAACGCGCAATATCCAGCGCCGCCTGCACGGTACGGGCAATGGCATCGGGGCTGAGATCGGTAGACGACGCGCTGCCTTTGCGGTTCTGGTGATACACCGTGATCCCCAGTGCGCCATCGCTGTTGAATTCTACATTCTCCACTTCGCCATAGCGGGTGCTCACGCTAATGCCGGTGGTTTTGCTGACCGCCACTTCGGCGCCATCTGATTTACCTGAAGCGAGCGTCAGCGCGGTGGAGACGGCTTCTTCCAGAATCTTACGCTGCGCTTCAACTTGTGAGGTTACTTTCATCGCAAATGCCATACTGTAAGAGAGAGTTAACTGAAGTCTAACAGAGAACCGTTTTTCAGTGCGCGTCTTAACTGGTAACATTAGCCTCTTTTTTTAAGGAGCCTGACATGACTAAGCAGCCCGAAGACTGGCTCGACGACGTTCCCGGTGATGACATCGAAGACGAAGATGATGAGATCATCTGGGTCAGTAAAAGTGAAATTAAACGCGACGCCGAAGAGTTAAAACAGCTTGGCGCAGAAATGGTGGAACTGGGTAAAAACGCGCTGGATAAGATCCCGCTCGACCAGGATCTGCGTGATGCCATTGAACTGGCACAGAAAATCAAAAAAGAAGGCCGTCGTCGCCAGCTTCAGCTTATCGGTAAAATGCTGCGTCAGCGCGACGTCGATCCGATCCGCCAGGCGCTGGATAAACTGAAAAACCGCCACAACCAGCAGGTTGCGCTGTTCCACAAGCTGGAGCAGATCCGCGACCGTCTGATTGAACAGGGTGATGATGCGGTACCGGAAGTATTGAACCTGTGGCCGGATGCCGACCGCCAGCAGCTGCGTTCATTGATCCGCAACGCGAAGAAAGAGAAAGAAGGGAATAAGCCGCCGAAGTCCGCGCGTCTGATTTTCCAGTATCTGCGCGAGCTGTCTGAGAACGAAGAGTAATCCGTGCGGTTTTGCGCCGGATGGCGGCGTAAACGCCTTATCCGGCCTACAAGGTCGTGCAATGAGTAGGCCCGGTAAGCGCTAGCGCCACCGGGCTTTTTTTTTACTCTGCGGCCTCAGCCTTTTTCGCCAGACCGTCCAGCAGCTTCTGATGGATCCCACCAAAACCGCCGTTACTCATCACCAGGATATGGTCACCCGGCTGAGCGGCTTTCACCACCATATCCGCCAGAGCATCAACATCCGCACTCCAGTGCGCAGGCTGAATGCAGGCATCGGCCACTTCAGCGACCTGCCACGGAATATGCTGCGGCTGCAGCAGGAAGACCTCGTCGGCACGCCCTAAGGATGGCGCGAGATCGTCTTTGCAGATGCCCATTTTCATGGTGTTAGAGCGTGGCTCCAGCACCGCCAGAATGCGCGCGGTACCGCCGACCTTGCCGCGTAACGCTGCAAGCGTCGCCAGAATAGCAGTTGGGTGGTGCGCGAAATCGTCATACACGGTTACGCCGTGGGCTTCACCGCGCAGCTCCAGACGGCGACGGGCATTGATAAATGAACCCAGCGCATTCGCCGCGTCCGCAGGCTGAACACCCACATGGCGTGCGGCAGCGATTGCCATCAGGCCGTTATGCATGTTGTGTTCGCCAACCAGGCCCCACTTCACCTCACCCACTTTCTCGCCGTCGAGCCACACTTCCCACTCCGAGGCATCCACGTTGAGTTTTTTCGCCTGCCAGTGGCCCTGCTCACCCACCAGCTCCTGCTCGCTCCAGCAGCCCATCGCCATGGTCTGCTTAAGATTGATGTCGTTCTCCGGCAGGATGATACGGCCCTGACCCGGAACGATGCGCACCAGGTGGTGGAACTGTTTCTGAATGGCTTTCAGATCGTCAAAGATATCCGCATGATCGAACTCAAGGTTGTTGAGGATCAGCGTGCGCGGGCAGTAGTGTACAAACTTGGAGCGCTTGTCGAAGAACGCACAGTCGTACTCATCGGCTTCGATCACAAAGAACGGGCTCTCCCCCAGACGCGCAGACACGTCGAAATTGCCCGGAACGCCGCCAATGACAAAGCCAGGCTTGTAACCACAGGCTTCAAGGATCCAGGTCGCCATACCGGCGGTGGTGGTTTTACCATGCGTACCGGCCACAGCAACAACCCAACGGTCGCGCAGGACGAAATCATGCAGCCACTGTGGACCAGACATGAACGGAATATTGCGTTCCAGTACCGCCTCAACGCACGGATTACCTCGCGTCATGGCGTTGCCAATGATCACCAGATCCGGCGCGGGATCCAGCTGGCTGGCATCATAACCCTGAATCAGAGAGATGCCCTGTTTTTCCAGGAGCGTGCTCATCGGCGGATACACATTGGCGTCCGAACCTGTCACTTCATGGCCCAGCGAGCGCGCCAGCATTGCCAGTCCGCCCATGAAAGTGCCACAAATCCCCAATATATGAATGCGCATACGTCACTATCCTTCTTCAATGTGGCGCACATTTTACTCACATGTTAGCGGGTGTGAAACGCATTTCAGGTAAATCCGTATATTGCTGGCGCGATTCACCTCTGCGCTACTATTTGAATATTTGTTAAGATTGTTGGGCATTAGTCGTTTTAGTGAACATACAATCGCTCTACTCACAAAGATGCAGGGAAAGTGTTATGAAAACGTTAGGTGAATTTATTGTCGAAAAGCAGCACGAGTTCTCTCATGCTACCGGTGAACTCACTGCTTTGCTGTCGGCAATAAAGCTGGGCGCTAAGATCATCCACCGTGATATCAACAAGGCCGGTCTGGTCGATATCCTGGGTGCCAGCGGTGCCGAGAACGTTCAGGGCGAGGTTCAGCAGAAACTCGATCTGTTCGCAAATGAAAAACTGAAAGCTGCACTGCGCGCACGCGACATCGTTGCGGGTATCGCCTCTGAAGAAGAAGATGAAATTGTCGTATTCGAAGGGTGTGAACACGCGAAATACGTTGTTCTGATGGATCCGCTGGACGGCTCCTCCAACATCGACGTTAACGTTTCTGTCGGTACCATTTTCTCCATCTACCGCCGCGTCACGCCTGTTGGCACGCCGGTGACAGAAGAAGATTTCCTGCAGCCTGGCAGTCAGCAGGTTGCTGCCGGTTATGTCGTGTATGGCTCCTCCACCATGCTGGTCTACACCACTGGCTGTGGCGTTCATGCCTTTACTTACGATCCGTCGCTGGGCGTGTTCTGCCTGTGTCAGGAACGTATGCGCTTCCCGGAGAAGGGCAACACCTACTCCATCAACGAAGGTAACTACATCAAGTTCCCGACTGGCGTGAAGAAGTACATCAAATTCTGCCAGGAAGAAGATAAAGCGACGCAGCGCCCTTACACCTCCCGCTATATCGGTTCCCTGGTTGCGGATTTCCACCGTAACCTGCTGAAAGGCGGCATTTACCTCTACCCAAGCACCGCCAGCCACCCGGACGGGAAGCTGCGTCTGCTGTATGAATGCAACCCGATGGCGTTCCTGGCGGAACAGGCGGGCGGCAAGGCGAGCGATGGTAAAGAGCGCATTCTGGATATCGTGCCAGAAAGTCTGCACCAGCGTCGTTCCTTCTTCGTCGGCAACAACCATATGGTTGAAGACGTTGAACGTTTTATCCGTGAGTATCCGGACGCGTAATCCCTCTCCCGGGGAGCCGCTCTGGCTCCCCAATACATTTATATAATTTACCGTATAAGTGTTTATAAAAAACGCGCTTTAATATTCAGATTCGCTCCTGCATTATTTCCATAACAGTTTGACAGATATTTCCTGGAGCGTACCCGTGACGAAAAACTATTCCCGTGCCAATACCGGCATCGATTTAAATCTTATTCCTGTCTTTATTGAAGTGGTCCGCTGCGGCAGCATGGCGAAGGCCTCTGTCCGGCTGGAGATGTCACGCCCGGCCGTGAGCCTGGCGTTGAAGCGCTTTAGCCAGCTTTTTGCTGAACCGCTATTTATCCGTAAAGGGTTATATCTTGAACCGACGGAAAAAGCGTTAACCTTAACCCACCAGCTGGAAATATTACTCGGTAATATTCACGATAATATTAGCGCGATTAATTCGTCCGAGAATAATACCCTGGTACAGAATGTACCAGGGTCGGGGAATATTATGCGACACTCTGCGTCGTCAGTTTAAATGATGACATGGCTTCCATCAGCTGGCGTGACTGCTCTTCCAGTGAGCGCGTCGCGGCAGAGGATTGCTGTACCAGCGCCGCATTCTGCTGCGCGGTTTCATCCATCTGATTTACCGCAATATTAACCTGTTCAATACCACGGCTCTGTTCCTGAGACGCGGTGGCAATTTCGCGCATCAGTTTGGTCATGCGCAGCACTTCGGTTGCGATCTCATCCATCGTTTCGCCCGCCTGCTGCGCCAGCTCGCTGCCCTCATTAACGTGGGTCTGCGAGTCGCTGATAAGTGAACGGATCTCTTTTGCCGCATCGGCGCTGCGGCTGGCAAGATTGCGCACCTCGCCCGCAACGACGGCAAAACCGCGCCCCTGCTCGCCCGCACGCGCCGCTTCCACGGAGGCGTTCAGCGCCAGAATGTTGGTCTGGAAGGCAATGCCGTCAATAACGCTCAGAATGTCGGCAATGCGCGCCGAGCTGCCGGAGATATCGCGCATTTTCTCAATCACATAGCAGACCATTTCGCTGCCGTGATCGGCAGTATCCGAGACAGATTTCGCCAGCTGGTGCGCCTGCTCGGCGTTATCCGCGTTGAGTTTCACCGTGGCGGTGATCTCTTCCATGCTGGCGGCGGTCTGCTCCAGCGAGGTCGCGGTGGACTCCGTGCGCTCGGCAAGATCCCTGTTTCCCGCCGTCAGCTCGCGGCTGCCGGTATCAATTTGCGAGCTGGCATCGCGGACCCGCAGCACCGAGTGCATCAGCGACTGGCGCATGCCTTCGATGGCGGCATTCAGACGGTTGAACTCCTGGCTCGCCGGGGCATTCAGCGTGTGGGTTAAATCCCCCGCGGCGACGTTTTCCAGCTGCGCAATCGACGCCGAGAGCGGCTTGAGCAGCATGTGGCGCAGCACCAGCCAGGCCAGCACAATGATGCCTGCCGTCAGCAGCGCCGCGACAACGATCAGGATCAGAACCCGCGTTTTGCTCGACTGCACGGCGCTGACTTCCGCTTTCCCGCGCGCGTCGCTCCACATCTGGAACGCCTGCATATCATTATCAAACTGCTTTGCTACCGGAATGAGCTTACTCTCCAGCAGATCGTAATAGCTGTCTGCGCTCTGTTCGTTCAGCGCTTTCAACATTGGGTTGATCCCCTGCTGGTTATAGGCCGCCAGACTGGCCGCCACCTTATCCAGCAACTGCTGTCCCTGGGGATCGGCCACGCCTGCGTCGATCACGCCTTTCAGCGTTTTTTGCGCCAGGGCGATCTCCTGATTAATGCTTTTCACCGATTTCGCGGCATCGTCCAGCAGACCAATTTCCATCATTCTGACAGCCTGGCCCGCCTCGTTGCGCGCACGAAGGATCAGCGTATAGCCAGAATTGAGCTGCACCATCTGCTCACCCTGAAGGTGGTTGATGCGCTGAAGTGACGAAGAACTCTGTGTGAGGGCATAAATGCCAATGCCGCTGACAATCAGCAGCAGAAGGGTCATAACGGCCAGTAAAGAGAGCAAGCCGGTACGAATCGATAGCGTTTTAAGCATGATGTTATTTCCGGTAGCGAGATATTTCTGGGCATAAAAAAAGAGTATCGGCCGCTACCGGAAAATGTTTAGACTTTAAGCAAATTCAGCATGTTATCGCTCTGTTACTGATGTGTTCACGCGGGTAACAGGCGAGCTCTGGCGGTTCTCCCAGAGCACCGTCAGACCGCGCTGCAGGGCAATAAAAATAAACAGTAAAATGCCGATGGCGATTTTCGTCCACCAGGAGCTGAGCGTGCCGTCAAAGTTGATATAGGTCTGGATCAGCCCCTGGATTGCCACGCCAAACAGTGTTCCCAGCACCGTCCCCACCCCGCCGCTGAGCAGCGTGCCGCCAATCACCACAGAGGCAATCGCATCCAGTTCAACGCCAACCCCGGCCAGCGCGTAACCCGCCTGGGTGTAAATGGAGAAGACAATCCCCGCCAGCGTCGCCAGCCCGGTGGAGAGCATATAGATGCGGATGGTGGTGCTACGGGTGGAGATCCCCATCAGATTGGCCGAGGTCGCGTTGCCGCCAATAGCGTAGACCTGATTACCAAACCGGGTGCGATGGGCAAGGAAGATACCAATGACCACCACGCCCAGCATCAGCAGCCCCATCGCGCTCAGGCGCCCCCCGCCGGGGATTTTCCACGCCAGGCTGGAGAGCGTGTCGTACACTGGATGGTTGATTGGGATCGACTCCTCAGACACCAGGTAGCTCACGCCGCGCAGGAAGAACATCCCGGCAAGCGTAATGATAAAGGCCGGGATCTTGAGCGCGTCAATCAGAAGCCCCATAAAGGCACCAAACGCACAGCCCATCACCAGCACCAACGGAAACGCCACCAGCGGCGAGATGCCCCAGAAACCGATCGCTTTGGCAAGAAACACGCCGGTAAAGGCGATCACCGATCCGACGGAGAGATCAATCCCCCCGGAGAGGATCACAAAGGTCATGCCGACCGCGATGATGCCTAAAAAGGCGTTATCCGTCAGAATGTTACAAATCACACGCGTCGAGGCGAACCCCGGGAACTGGGTCAGGCAGTAGAGATAGCCCAGCACAAACACGCCCAGTGTGATCATTAACGGTAAATTACGTTTTATCATGGCCACGGATCCCCTTAATGATGCTGACAAAGCGCGGTGACTGGACGATCAGCACGCAGAGTACGACCACCGCTTTCACCACCTGGTTGAGTTCCGGCTGGAACCCGGAAAGCAGGATCCCGGTGTTCATGCCCTGAATAATCAGCGCGCCAATTACCGAGAGCAGCAGGTTAAAGCGCCCGCCCATCAGCGATCCGCCGCCAATGACCACCGCCAGGATCGCATCCAGCTCCAGCCATAACCCGGCGTTGTTGGCATCAGCCCCACGAATATCTGCCGCGACGATCACCCCGGCGATGGAAGCACACACGCCGCTCAACACGTACGTGAGCATCACCATCAGCCGCGTATTGACCCCCGCGTTGCGCGCCGCACGGATGTTGATCCCGACCGCTTCAATGAACATGCCCAGCGCCGTTTTGCGGGTAAAGATCCAGAACACCACCAGCGTCACCAGCGCAATGATCACCGGCGTGGGGAAGAAGAGCAGCTTGCCGCTCCCGAGCCACGCCAGGTTCGGCGAGTTGAAGGTAACAATCTGCCCCGAGGTGATGAGCTGCGCGACACCGCGCCCGGCCACCATCAATATCAGCGTGGCAACAAACGGCTGAATTTTGAGCACCGCCACCAGAATGCCGTTCCACAGTCCGGCCAGCACGCCGGTGCCCAACGCCGCCAGCAGCACCACCGGCAGGCTGTGCCCGGCCACGGTCATTGAGGCTGCCGTCGCCCCGGCAATGGCCATCACCGCGCCAACAGAAAGGTCGATCCCGCCGGTGGCGATCACCAGCGTCATACCAATGGCGAGCAGCGCCACCGGCGCGGCGCGGTTTAAAATATCGATCGGGCTGCCGAACAGGCGGCCATCCTGCACGATTATCTGGAAGAAATGCGGTGCGACCAGGCTATCGACCAGCAACACCACCAGCAGCGCGGCGATTTGCGGCGTGCCGGTCGGCCAGTTGAAGCGGCGTTTTGTTTCGCCAGTTTGCGAAAGCGAACGAGACATCACGATTCACTCCTTACGCCGCGATGGCATTCATGATTGCCGGAACGGACAGTTTATCCAGCGGGATCTCTGCCACCTGCTTGCGATCGCGCATGATGATGACGCGATCGGCATAGCCCACCAGCTCCTCCAGTTCAGACGAGATGACCAGCAGCGCCAGCCCGTCCGCGCACAGGGTTTCAATAAGGCGGATAATTTCGGCGTGCGCCCCCACGTCAATGCCGCGGGTCGGTTCATCGAGGATCAGGAACTGAGGTTTGGTCAGCAGCCAGCGGGAAAGCAGTACCTTCTGCTGGTTGCCCCCGGAGAGGAACTCTATCGGCTGTTCTGCGCTCGGGGTACGGATACCGAGCTGGCGAATAAAGCGCTCGGCTATGGCGTTTTGCTCTTTCCGTGGGATCGGCCGCAGCCAGCCGCGCTGCGCCTGTAAGGCCAGAATGATATTTTCCCGCACCGAGGCGGCGGCAATAATGCCATCCGTTTTTCTGTCTTCCGGGCAGAAACCCACACCCAGACAGGAGGCCTGATGTGGCGAGCGCAGGGTTTGCGGTTTACCTTTGATCAGCGCGGTGCCGCTGTCTGCAGGCTTGATCCCGAAGATCACCTCGGCGGTTTCGGTACGGCCCGAGCCTAACAGGCCCGCCAGACCGACAATTTCACCGGGGCGCACCTCCAGGTTAAACGGCGAGATCACCCCTTTCTTGCCGAAATCACTGAACGCGGCGACCGGTTTCTCACTCAGCAGCGTACGGCCGGCACGCTGGAGCGCATTGGACTCCAGCTCGCGGCCGAGCATCATTTTGACCAGTTCAATCTGCGGCAGCTCGCGGGTGTCGCGGCAGCCGACAAAACTGCCGTTGCGCAGTACCGTAATGCGATCGCTCACCTCATACACCTGATCGAGGAAATGGGTGACGAAGATCAGGCTCACGCCCTGATTGCGCAGCTGGCGCATCAGGGTAAAGAGCATCTCCACTTCCTGGGTATCGAGGCTGGCGGTGGGCTCATCAAGGATCAGCACTTTTGCCGAGAGGTCGATAGCGCGACAAATGGCGACAATCTGCTGCATGGCGACGGAAAAACGGTTCAGCGGCTCGCGTACGTCAAGAGAGAAGCCGTAAGACGCCATCAGTTTTGTCGCCCGCGCTTCCATCTCCTTGCGGCGCAGCAGGCCAAAGCGTCGTGGCTCCCGGCCAATAAACAGGTTATCCGCGACCGACATGTTCGGCA
This sequence comes from Enterobacter cloacae complex sp. IR5384, assembly GCF_049237265.1. Taxonomy (NCBI): domain Bacteria; kingdom Pseudomonadati; phylum Pseudomonadota; class Gammaproteobacteria; order Enterobacterales; family Enterobacteriaceae; genus Enterobacter; species Enterobacter cloacae complex sp. IR5384. The sequence goes on along the minus strand of NZ_JBMKHJ010000008.1, from coordinate 103,310 downwards.
GCAGGTTCACCTCCTGGTACACCGTCCCGATCCCCAGCTGCTGCGCATGGGCGGTATTTTTGGGTGATATGGCGTTACCTTCCAGCCAGATGGTGCCGCGATCCGCGTGATAAACCCCGGTCAGGGCTTTAATCAGCGTCGATTTCCCCGCACCGTTCTCGCCCAGCAACGCCATGATCTCGCCGCGTCGCAGGCTAAAATCAACGTTATCCAGCGCTTTTACGCCGGGGAAGAATTTACTCAAGCCCTCTGTGCGGAGGATTTCCTGGTGTTGTTCAGTGGTCATGGTTTTCCCCCTCACCCTGACCCTCTCCCCGTAGGGGAGAGGGGACTATTCGTGCCAGTCTTTAATTTTCTGCCCAAACTGCCCTTTTCCCTCTCCCCTCCGGGGAGAGGGCTAGGGTGAGGGGGCTGAGCTTAGTAGCCCATATTTTTCTTCTTCTCTAACTCTTCTTTCGCGGTATCCGGCAGGTAGAGAGTGGATTTGGTGACCGTCACCTTCTCAGGCATCGTGCCGTCTTTCTTGAATTTCTCCAGCGCATCGAATGCAGGACCGGCCATGTTTGGCGTGAGCTCCACGCTGGCGTTGGCTTCGCCGTCGATCATCGCTTTGTAGATGTCCGGCACGCCATCGATAGAGCCGGTGAGGATATCTTTGCCCGGTTTCAGGCCCGCTTCTTTAATGGCCTGAATCGCCCCGATCACCATGTCATCGTTGTGGGCGTAAACCATGCAGATGTTCTTGCCGTTGTTTTCAGCCTTGATAAAGCTCTCCATGACCTCTTTACCTTTACTGCGGGTAAAGTCGCCGGACTGAGAACGGATAATTTTAATGTTTGGCGCTTTGGCGATGGCCTCAGCAAACCCCTTCTTACGGTCGATGGCCACGCTCGCGCCGACCGTACCTTGCAGCTCAACGACGTTACACGGCTTGCCATCCACCTGTTTCACCAGCCAGTCACCAATTAATTGCCCTTCAAGAACGTTGTTGGCGGTCACGGTGGTCATATAGAGAGATTTGTCTTTTACATCGATGGAACGATCGAGCAGGAAGACCGGGATCTCAGCATCTTTCGCTTCCTTCAGGACAGGCTCCCAGCCGGTGGCCACAACGGGCGCAATAAAGATGGCATCCACACCCTGCGCAATAAACGAACGCACGGCTTTAATCTGGTTTTCCTGTTTTTGCTGGCCATCGGCGATCTTCAGCGTGATGCCGCGTTTCTGGGCCTCGCTTTTCGCCACGTTGGTTTCTGCCGCACGCCAGCCTGATTCAGAGCCGACCTGCGAAAATCCTACGGTTAAAGGTGCGGCCATCGCCATAGACGACATGGCTGCCGAAACTGCTGTGACAAGAAGTAAGCGCTTCCACATATGAACGTCCTCGTAGGGTGAGTTATTGTTGGTTAAAAGATGTTCTGCGAAATGACTATAGCCAATGAAATATGTAACGAATTGCGTTACATCACACTTCAGAAAAGTGAATAAAACGTTAATCACAAGTTTGTAATCGCTTTCATTTCTCCATGAAAAATGCGGCTGAGTTTATGGATTTTTCTGCCATGGAATCGGTCTGAAAAGTGAGACGAACGCGGTGAGAAGACGAAAACAGGCGGAGACATTCAGCGCCAGTTGGCTATAATACCTGCCACTTGTTTACCATCCATTTTAAAGGACACAGACATGAGCTTACTCAACGTCCCTGCGGGTAAAGAACTGCCAGAAGACATCTACGTTGTTATCGAAATCCCGGCTAACGCAGATCCTATCAAATACGAAGTGGACAAAGAGAGCGGTGCGCTGTTTGTAGACCGTTTCATGTCTACCGCGATGTTCTATCCATGCAACTACGGTTACATCAACCACACCCTGTCTCTGGACGGTGACCCGGTTGACGTGCTGGTTCCAACGCCATACCCACTGCAGCCAGGCGCAGTCATTCGCTGCCGCCCAGTTGGCGTGCTGAAAATGACCGACGAATCCGGCGAAGATGCGAAACTGGTTGCGGTACCGCACACCAAGCTGAGCAAAGAGTACGATCACATCAAAGATGTGAACGACCTGCCAGAACTGCTGAAAGCGCAGATCACTCACTTCTTCGAGCACTACAAAGACCTCGAAAAAGGCAAATGGGTTAAAGTTGACGGCTGGGACAACGCAGAAGCGGCGAAAGCAGAAATCATCGCCTCTTTCGAACGCGCTGCTAAGAAGTAATTCTTACCGCACATCGATAAAGCCCCGCTGGTCGGGGCTTTTTTGTACCTGGCTAACGCATCACAAGCGGATATTTAAGAAGAATCTCATTCCTTTTCATACATATAATAAAACCATAAACGATGCACTATCATTTATGGTGGGGATAGTTGAATAGACTGGTCATTAACAACATACTGTCACGATGAACATTAATCCCCATTCATTATAGGATTCACATGTCATCCATTAACATTGATGTTGCCCGCCCAACTGGAATTTATTTTATCATTGAACGCCTGTATTCTCGCGATGGCCTGATGCCTTCTTTTGGGGAAATAAGTCCCTCTTTGACACAGGTACACCGTACTGTCATTCAGCTCAAACGTAAGCAAGATATGTTTATGGATGGTGTTAAGGTTATCCCCAAAGACATTACTCTTTGGCAACAGATAAAATATATTACGGGTTCAAAAGTCACGACCAAAGATACAGATACGTTAGTGTATACGACCGATTTTATCGGCTCCCTTGTTGCCACAACACCGTTAGGCAATATTGAACTTGAAAATATTCCTCGGTTCCTCACGACAGAGTCTATCCACTCGCTGCCACAGGCGGTGAGTTATGGCCGTGATCCCATTCCACAAGTTCTTCTGTATGGCCGTAAGGATATTGTTTTCTTTATGGACAATGGTGGAAAAGGCACGCCAACCGCTATTGCAAAATATAACCATAACACGCGCGATCTTGCCATAATCAAAGATCAGCTAGAAGCCAGTAAAACAATGAAAGAACTGCTCTCAAAAGGAGCAAAATTATGAATAAAAAAACTCATATCGTGAGTCTTTTCATCCTTATTATTGCCGCCTTTATCTTTGGCAGAAGCACATATATTGAATACCTGGCATGGTACTATGGGAGCAATAATTTAGTATTTAGCGAAGTGAACAGCGCCTTATTATCCAGTTTATGCAACGGGCTCTTCTTCGTTCTTTCAGCATGTATTATTTATGCGTCGCTCACTCTATTAAAAAGAATCCCCAGAAATATCGTTGTTTCATGTCTGCTTCAGTTCTGTATTAATATCGGTCTCTATACGCTTTTCGTTGCCGTAGAGAGAGGATATAGTAAATTGCATACTTTAGGCCCGGGTGCTACTGACATTACCTACGGCTATTTTTTAGGGGCGTTGCTCACGAGCACCCTCCTGACCGTCGCGATCGTGAGCGTTATACATGCTAAGTTTCTTTCTTCAAAGCATAAAGATGGGCTACATAAAGGCGTTTGACTGTTACGGCAAAGACAGTAAATGGCAGTATCTCTGCATCCTGGCATTCCAGCTTGCCTGGTTTTTGGGGTACTTATGGATCCCTTATCGAAGTGATTATGCGATTCTGCTGTTTTTACTGTTTTTCCTGCCCGTCATTTCAAGCAATACGCGGTGCATAAACTACTATGGCCGTTCACGCGCCTTGTGCCTGTTATGGCTTATTGCCCCGTACATCATGCTGTTTGTTCCTCTGTTTTTAACCCGTCGCCGGGATAAAGAAGAGAGTTGAAGGAACAAAAAAACAACGCCACCTCACGGTGGCGTTGTTTTTTCAGTACTGGTCTCTGTCTAACCAGTTACCGCTTACAATCCGCGTTAACCCTTCGACCGGACGCTGGTAGACGTACATCCACGCACTTCCGTACGGCGTCTGGATCAACTGGCGCGCGTATTCACCGCCCCTGGTGCGCAAGGCATCAAGTTCAGCAAGTGTCGCGTTATCAATACGATAAACTTCACCGTGTACTGTTCCTTCGCCGGGAACCGCGCCTGGATAGTGGCCCAGGCTGTACAACTGGTAGTTTTCGATATTGTAATTCCCAAGCAACAGGGCATTGGTCATCCAGTGACTGTTGCCTTGCTTGGTTCGTAAACTGCCGTAGACAAATATTCGCATTGCTAAAACTCAAACTGATAGAGCAGATCAAGTGCCTGGTCTACGCCGGACACTGCTTCCAGATATAGCTTAGGCATCAGGCGATAGCGTAACGTGAGAGTTGCCAGCGAGTCAAAGATCCCCACGCCATATTTTACCTGCAGACCCGGCAGTACATAGCCGCTGACCACCACCTGCGAGGAGTCACCCACGCCCTGGGTGTCCAGCGCCAGATTGCTTACGCCGAACGTCTCACCGATTTTACCCACAACCTGACCACTTTGTGCAACCCCCAGACCCACTAACATTGAGGTCATCGCTGCACTGTCGCTTTGGCCGCTATCCAGGCCCTGACCACGCAGCAGGTAAGAGAGTGCTTCCTGCTGGGACATCGCCGGGTCGGAGAAGATCTCCGCCTTCGGTTCGTCGGCCGAACCGGTGACGCGCACGCCCGCAATCACGTCGTTTTCTGTCGCTTCCGGGTTACGAATCGCTTCAATGTTGAGCAGCGGCTGATCCGGCGGACCGGAGAACAGCAGTTCACCTTTACGCACAATCAAATCCTGACCATAAGCATGGAAGCGCCCTTCAGGAATGTTGATCTGCCCGTTGAGGCCAAGCCCCTGTCTGTCTTGCGCCACTTTCAGGTCACCCGTCAGGCGTGCCTTCAGCCCAAACGCGTTCAGACGAACGTTATTCCCCACATGCACGGTAAGATTGCTGTTGATCGGAATGCCCGCGCTTTGCTGATTAATCGGCTTGAGGTTATCGTCGAGCATCACTTCATCACTGGAGACGCCCACCGCGCTTTCCGGCACCTCGTGAACCACGATGCGCGCCCACGGCACGTCCACGTTCCCGTCGAGGGTAAAGAGGCTCGGCGTTGCTTCAAAGACGATATCCGGCGAGACATCCAGACGTACCATCGGCGGTACGGTGATCCTCACCTTGCTGCCTTTCGCGGCGATACGGGCGCGCCAGTTATCAAGCTGGCTCCAGTCGGCGTCACCGCTGAGGTTGATTTGCCCCTGCTGGGTCAGCACCGAGCCGTTCAGCGTTGAGCTCATCCCATTGAAGTTCATCGTAATCTGGCTTGGCTGCATATCGAACGGCATAAAGTTGCCGTCGATATCCACACCGTTTAGCTGCATCTGGCCGAACAGCTGCGGGCTTTGCGCGTTGCCCGCCAGCCGCAGGTTCGCGTTGAGCATCCCCGCCGCTTTTTCACCGCGCGAGAAAATCGGGTTAACCATCGCCAGGTTGAAGTTGCGAATAGAGACGTTCCCGCCCAGATTACGTCGCCCTTGTGGGTCGGTAATCTGCACCTTACCGTCGAACTGGCCATTATTGGTCAGGCGGATAAGCCACCCCAGCTCGGCCCGGTTGTTGTGCAGATCCGCGCTCAGGTTCAGGGTATCAAACGCCACCGGCAGCGGCGCGTTGTTGACATCCTGTGTCACCTTCACGTTGCGGCCAGAAAGCGTCACGCTGCCCTGTGGCAGCCCCTCTTTGGTGGTGTCCCAGGCCACATCGGCCTTCCCGCTAAAGACGCCGCTCGCCTGAGTGGTATCCGGCATGAACGGTTTTAACATCGCCAGATCAAAACGATTGAGGGTGATCTGCGCGCGCCCTTCCGCTCCCGCGTCGATGGTCTGCGGCACACACAGCTCCGCATTCGGGTTGGTCCAGCAGTGTGGGCCAATGCTGATCTTTTGTTCGGCATTGCGGTAGTCCAGGGCAATAGCGCGTGACAGCACCAATGGCCCTACCGGGGTGTTGAAACGGGTATTGTCGAGCGTCCCATTCCAGCGCTCCGCCTTGCGGTCGAAGCTCCCCGTCAGGTGAAGCTGCCCGGAAACCGGCTCGCCCTGCACGCGCAGCTGGAGGTCGTGCTGCTTCTCGTTGCCTTTGGCGTCAAGGGTCACCAGATTAATGTTCACGTCTGGCTGAGAAATGCGCTCCACGCGCAGGTTCAGGTTACCGCCGATCTGATCGGTGGATTTCACATCCCCGTCAACGCGAACGCGGGCGATGGACAGCTCCTGCCAGCGCAGGTTACTGGCCGTGATATCCGCCAGCAACTGCGGTGCATCCACCGTGCCGCGCACCTTAAGCAGCCCCTTCGCCGTGCCGCCAAGCCCCGGAAGGGCGTTATCCAGATTCGGCGCATCGATAGTGGCGTCGAGGTTCAGATCTTTCACCCCCAGCTCGCCTTTGATATCCGCCGTGTTGCGCCCCAGCGCCACGTGCAGACCCGGGATCACCCACTGCAGGTAGCTGTTGCCTTTGAGCGAACCTTCCACGTTAACCTTGTTCTGCTTCACGTTACCGGTGAGCTTGATTTCCGGGACATCCATCTGCCACGTGCCGCCGTACAGGCTGCCGCGGGTTTTGATAAGACCGTCCAGTTTTGACGGCCAGTCCGGCACCTCTTTCGCCGTGTTAATCCCCGAGAGCTTCAGCTCACCGCGCCAGCTGATCGCCTGCTGCCAGTCGAGCAGCGCGGTCAGCTCGGTTTTGCCTTCCAGCGCCGCAACGGTCAGTTTGTCGAGATTAACCTGCTGTTCATTCCCTTTTGCATCCAGCGTGATCGTGGCGGGTGGCACGTCCTGGCCCTTCACGGCGGTACGGAACGACAGCGTGTAATCGGTCATCTTGCCGCTCAGCTTCAGCTTCAGGTCATCGGCCTGGAACTGTTTTTCGCCGGTGAACGGCCAGTACAGCTGCTTGCTGACCACCTCAAGGTTAAGCGGCAGTCCGGCTTCCGCCAGCTGGGTTTGCGCGCGCAGAACCATGTCCACCGGGCCGGAGAGATTCACCCCGACATCCAGCTTGTCGCGTAGCGCGCCGCCTACCTTGACCTTCACTTTTTCGCCTTTCAGCGGGTCGATGTTGAGCGCGCTGTTCAGGGTAATATCCACCGGCCAGTTGTCACGCAGCAGGGCATGACCCGAGGCATTGACAGAGCCCTGGTTGGTGTCGATATCCAGCGCGTCGAGCTTCATGTTGCCGTCGATGCTGCTGACCTTCAGCAACATGTTATAGACCGTGAGATCGGTGTCGCCAGTCAGACGCAACTGCTCGCCCTTGAACGCTTCGATATTCAGGTTCAGCGGCAGGTGCACGTCCGTCATCTCCGGCAGGACGGGCTTCGAGAACAGATCTTTCAGCGTTTCACCCAGCGGTTTCTCTTCCGGCTGTGGGTTCTGGATCTTCGGCTCGACGATCTCCTCTTGCGCCACGTCCGCCACCTTCGGCAGCGCGATCAGCAATCCCTGCAGGGTGGTTGGCGTCAGGGTGAGGTTTTTCTCCTGCCAGCGCAGGCCGGAGGTGAAATCCATCACCGATACGGTGGTGTCATCGATTTTGACATTGACGTTGTCCAGCGCCACCCGATAAAGCGCAATCGGGTACGGCGTCGAGAGATTCAGCGGGCCGCTGTCCTCTTCTTCAACCGGCGCTGATTTCGGCATTTTCTCCGAATCAATCGCCACGTTCACATCTTTTAGCGACAGGTCGTTGACGCAGAGCTTACTGTCCCGCAGGCAACCCAGCCTGACGGCAAGGTGAAACTCGCCCGCGTTGACCGCAACGCCAGGCTGCTCGTAGCGAATATTCTTCAGACGTAGATCGCGCCAGCCGCCCGTCACCTGGCCGATTTCCAGCCCGGGTACCCAGCGGTTCGCCGCGTTAAACAGCAGATGCAGGCCGGTTGTCGTGCCCACCAGAAACGCCACCGTACCGAGCAGCAGCACGATAAAAATCAGTACTCCGAGGCTTATCTTCTTCCATAAACTCATAATTCAGGCCCCAGACCGATGTAAAACTGTAAACCGTGTTCTTCTTTGTCACCCACCGGCACAGCGAAGTCGAGCTTGATGGGCCCGACGGGCGACTGCCAGCGCACGCCCACGCCCGCGCCGGTTTTGAAATCACTGCGGCGGATATCGCTCACCGCTTCGCCGCCGTCCACAAACATGGCGCCCCACCATTTTCCGCTGACGTTGTACTGGTACTCCAGCGAGCCGGTCGCCAGCTTGGAGGCCCCGATCAGCTTGCCGTCATCATCTTTAGGCGCGATGGATTTGTATTTGTAGCCGCGGATACTGCGGTCGCCCCCGGCGAAGAAGCGCAGGTCAGGCGGGACTTTGTCGAAGTCGCCGGTTTCAATCCAGCCGAGGTTACCGCGCATCACAAAGCGGTGTTTGTCATACAGCGTGCGGATCCAGACGTTTTGCGCCTGAATTACCGAGAAATCCACATCGGAACCCCACATGGTGTTGGAGTAATCGATAGAGTAACGCTGGGAATCGCCCCAGGTCGGCATCAGGCCGCCGCGTGAGCGGGTACGGCTGATCATCACCCCCGGATAGAGCAGCATGGTGGTGTTGGTGACGTTGGCCTGGGTAAAGTGGTCAAGACTCCAGCGCAGGTTAATGGCGCGCTGCCAGCCGCTGGAGAGATCCCAGAATCGGGATACGGCAAGCGTGGTGGAATCCGACTCGGTATCGTTCAGATCGGTACGCTTAAAGCCCCCCTGGACCAGGTAATACTGCTCAAGCGGGTTCTTCAGCAGCGGAATTTTGTAGCTGAAGTCGAGCTGTTGCTCCGGGGCTGAGATACTGGCACTGGTGGTCAGGCTATGGCCGTACGAGTTCATCCACGGCTTTTTCCAGGTCGCCCTCACGCGCGGCCCCACGTCCGTTGAATAGCCAGCCCCGGTCTCAATGGTGTTTTCGGTGCGTGGCGACACCACACCGTGCAGCGGTAATACCTTGGTTTTGCGGGCCTTTTCAAACTCCGGCGCAACAACCACCGAATTAAACCACCCGGTTGCCGACAGGCGGCGGTTCAGCTCGGCCAGATCGCGTGAATGGTAGTAGTCACCCTTTTTGAACAGCACGAGGTTTTGCAGGTACTCTTCACGAATTTGCGAGCCTTCGAACGTCACGTCGCCAAAGCGGTAGCGTTCGCCGCTGTCATAGTCGATATCCCAGAAAGCCTGGCGTCTGCCCAGCGCAATGCCCAGCTGGCTTTTATTGAACTGGCTGTCGAAGTAGCCCTTGCGTAAGGAGACGCTCGTCAGCGATTTTTTGAAACTGTCGTAATCACCGTGATTCAGTACGGTACCGATTTTAGGCCGCGTACTGAGCAGATCCAGATAATCGCGATCGGTACGCGCGCCGCCGCGTAACACCACATTGGTGCCGCCTATCAGCACCGGCTCACCCGGCGAGACGCGGGCAATAAGCACCTGCCGCCCCTTTTTTGGCGGTGGGCGGAGATCGAAATCGATGGTGGGTTCGTAATATCCCAGGGCTTTTAGCCCTTCGCGTATCGCGTCATCCACGCGTGCACGAAAACGCCGGTCCGGCGTCACTTCGTCACTTTCAATCGTCGACAGCTGTGCACGCACGTTTTTTTCCAGCGCCCCGGATAACCCCTCAACCTGCAAACGGACATTCGCCGCGCTGGCAACCCCGCTTGTCAGCAAGACACTGACCAAACATAACTGGCGGATTTTTGTCACGTTCTCTCCTGAATATCCCTGTTTCCACCCTGGAAGCAAATGAAGTGCCGCTCCGCGGCAAAATACGGCCTGTTAGCCAAAAAACCCAATTCTCGGGTTGAAAAAGGGTGTAACACCCAAATATTTCTTATGATTAAATCTAGACTCATTCAGCGCATTTATTGTGTTCAATTAAACGCTTCGTGACAACCTTAACCGAAACATCGCACCCCGGGAGGCCCCATCGTGAGTTTATTCGACAAAAAGCATCTGGTTTCACAAGCAGATGCATTACCGGGACGCAACACCCCTATGCCAGTCGCAACCTTACACGCCGTGAATGGCCATTCCATGACCAACGTACCTGAAGGCATGGAAATCGCCCTGTTTGCCATGGGCTGCTTCTGGGGCGTGGAACGCCTCTACTGGCAGTTGCCTGGCGTCTACAGCACCGCGGCGGGCTACACGGGCGGATATACGCCAAACCCCACCTACCGCGAAGTCTGCTCCGGCGAGACCGGCCATGCTGAAGCCGTACGCGTGGTATACGACCCGTCCGTCATCAGCTATGAACAGCTGCTGCAGGTATTCTGGGAAAACCACGACCCGGCGCAGGGTATGCGTCAGGGTAATGACCATGGCACCCAGTATCGTTCGGCGATTTATCCGCTCACGCCTGAGCAGGAAGCCGCCGCACTCGCCAGTAAGGAGCGTTTCCAGCAGGCCATGCGCGACGCAGGTGATACGCGCGAGGTGACAACGGAAATCACCACCGCGAAACCGTTCTACTATGCCGAGGACGACCACCAGCAGTATCTGCACAAAAATCCGTACGGCTACTGCGGAATTGGTGGCATCGGCGTGTGCCTGCCGCCGCAGCTTGCCTGATTACTGATCCAGCGCCACGCGAGCCGCGTGGCGCGTGGCATTACTGACTGAGCCGTAATCCATGACTTTGCCCTGCAACAGCAGGTTATAGACCGGCGCCTGAGGTCGGTTGAGCCGCGTTTGCAGCAGGTGTACGGCCTCAATCCCCAGCTCACGGCAGGGCACCGTGACGCCTGTGATCGGTTTTTCCAGACGGTGCGCTAAATTCCATGCAAAATCGGTCGTAATGAGCGAAATGTCTTCCGGAATGCGCAGCCCGTGGCGCGTTAACGCCCTGATCACCCCCTCCGTCATGCTGGTACTGTTCGGGAAAATCACCTCTGGCCACTGCGATCTGTCATGACTTAACAGCCATGCATCCAGCGCCCGCTCGGCCTCCTCTGCCGTAAACCACTCCGTCACCAGCAAATCACGCTGGGGATCAAAGGCCACGTGAAAATGGCGGTACGCCTCTTTAATGCCGTCCAGACGCGCATACAGCGTCTCTCGCCGCAGGCAGGTGAGCGTGAGCACACGGCGGTGCCCCTGCTCAAAAAGGTACTGCATGGCGGTGAAACCAATCGCCCGGTGATCGGGTGACACGGCGTCCAGCACCCGATCCCGATCAACGGAGTTAATCAATACGCAGGGCTTATTCAGCGTGCTCGCCAGTTTAAAGATGGTGGAATCATCAGTCCCAATAATTATTATCGCGTTGATATTCTTATGGCTGGCCTTTTCCATAAACAATTTCACGTCGGCGTGCTGCTCTTCTAATCCGCAGCAACTGACCCACACGTTATGCGGGGCGCACGCTTCAGCAATGCCTTTGGTCACTTCCAGATAAAAAATGTCTCCACGCCCCTGAAAAGTTCTTTCCGGGGCAAAGACAGCGATACCGTTAATTAACAGCCTTCCGCTTGCCATTGCCTCCAGAACACCTAATTCGCGCGCGGTGCGAACGATCGCGTCACGGGCTTTATCGCTGGCATAAGACTTGCCGCTTAATACCCGCGAAACCGTGCTGACGGAATACCCCGTCAGGGTCGCAATCTCCTCCATTTTTAATCTGCCCGGCATAGTGTGACCTCGCTCTCAATCAGTTTTTGCAAATATTTGCAGAAACAGCGCTTTGATTTTAAAACCAAATTTCAGAGACCCTGGAGATTACTTAAACAGCTTGCGAGTATTCTCACAAAAACACATTGTCGCTGCGGCTCCCCTTTCCTATTTTCCGGTCATCCCTCATTTCAACTGAAATTAAGGTGTGACATGGAGAAGGTACGTTTTGGCATTATCGGAATAGGTAATATCGGTACGGTCCACGCGCGTTATTTACTGGCGGGTACGGTCAGTGACGCATGCCTGGCGGCGGTTTGTGATAATGCACCGGAAAAGCATCCGGCCATTCGCCAGCTGGTCGGCTCCCTCCCCCTTTTCAGCGATGCGCAGGAGATGCTTCAGAGCGGGCTTATCGACGCGGTGATTGTCGCAACGCCGCACTATGAGCATCCGCGTCTGTCGATGCTGGCGATGCGCCACGGCATCCACACGCTCTGCGAAAAACCGGCCGGCGTATATACGGCGCAGGTGCAGGAGATGAACGCCTGTGCCCGGACCTGCGATGTGGTGTTCGGCATCATGTACAACCAGCGCCCGAATCCGCTCTACCAGAAGGTGAAAGATCTGATCGACAGCGGCGAGCTGGGTGAGATCCGCCGCTCCAACTGGATCATTACCAACTGGTATCGCTCGCAGAGCTACTACAACTCCGGCGGCTGGCGCGCCACCTGGAAAGGAGAAGGCGGTGGCGTACTGCTCAATCAGGACCCGCATCAGCTCGATCTCTGGCAGTGGCTGGTTGGTATGCCGATCCGTCTGCGCGCGTTTTGCCAGTTTGGTAAGCATCGCGACATTGAAGTGGAAGATGAGGTCACCGCCTACGCCGAATACGCCAACGGTGCGACGGGCGTATTTATCACGACCGTGGCTGAAACGCCGGGGACCAACCGGCTGGAGATCGTCGGCGATCGCGGCAAGGTGGTCGTCGAAGAAGGGAAACTGCGCTACTGGCGGCTGCGGGAATCTGAAACCGCCTTCAACGCCCGCTGGCAAAACGGCTTTGGTGAACCGGAATGCTGGGAGGTCACGCTTCCCGTCGGCCCGGAATGCAGTGAACACCACGTTATTACCGCCAATTTCTGCGGCGCCATCCTGCGCGGCGAGCCGCTCATTGCCCCGGGGCTGGAAGGGATCCACGGGTTAACGCTCTCCAACGCCATGCACCTCTCCACCTGGACCGACGACTGGGTCGACCTCCCGCTCAACGAGAAACAGTATCTGCGCTTGCTTCAACAGCGTATCAGCACCTCAGTGGCTAAAGAGACCGCCAGCGTCACGCTGGATGCCTCCGGCACCTGGTAACTCAGGAGAAGAAACGATGTTAGATGTCGCTATCGTGGGAACAGGAAATATCTCGCATAACCATATTCAGGGTTATTTGCAGTTTGGCCAACGCTGCCGGATCGTCGCGCTGGTCGATATCTACCCGGAAAAAGCCCACGAGAAAAAAGCACGCTACAACCTGACGGACGCACGCGTGTATGAAAGCCACCAGCAGATGCTGGCGGCAGAGCCAGATATCGATATCGTCGACGTCAGCACGCCGCCCTACGTTCATGCAGAGATAAGCATTAATGCCCTCAATGCGGGTTGCCATGTGCTGTGCGAAAAACCAATGGCCGCCTCGCTGGAGGAGTGCGACGCCATGATCGCCGCGCAACAGGCCAGCGGTAAATTGCTCGCCATCATCGCTCAAAACCGCTTTACCGATGCCTTCTGGCGTTTAAAAGCGGCGCTGGATTCGGGCCTTGCTGGCAAGGTGTGCCATGCCCAGGTGGACTCGTTCTGGTGGCGCGGACACTGCTACTACGACCTGTGGTGGCGCGGCACCTGGGAAAAAGAGGGCGGCGGCTGCACCCTTAACCACGCTGTTCACCACATCGACGCCATTCAGTGGATGCTGGGCTTCCCGTCTGAAGTGGTGGCCATGATGACCAACGTGGCGCACGACAACGCTGAAGTCGAAGATCTCAGCGCGGCAATATTTAAATACCCCAGCGGCGCACTCACTCAGCTAACCGCCTCGGTCGTGCACCACGGCGAAGATCAGAAAATCATTATCCAGGGTGAAAAGGCGCGCATCTCCGCACCGTGGCAGGCTTTTGCCAGCGTCAGCGCTGATAACGGCTTCCCCCAGGAGGATCGGGACCGGCAACGGGAAGCGCAGCTTAACGCCGTTTTTCACGAGACGCCGAAGCTCGAATGGACGCTGCACACCGGGCAGATTAACGACCTGCTGTATGCCATTGAGCACGGCACGGCGCCGTTAGTGGATGGTCTGCAGGGCAAACGCTCGCTGGAGCTGATAACCGCGATCTATAAATCCGCCATCACCCGCTCCGTGGTTTCGCTGCCGATTCAACGCGACGATCCGTTTTACCGTACCGGCGGGACCAACGCCCTCGCCCCCCGTTTTTATGAAAAATCCGCAAGCGTCGCCAACTTCAGCGAAGTCGGTGCGATTCCCCTGGGCAAAGATCTGGATGAAGGAGTGACACCATGAACAAAAATGACGGCATGAACTACGCGCCAGTGGGTAAACCTCAGCCCGTTGTCAGGGAAGGAGAGTTTGTCTTTGCCGCTGCCGCGCTCGACCACGGCCATATCTACGGCATGAGTAACGGCCTGATTGAAGCGGGCGCCACGCTGAAATGGGTCTACGACCCCGATCCGGCAAAAGTGGATAAATTTATTCAGCAGTATCCGCAGGCCAGGGTTACAGACTCCCTGGATGTCATACTCGCCGACGATGAGGTGCGTCTGGTAGCTGGCGCCGCCATTCCCGCCGAGCGCTGTGCGCTGGGGCTAAAAGCGATGGCCGCAGGCAAAGACTACTTCACCGATAAAGCCCCCCTTACCACCCTTGAACAACTGGCGGATGCCAAAGCCATGGTGGAAAAAACGGGCCGAAAATACGCCGTGTATTACAGCGAACGTCTGCACGTTGAGAGCGCGGTCTTTGCCGGACAGCTGGTGCAGCAAGGGGCCATTGGCCGCGTCGTACAAACGCTGGGGACGGGCCCGCACCGGGAAGGGACCGGCCGCCCGGACTGGTTCTACGATCGGCGCTACTTCGGCGGCATTCTGTGCGATATCGGCAGCCATCAGATTGAGCAGTTCCTGTTTTACACCGGCAACAGCGACGCCACCGTGGTGGCAAGCCAGGTACGGAACGTTAACCACCCCCAGTACCCCGCCTTCGAAGATTTTGGCGATGCCATGCTGAAAGGGGAAAACGGCGCCAGCGGCTATTTCCGCTGCGACTGGTTTACCCCTGACGGGCTCTCGACCTGGGGCGATGGCCGCCTGACGCTGCTGGGCACCGAAGGCTATATCGAGATCCGCAAATATGTCGATCTCACCCGTGGTGAACAGGACGTGGTGTATCTCGTCAATAACGAGGGGGAGTTCCGTTATCCGGTCGCCGGCCAGGTCGGATTCCCGTTCTTTGGCGAACTGATCCTCGATTGTTTGCATCGTACTGAACATGCCATGACCCAGGCTCACGCCTTTAAGGCGGCGGAGCTCTGCGTGAAGGCACAGATGCTGGCCAACGCAACGGCATAACGGGAGGCGACAATGAAGCTCCTGAACACGGCGGTGATCGGCGCCGGAGCGATTCACGGTTGCCACGTGAATGCGCTGCGCCAGCTCCCCAACGTTGCGCTGCGCGCGCTGGCAGATATCGACAGCGTCAAAGGACTGAAGCTGGCATTGGGCTATCAGTGCCGCTTCTATCAGGATTACCGGGAGATGCTGCTGGATGATGCCATCGATGTGGTCCATATCTGCACGCCGCACTTTGAGCATAAAAGCATGATTCTGGCGGCCCTCGCCGCCGGAAAGCATGTGTTCTGCGAAAAACCGGTGGGCATGAACAGCAGCGAACTGGTGGATATCACCCGCGCCGCTGAACAGGCTACGGGTCTGCTCGGCGTGTGTTATCAGAACCGGCTCAACCCCACCAGCCTGCGCATTCGCCAGGCGCTGGACGAAGGCGAGCTGGGAAAAATGCTCAGTATCAAAGCGGTGCTGACGTGGGCACGCTCGGGCGCGTACTACACCCAAAGTCCGTGGCGTGGGCGACTGGCTACGGAAGGAGGCAGCCTGCTGATCAACCAGGCCATTCATACCCTCGACCTGATGCAGTGGTTCGCCGGCGGCGTGACGCGTGTGAAAGGTGTGGTGGATAGCGGTGAGCTGGCGGACGTGACGGAAGGTGAAGACAGCGCGATGGCCACGCTGCACTTTGCTAACGGCGCGCGCGGCCTGTTTTACGCCAGCAACTGCAATACCACCGATTCCCCGCTTCTGATGGAGATCCACTGCGAGCAGGGCTCGCTGCTGCTCAACGACAACACGCTCTGGCGCGTGACGCCGGGCGAGCGCGTCAGGCTCACCTGCGACGACTCCCCGGACGGTTCGGTCAAAAGCTACTGGGGGCTGGGCCACCAGCAGGCGATCCGTCGTTTTTATCAGGCTATCACCCACCCCGGTTACACGGATTACACCGATATCCGTGAAGCCGGGAAATCACTGACCCTTGTGGAGGCTATTTATCGATCATCTCAATTAAGGCAATGGATAGAAATCAATAAATAGAACGTAATTTGTATTCCAGCAGTAAATAAAAAACGACCCGACAGATCGGGTTAATCATTACCCTACACTGGATATTATTATGGTCAAACCAACTGAACGTAGAGTGGGTTATGGCGTGGCGCTCGGCTACGGTATAACCGATCTGTTTGGCGGAGGCGCTTTCGCCATTATCGGCACCTGGCTTTTATTTTTTTACACCACCTATTGCGGGCTCTCTGTCGTCGAAGCGGGTTCGATATTTGCTATTGCTCGCGTCATTGATGCGTTATTAAGCCCGATTATGGGTTATATCACGGATAATTTCGGTGATACCTGGCTCGGGCGTAAATTTGGCCGTCGCCGCTTCTTTTTATTACTCAGTTCGCCCTTAATGTTTCTGTATGCCCTGCTGTGGCTTACGGACATGGGGTACTGGTATTACCTGGGCACTTACCTCTCTATTGAGCTATTGTCAGCGATGGTTCTGGTGCCCTGGGAAACCCTGGCCGCTGAGATGACTAACCGGTATGAAGAGCGTAGCCGTCTCTCCGGCGTGCGTATGATCTGCTCTCAGCTCGGCGGCTTTCTTGCGGTTTCCGTTCCCGGCGTCATTATGCAGTTCACGGGG
Source organism: Enterobacter cloacae complex sp. IR5384 (assembly GCF_049237265.1). Classification (NCBI taxonomy): domain Bacteria; kingdom Pseudomonadati; phylum Pseudomonadota; class Gammaproteobacteria; order Enterobacterales; family Enterobacteriaceae; genus Enterobacter; species Enterobacter cloacae complex sp. IR5384. Next base: position 86,482 of record NZ_JBMKHJ010000008.1, on the reverse strand, counting down.
AAAGATAATCCGTTTACCTATACTCTTACCGGGCTGATATTCTCCTGCGTATTCTGTATTGCGGTATTTATTACCTGGTACACCACCTGGGAAGCGAAAGATGTGCAACAGCCATCCACGTTTAAAGTGGATAAACAGCGCAGCAGCGGATTAATTAATCACCTGAAATATCTGGTGCTGGATCTCTTTTCCTCTTTCCGTATTCGCGCGTTCCGCCTGCATATTATTATTTATATCTTTTCATTTACGGCGATGGACGTATTCGGTTCGGTCTTTACCTATTATGTCGTGTATTGTCTGAGCCAGGACGCGGCAGCCGTCTCCGGCTGGCTGAGCATTGCGGCTTTCGCCTCAGTACCTGGCACATATGGATTTATGCTGTTGCTGAACAGGCTGAATGTCTCCCCTTCTGCCGCTTTGCGCCTCTCTTACGGCGGGATCTTCTTCGTGCTGGTGTTCCTGTTTACGGTCTACCTGACCAAAACCCAGGTGCCCACGCTGCTGTTCACGGCGGTCTTTATCCTGCTGGGCGCCACCCGCGCGGGCCTCTATTACATACCGTGGAATATCTACAGCTTCATTCCTGATATTGACGAGATGGTGACGCAGCAGCGCCGCGAAGGGATTTTTGCCGGGGTGATGGTCCTGACCCGCAAAAGCACCGTGGCGATCGCCATCATGATTATTGGCCTGGTCCTGCAGGAGTCCGGCTTTGTTAAGGGCGGCGGTGCACAGCCTGAAAGCGCGCTGGGGGCGATTATAGGCCTGATGATCTTCGCGACGGCAGCCCTGCTGGCGGTGAGCTTCTTCACTACCTATAAATTCAAGCTCACCCGCGAGACGCATAAACTGCTTCTCAAGGAGATTGCCCGCCGTAAGCTGGGCGGTGATTACCGCGACTGCGATGCCAATACCCGTGTGGTGATAAAACAGCTCACAGGCTATGAGTACGATCAGGTGTGGGGAGGCGATGCTGCCCGTCGTGCAGTGAACAACGTCGGGTTATCAGCGGCAAAATAGCGCGTCTCGCCGGGCCGGTTCCCCGCCTGCCCGGCCTCTTTTCGCCGCAAAATGTGACCTCTGGCAGGTTTACATCTCTTTACGCTATACTACCCGCTGAAATAATCGGCTCAACGCTACGAGCTGACGTTCAATGTGTTTCCACACAAATGGTATCAACTTCCCTTCCGAGGATCTGGCGAGAAGCCGGATAAACTATGTTAAACAGTATTTTAGTAATACTTTGTCTGATAGCCGTCAGCGCATTTTTCTCGATATCCGAGATCTCGCTGGCCGCGTCCCGTAAAATCAAACTTAAGCTGCTTGCCGACGAAGGCAACATCAATGCTTCCCGTATCCTGAAGATGCAGGAAAATCCTGGAACGTTCTTCACCGTGGTACAAATTGGCCTGAACGCGGTCGCTATTCTCGGCGGTATCGTGGGGGATGCAGCATTTTCTCCGGCCTTTTACAGCCTGTTCGTGCAGTACATGTCCGCCGAACTTGCCGAGCAGATGAGCTTTATTCTCTCCTTCTCGCTGGTCACCGGGATGTTCATCCTGTTCGCTGACCTGACCCCGAAACGCATCGGTATGATTGCGCCAGAAGCTGTGGCTTTGCGTATCATCAACCCGATGCGCTTCTGCCTGTTCGTGTTCCGTCCGCTGGTGTGGTTCTTCAACGGCCTGGCGAACGTCATCTTCCGCATCTTTAAACTGCCGATGGTGCGTAAAGATGACATCACCTCCGACGACATCTACGCCGTGGTAGAAGCCGGTGCGCTGGCCGGGGTGCTGCGCAAGCAAGAGCATGAGCTGATCGAAAATGTGTTCGAGCTGGAATCCCGTACCGTGCCCTCTTCCATGACGGGCCGTGAAAGCGTGATTTGGTTCGATCTGCATGAAGACGAGCAGAGCCTGAAGAATAAAGTCGCGGAGCACCCGCACTCTAAATTCCTGGTCTGTAATGAAGATATCGACCACATCATCGGCTATGTGGACTCCAAAGATCTGCTGAACCGCGTGCTGGCGAACCAAAGCCTGGCGCTTAACAGCGGCGTGCAGATCCGCAATACCCTGATTGTACCGGACACGTTGACGCTCTCTGAAGCGCTGGAAAGTTTCAAAACCGCCGGTGAAGACTTTGCCGTTATCATGAACGAATACGCGCTGGTGGTGGGTATCATTACCCTCAACGACGTCATGACCACGCTGATGGGTGACCTGGTCGGCCAGGGTCTGGAAGAGCAGATTGTGGCGCGTGATGAGAACTCATGGCTGATTGACGGCGCAACGCCAATCGACGACGTGATGCGCGTGCTGGATATCGACGAGTTCCCGCAGTCAGGCAACTACGAGACCATCGGCGGCTTTATGATGTTTATGCTGCGTAAAATCCCGAAGCGCACCGACTCGGTGAAGTTCTCCGGCTACAAGTTTGAAGTGGTGGATATTGATAACTACCGCATCGACCAGTTGCTGGTGACGCGTATTGATAACAAACCGACCGTGCTGGTGCCGAAGCTGCCGGATGCGGAAGAGAAGGTGTCGGCGTGATAACAAAAGGGCAGTGATTAACTGCCCTTTCTTTTTTCACTCATATGCAGTACGTATCTGACATTGATAAAAAAATTTAGAACGGTGATGAATCCATATATATAAAACTATAGCCTGCAACGTTCTTAAATTTAAAGATATCACCACTAACCTTAAGATGGATAGAATTATCTTCAATTTTTACATACACATCTGAGGCGGTAGTCACCAGGAAAGGTTCATAGCCACTTCTTAGATCATTTAAAAAATCCGCATCCGATTTTTTCGCAGAGTATAGGTAATATTGGTATACATATGGAGTGGTTGCTCCAGCATTACTTTCAGTAATAATTAAAGTTGACAACTCACCAACTTTCTCCCGGCGTATAATATCTTGTTCAAGGTAAAGAAGTTCATCAACTACACGCCATATGCCACACCCTAACAAAATAATCACGACGATTATATATAGCCACTTCTTTTTAAAAACCAGAGCGTTGAGCATAGTCTATTCCTGCTCTAATCCATGTCTGATCGGTTGGATCATCCCCATGTGAATCCGGCCCTTGATAATTTTTAAAACTAGGGTCGCTGGTCCCTGCAAGAATTTGAGCAAGTCCGGCTGCCCGCAATAATATCTCGGGTTCAATTCCGGCGGCAATGCCTACCGCTCCGAAATGAAAATTTCCAAAATTTTCGTATTGCCTACCTAATATGTTTTTATAATCCCAAGGGCCATGCCCTTTTACTTGCTTATAAAACCATAAGTAGGTCAGCGCTGACGGGCCATGATGGAACCGCGCAATCATCATGTTGTTTGATAATGAAACGCCAGGTGGAGAAAATGAAGAAATATCATAAGGAGGTTGAGGCTTAACAGCGATTGCTGGACGTCTCATGTTATGCCCTTTCGTTCCAGCTATCGGAAAAGAGCAAATTCCCATCACAGTGTTTCCATGTTATTTTTTCATATCGCATCTCAACACATTCAAGGTGATTATGTTTCTCTTTCGAAGCATCTTTCGTATCATGCATGACAGGAGAAACTCCGACAATTTTTACGTTTTCAAGAAACATATTGTTATACTCAACTTCCTGACCCGCATCGTTAATACGATACCATTTAAACTCTGCGCTTATTAACGTTTGACCGGTACAAACCGCCTTGAACAGATAGGGAGATGAACAATCAAATTCTTTCATAAAGAGGATACTTGAGTGCTTCCTTGTTCCGGTAATTTTTCCTGTCAATGGATCTGTTGGAATAGATACATTATGTGAAAACCCATTGATCTCTATACTTGACTCTCTATCTTGTACGTCAACAGCACCTTTTATTAACGCACCACCATCATCCTTCAGCCATAAATAAGCAGGAATAGCCATCCTTAAAACTCCTTTTCGTTAATGAGATGAGCATTCTTTATGCGTTATTCAATAAGCCCAATAGAGAATCAATTTTTTATTGTTTTATATCAAAACGAGAGCACTGAAAGAGAGTTTAAGAATAACTACACAAGCTCATACTTCCTCTGGAAAGTGGCAACCAGAAATTTACCGATGCAACAGAGTCAGAGTTATACTTCCCCCCACAAACATCAACGGCTCCCATCGGGAGCCGTTTTTTTAACTACTGCATAGCACGTAGGTTAAGCCATCTCAGTTTGCAGACGCATAACCTGACGGTTGACTTCGGACATCACAGACAAGTGCTGTTTGTCCTTCACTTTTGGGACAAGGATCTTGCCCTTATCAAACTCAAAAGCGCCAACATCCTTGATATACAACCGTCCACGGAACAGGATCTTCACGTACTTCGCCACCTGAAGCGGGTTGTAGCGTTGGAAAATTTTCATTCTTGTATCTCCTGCGAATCATACGCTCTTGCGGCGCCACAATCGGCCCGACTGTTCTGAGCGCAAATTTTGTTGCCCAATGACTATAGACCAGAACTACGTAGTTACCCAGTGTGCATAAGTTTATTTACCGTTTGATTACAATTATTCAGAATAATCTTTTCAAACTGTGACTACAGGCAGTATAAGCCGTCGTTTTTTTATGGATATGTGCGTTCGCCCGCAAACTGGCATCGGGATTGCGGGAAAAGCCCATTGATCGCACTTATGATTAAAAGCGTAAGACCAAGTGGTCGGATCACCTGCATACAATAAGGAAACACCATGACCCTACGTAACATTCTTGCAGCCGCATGCCTGCTCCTGCCCCTGTGGGGGAGTGCCCACAACATTGAAAAAGGACAACGCGTACCGCCAGTCGGCATTGCTGACCGGGGAGAATTGATTCTCGACAATGATAAGTTTAGCTACAAACCGTGGAATAGCGCGCAGCTCGCGGGCAAAGTGAGAGTTGTACAACATATTGCCGGTCGTACATCTGCAAAAGAGAAAAACGCAAACCTGGTGGAAGCGATCAAGGCCGCAAAATTCCCGCATGACCGCTATCAGACCACCACCATTGTGAACACCGACGATGCCATCCCTGGCTCCGGGATGTTTGTACGCTCAAGCCTTGAGAGCAACAAAAAGCTCTACCCGTGGTCGCAGTTTATTGTCGACAGCAACGGCGTGACGCGCAAAGCCTGGCAGCTTGAGGAAGAGAGTTCAGCGATTATCGTGCTGGATAAAAACGGCCAGGTGCAGTGGGTAAAAGACGGGGCGTTAACCCAGGAAGAGGTGCAGCAGGTGGTTGATCTGCTGCACAAGCTGCTGGCTCAGTAAAGAGAGACCCGGAAGCCTGGATTGAGGAATGATTCGCGCGGGGTGTAGTCCAGCGGCTTGCCCTGCCAGTCATGAACATGCGCACCCGCGGCCGCGGCTACCGCGTGGCCGGCTGCCGTGTCCCAGATGTTCGTCGGCCCGAAACGGGGATAGAGCTGCGCCTGCCCCTCCGCCACCAGACAGAATTTCAGCGAGGAGCCAATCGAGGTCGTCTGATGTTCACCCAACTGTTGCAGGTACTCTTCCAGCTCGCTGTCGCTGTGCGAGCGGCTGATGACCACCAGCGGAGGGCGCGCATCGCGCACCTGGATCGGCTTGCGGACACCACACTCTTCCTTCCAGGCCTTGCCTTCTGCGGCGCTGTACATCACTTTCATCACCGGTGCGTAGACCACCCCAAGCACCGCTTTGCCCTTGTCGATCAGGGCGATATTCACGGTGAATTCACCGTTACGCTTGATAAACTCTTTGGTGCCGTCAAGAGGATCGACCAGCCAGTAACGCTGCCAGTGCTGACGCTCATCCCAGCTCTGCGGCGCTTCTTCGGAAAGCACGGGGATCTCTGGCGTGAGTGCCTGTAGCCCTTTCATGATCACGCCATGCGCCGCGATATCCGCCGCCGTGACCGGGGAATCATCCGCCTTGCTGACAACGTTCATCGGTTGTGCGCCGTCATACACCTGCATGATGGCATCGCCCGCATCCCGTGCGAGCTGACAAATTTTATCTAACATTCTCCACCTCTTCGTTAACGCAGTGGGTATAACTCTTTGTTTTATTTATATCGTAATGTGAACAATTCCGCTATCTGTGAAGCAATTCCGGTTTCATCGCCCTTTTTTCTGGCAGGATTCACACTTCTGTAAGCAACAAACGATAGATACATATTCTTTTGTGGCCTGGATCGAAAAAAGGACTCCTCTGATGATTAAGTTTAGCGCAACGCTCCTGGCGACGCTGATTGCAGCGAGCGTACAGGCGGCGACGGTCGATCTCCGTATTCTGGAAACCACCGACCTGCATAGCAATATGATGGACTTCGATTACTACAAAGATACCCCTACGGAAAAATTCGGACTGGTACGCACGGCAAGTTTGATCAATGCCGCCCGCAATGAAGTGAAAAATAGCGTGCTGGTCGACAACGGTGATTTGATTCAGGGGAGTCCGCTGGGTGACTACATGGCGGCAAAGGGGCTGAAAAAAGGCGAGATCCACCCGGTGTATAAAGCGATGAACACCCTGGATTATACCGTCGGCAACCTCGGTAACCACGAATTCAACTATGGTCTGAAATACCTGCACGATGCGCTGGCAGGCGCAAAATTCCCGTACGTTAACGCCAATATCATCGACGTTAAGACCAAAAAGCCGCTTTTCACCCCTTATCTGATTAAAGAGACCGAGGTTGTTGATCAGGACGGTAAAAAGCAGAAGCTGAAAATTGGCTACATCGGCTTTGTACCGCCCCAGATCATGACCTGGGATAAAGCCAATCTCACCGGCAAAGTCACCGTTAACGACATCACCGAAACGGCGCGTAAATACGTACCGGAGATGCGTGAAAAAGGGGCGGATGTTGTGGTCGTTGTCGCCCACTCGGGCCTCTCTGCCGATCCGTACCAGGTGATGGCGGAAAACTCGGTTTACTACCTGAGCGAAGTGCCGGGCGTGGACGCGATCCTCTTCGGCCACGCTCATGCGGTCTTCCCGGGTAAGGATTTTGCCAGAATCAAAGGGGCAGACATCGACAAGGGAACGCTCAACGGCGTGCCGGCGGTAATGCCCGGCATGTGGGGCGACCATCTTGGGGTGGTGGATCTGGTACTCAATAACGACAGCGGCAGCTGGAAGGTGACCGGATCCAAAGCCGAAGCGCGCCCCATTTACGATGCTGCCGCCAAAAAATCACTGGCGGCTGAAGACCAAAAACTCGTCGACGTGCTCAAGCATGACCACGTCGCCACCCGCGAATTCGTTAGCAAGCCGATCGGCAAATCCGCCGACAACATGTACAGCTATCTGGCGCTGATACAGGATGACCCAACCGTTCAGGTGGTCAACATGGCGCAGAAAGCCTATGCCGAACATTTTGTTCAGGGCGATCCGGACTTAGCCAACCTGCCGGTGCTTTCCGCCGCCGCACCGTTCAAAGTGGGCGGACGTAAAAATGACCCGGCCAGCTATGTTGAAGTGGAAAAAGGCCAGCTGACGTTCCGTAACGCCGCCGATCTCTATCTCTACCCGAACACGCTGGTCGTGGTTAAAGCAACGGGTAAAGAGGTGAAAGAGTGGCTGGAATGCTCCGCCGGGCAGTTTAACCAGATCGATCCGAAGAGCAGCAAGCCGCAGTCGTTGATTAACTGGGACGGGTTCCGCACCTACAACTTCGACGTTATCGACGGGGTGGATTATCAGATTGATGTCACCCAGCCGGCGAAATATGACGGCGAGTGTCAGGCCATTAATCCGCAGGCAGAGCGCATCAAAAACCTGACCTTCAAGGGTAAGCCTGTCGATCCGGCGGCCACCTTCCTGGTGGTGACCAATAACTATCGCGCGTATGGCGGCAAATTTGCCGGCACCGGCGATAGCCACATTGCCTTTGCTTCTCCGGATGAGAACCGCTCAGTGCTGGCCGCCTGGATCAGCGCAGAGTCGAAAAAGGCGGGAGAAATTCATCCGGCGGTCGATAACAACTGGCGTCTGGCCCCGATCCACAGCGATACCCCACTGGATATTCGCATTGAAACGTCTCCGTCGGATAAGGCTGCGGCGTTTATTAAGGAGAAGGCGCAGTATCCTATGAAGAAGGTTGCGACGGATGATATCGGGTTCGCCATTTATCAGGTGGATTTAAGTAAGTAAAAGCAAAACGGCAACGCACGTTGCCGTTTTTAGTGTTTATTCCCTCTCCCTGTGGGCTGAGGGCTCCCCAGTAATTTTTTTACCGAAAGCGATGAATGTTGCTTCAGGAAAATGAATGACTTATAGCGACGCCCTGGTCCGGCTGTAAATCGCTGAGGCGTTTCGTGCAGGCCGGGGCGAGGCGCATGGATGCGCCGAGAGGGCGGCTTTACAGGGACGTTACATCCGCCCGTCCCCGATAAGCCGGAAGGAATAAGCCGAAGGCACCGCGGAGCGGCGATTTACCGCCGGGAGCCCGGGTCGCCAGGGTGGTGGCGACTGAGCCGCCCTGGCACGTTCACAAGTCATGCCGTTACAGAGTAGCAAGGAACATAAAGTGAACGGAATGACCTCTACAGCCATATGTTCCCCCTCACCCCAACCCTCTCCCTCAAGGGAGAGGGGGTCCTCCGTGCAGGCATTATTTTGTGGGGAACCCAGCCCTGTGGGAGAGGGTTAGAGTGAGGGCATCAGACCGCACATTCCCGGCTTTTACGCTGCCCGCTCATCCCGGTTCGCCATTACTTTTGGCGTATTCACCTCTATCCAGTCCGCCAGCGCGGCCACTTTCTCGCTCACCTCTACGCCAAGCGGCGTCAGGCTATACTCAACGTGCGGCGGTACAACAGGATACGAAACGCGATCGACAAAACCGTCATGCTCCAGTGCCTGCAGCGACTGGGCCAGCATCTTCTCGCTCACGCCGCCCATTTTACGGCGCAGATCGCTGAAGCGATGCGTTCCCTCACGTAGCGCCACCAGGATCAGAACTCCCCAGCGGCTGGTGACATGTTTGAGCACCTCTCTGGACGGGCACTGCTCCGCGAAGAGATTACCATCGCGCATTTGTTCGCTGAGTGTCGGTATCGTCATTTAATACTTACCTTTTTGTACGTACTTACTAAAAGTTAGTTATGATGCTAGTGTGCCACAACACCAGACAAACACGAAGGAGATTGATCATGATCGCGATTACCGGCGCTACCGGCCAGCTTGGCCGCCTCGTTATCGAACAGCTGTTAAAAACCGTCCCGGCAAACCAGATTGTCGCCATTGTGCGTAACCCGGCGAAAGCGGAAGCCCTGAGCCAGCAGGGTATTGTGGTTCGTCAGGGCGATTACACCGACCAGGCCGCGTTGACCACGGCGCTGAAGGATGTGGAGAAACTTCTGCTGATCTCATCCAGCGAAGTGGGTCAGCGCGCCACGCAGCACCAGAACGTCATCAACGCTGCCAAAGCGGCTGGCGTGACATTTATCGCCTACACCAGCCTGCTGCATGCGGATAACTCACCGCTGGGCCTGCACGTTGAGCATGTTGCTACGGAAAAAGCGCTGGCGGCATCCGGCATTCCTTATGCCCTGCTGCGCAACGGCTGGTATATCGAAAACTACCTGGCGAGCGCGCCGCCTGCGCTGGAACACGGCGTGTTTATCGGTGCCGCAGGTGAAGGCAAAATCGCCTCAGCCACCCGTGCGGATTACGCGGCGGCGGCGGCAAAAGTGGTTTCGGAAGAGGGCCACGCTGGCAAGGTCTATGAACTGGCAGGCGACAGCGCGTGGACGCTGAGCGAACTGGCGGCTGAACTGAGCAAGCAGAGCGGTAAACCGGTGGTTTATCAGAACATGAGCGAAGCGGATTTCGCCGCTGCGCTGAAGAGTGTCGGCCTGCCTGCCGGGTTGGCGGATATGCTGGCGGACTCTGATGTGGGCGCATCTAAAGGCGGGCTCTTTGACGATAGCCATACGCTGAGCAAACTGATTGGGCGACCAACCACGTCACTGGCTGAAAGCGTTAAAACCATTTTGTAACGGGAAGGCTATTATTACGGATGGCGGGGTAAAATAAAAAGCGGAATACCTCGCCACCGACTCGATTAGGGCTTAAAGAGCACAGCTCAATCTATTCTTTTGCGAAAGAGAGTCGCTATAAAGCACTCAATCCTGCCGCTGACATAGTATTCAAATTAATTTGCGCCTGTATAAAAGTGACTCCAGTTAACCCCGCTTACGTCGCAGGTAGAAATTAAAAATCGCTATATTCTTTTTCCCTCGCAAACGAAATAGGCTTTTCAAAGCCGGGAATAGTGATGCCATTCATATCAATATTGATATCGTCTTCATTTATCCCCTGCTGTCCAAACAGATAAATAACGTTTAATTCGCCATGAGATGCAGCTTCATCGTAAGCACAGGCCTGTCGTTGCACCTGGCGGTTACGCTGCTGATAATCTGCAAAGGCCGGTTCGCCATAGCGTTTGCGCAACCATTGTTGAGTAAGCTTCGGCGAGTAAACCACCCCCGTGGCATTATTACCGCCGAAGCCTTTTGAATTAATAAACGCAATTTGCCCCTGTTCATCCTCTAATTTGCAGTCCTGAACAGGGATGTGTAAACGCGCGTTATTCACCTGTGGCGCGATGTGCGACACACTTTTAATGCCCGGTAAAATGCCATAGCGGAAGACACCGAGACAGCTTATCAACTGGTCACCGCTGGCAGGCCCCAGGGAGTGTCCCAGGTAAGATTTCACCGCCGTCACCGGCCAGTCGTGAATCGAAAAGGCTTGCGCAACACGGTCAAAAATATCCGCTTCCGAGACACAATTTTTCGGCGTGCTTGAACCATGAGCCTGGATAAACGATCCCTTTTGCACCGTCTCCAGTCCAACCATCGACACTGCAGAGGCGACAGCTTTCGCCATAGTGATGTAATTCCCCGGCCCCGGTGAAGCAATCGAACGCTTATAGCCATCAGCATTGATAAAGACGTTTCCCACAGAACCGTGAATCTCTGCGCCGAGCTGCATCGCCAGTTCGTCGTCCATCAACACGATATACTGACTGGACTCGGCGATCACAAACCCACAGCTGTTGCCAAACGGACGGCTGCTGTTGCGCCAGTCGGCCGTCTCCGTCTGATCGATATGCCTGAGTTTGCTCTCTGTCGCCAGCGCGCCCATGGCATCAAAACCTTCAATCACCTCTGACGTAACCGGTGCTTCTGCGCTGCCTACCACGGCCACGCGAATGCGCCCTGCTTTTATGTCTTCGACGGCCGCGTTCAGGTTATAAAGAAACGTGGCGCATGCTCCCAGCGTGGCGCTGGTGTGGCCCACGCTACCCAGCACATAGGCATTGAGAAAATCAGCGCACATGCTGTTCAGGCCCAGCGGACACTGCTTGGCGCTGACGCGATGGCCCTTGAGACGCGACTGCAACATTCCGCCAAAGCCATACTCGTCGAGCTGTCCCATAATATTGCCCGAGTAGATACCCAGCTGATCCGGCGAAATTTTCGCCTGTATATCCCGCCACGGGATCCCCAAAGCGTTGATCGCATCTGACGCCCCGACAACGGCCATTTGCAACGCCCGCGGGTGAAACTGTGAATTGTAATAGTCACCCGGCCGGAATCCTTGTGGTAGCAAACCTGCGGCCTGAACTTCCGTGCGCAACAGCGTCTCAATTCTACAGTCCATATCACCCCGGACGGTAATGCGCACGCGCTGATCCGTTAATTCCTCAGCATGCCATCCCTGCGGTAAGGGTTGAGGTAATTGTCTGGAAGAGATATTAAAACTAAAACCGTTTTCGTCCGAAGCCATATTCAATTTTGCATGACTAACGATGGCATCAACATCAAAATAATCGTCCGTGATTTTTCTGATAAGGGATCCTTCAAGCGTCTCGTTCTTTATCGTCGCGGCAGCCTGATCGGGCGTGAATCTTTTACCGGAAATGTCACAATATCCGCCTTCATCATATTTAAGAATGCCCATCAGGATGGCGAGCGATAATAACGTCTGCTGCCGTTCCTCTTCGGATAATGACTCAATAACCATTCGGCGAAATGCATGATGTGAAGAACTACGACCAGCCGGACCATAGCCACCAAATGCTGTTATTACGGGTAATTTCACCATAATCAATCCTGTATTGGTCGTGAATTTATTTTGTTATCAAGCTAAGACAATTTACAGATATTAGTTTACAAATCGCCAAAAAAAGCTAATATGAAAATCCAGCCAAAATGCTGACTTTTTTGGCCAGGTTAAAGATGAGCTACCAAAAATAATAGTCAAAACAGGTATTAATCAAAAATGACAAATACACAAATAGGATTTGTGTTATGCGAACGCATGCTAAGTTCCGGCCTCAGTCTACCGATTGAAATGTGGAAATCAGCGGCCAGTAGCTATTTAGCTGAGCAAAAAACAAACGCCAACACAGATACGTCCCCGGCAAAGCGATCGCGTTTCAGGCTCTGTCGACCGGAAAGCATTTTGAAGGTCAATACCATCGGCATAAACAGTTTGCCGATCCGCACGCACAGTGGCTTCAGTATTACTGCCGACACCACACTTGCCGACGACAGACACTACGATGTTATTTATATTCCGGCCCTGTGGCGCAACCCTCGCGCGGTAGTCAGACAACAGCCTGAGCTGCTGGCGTGGCTTTCTGAGCAGGCCGCACGAGGCACCCGCATCGCTGCCGTCGGAACCGGCTGTTGTTTTCTGGCGGAATCAGGGTTGCTTAACGGGAAACCCGCCACCACCCACTGGCACTACTTCCGGCAATTCTCACGCGATTACCCCAGCGTTAAATTACAAACTAAACATTTTCTCACCCAGGCCGAAAATATTTACTGCGCCGCCAGCGTTAAGGCCTTGTCAGATCTGACAATTCATTTTATTGAAACGATATATGGAAAACGGGTAGCCACACATACTCAACGGACATTTTTCCATGAAATTCGTAGCCAGTTTGATCGTCAGTGCTACAGCGAAGAAAACAAACCCCATCCCGATGAAGATATTGTACAAATTCAGACCTGGATTAAAGCCAACTGCGCCTCAGATATATCAATGCAAAATCTTGCCAATATGGCTGGCATGAGTTTGCGCAACTTTAATCGTCGTTTTAAAAACGCCACTGACATGTCCCCTTTGCAATATTTATTAACCGCCAGAATTGAGTTAGCCATGAATATGTTGCAATCAACCAACCTGTGTATTCAGGAGATCGCCAACGCGGTTGGGTATCAGGATATTGCGCACTTCAATCGCCAGTTTAAACATAAAACCACGGTTTCACCGGGGGATTACCGTAAGACCGTTCGCGCAAAGATGTTTAGTGCATAATCCCGGATCATCTCTGATAATCACAAGATAGCCCCCGAGGAGAATCAGTGTGCAAGGCGTACCGGAACAATTTAGCGATGAGAGAGACAGCGCGCGCTTTCGCCATCTGGCGCAGTTGCCGGGTCTGGAACTTTATCACGCGCATATCGCTGACTACGCCTTTGAGCCTCACACGCATGAAGCCTTCGGCATCGGCACCATCGAAACCGGTGCCGAGCGCTTTCGCTATCGCGGTACCCAGCACCTGGCCGCTGAAAAATCCGTTGTCACCATGAACCCGGACGAGATCCACACCGGAGAATCGGCCACCGAAGGCGGCTGGCGCTACCGGATGGTCTACATCGAACCCGCTTTACTGGAAGAGGTGACTGGCCTGCGCCACTGGTGGTTTAGCGACGTTACCCGCCACGACCCGCTGCGTTCGCAGCAAATCGGCCAGCTGATCTACGGCCTGTGGCATACCCAGGACCCGCTTGCGCAAAAAGGACTGCTGCTGGATCTGATTGAGACCTTCCAGCCACTGGCCCATCACGCCCCAATAATTAAGGAAGGCGCGCACCGGTTCGAACGGGTACGCGAATATCTGCACGATAACTATATGCACGCCGTGACGCTGGACGAGCTGGCCAACGTGGTTTCTCTCAGCCCTTACCATTTTCAGCGCCAGTTTAAAGCCCATTTCCACGTCACGCCGCACCAGATGCTGATGGCTATTCGCCTGTGGCGCGCCAAAGGCTTCCTTACGCACGGCATGCCCGCCGCCGAAGTGGCCGCCGCGACCGGGCTGACCGACCAGTCGCATTTAACCCGCGCGTTTACCCGCCGCTACGGGATTACGCCCGTCCGCTACCAGAAACAAGTTATCGGGCGCTGATGCGCAATCTCATACAATACGCGCGCAATCCCCCCTTCTACACTGAGTACAAAGTCAATTGATGTGGATGGAATAATGATTAGTGGCGTGTTGTATGCCCTGCTGGCAGGGCTGATGTGGGGGCTGATTTTTGTCGGCCCGCTGATTGTGCCCCAGTATCCGGCGGCCCTGCAGTCAACCGGACGCTATCTGGCGCTGGGGCTGATTGCCCTGCCGCTGGCCTGGCTCGGTCGTACGCGTTTACGCCAGCTCAACCGCCAGGACTGGATGACCGCGCTGGCGCTGACCATGATGGGCAACCTTATCTATTACGTCTGCCTGGCGAGCGCCATTCAGCGTACCGGCGCGCCGGTATCGACCATGATTATCGGCACGCTGCCTGTCGTTATCCCTGTCTTTGCGAACCTGCTGTACAGCCAGCGCGATGGCAAACTGGCATGGTCAAAAATGGTACCCGCGCTGATCTGCACGGGCGTCGGGCTGGTCTGTGTGAATATTGCCGAGCTTCGCCACGGGCTCGCTGATTTCAGCGTCTGGCGTTACGGCTCGGGGATCGGTTTAGCGTTTATTTCCGTCGCCTGCTGGGCCTGGTATGCCCTGCGTAATGCGCGATGGTTACGGGAGAACCCGGATAAGCATCCGATGATGTGGGCAACGGCACAGGCGCTGGTGACGCTGCCGGTCTCGCTGGTGGGCTATGCCGGGGCGTGCCTCTGGTCTGCGCAGCAACAACCGGACTTCGCCCTCCCTTTCGGGCCGCGGCCGTGGGTCTTTGTCGGGCTGATGATCGCTATCGCTGTGCTCTGTTCCTGGGTGGGCGCGCTGTGCTGGAATATCGCCAGCCAGAAACTGCCAACGGTGATCTTAGGGCCGCTGATTGTCTTCGAAACGCTGGCCGGGTTGCTGTACACCTTCCTGATGCGCCAGAGCGTACCGCCGCTGTTAACGGCCTGTGGAATAGTGCTGCTGGTGATGGGGGTAGTGATGGCGGTAAGAGCGAAGCCGGAAAAACCGATGGTCGTTCCGGCGTCGGAGATGTGAGGCGTTTGCACGGCCTGCAAAAACGTAGGCCCGGTCAGGCGTAGCCGCCACCGGGCAAGCTTTTAAAACGTTTCCCAGTTGGCTTCAGACGCAGAAGCGACGGGCTGCGCTTTTGGCACATAGGTTTTCGCCGGAGCCGCCTTCACCGCTTGGCTGCGGGCAATTTTAAACACTGCCACCGCGTCGTTCAGGCGTGCCGCCTGGTCTTCCAGCGCGGCCGCTGCGGCCGCAGACTCTTCCACCAGCGAGGCGTTCTGTTGGGTAACCCGATCCATCTCTGCCACCGCCTGGCCCACCTGGTCGATCCCGCGGCTCTGTTCATCAGACGCAGAGGCAATTTCACCCATAATGTCGGTGACGCGAGTCACGGCGTTAACAATTTCCGCCATGGTGGCCCCGGCTTCGTTCACCAGCTGCGAGCCTGCGTTAACCCGCTCACCAGAGTCATCAATCAGCGCTTTGATCTCTTTCGCCGCCTGGGCGCTGCGCTGAGCGAGCGTACGCACTTCTCCGGCTACCACCGCAAAGCCACGCCCCTGCTCACCTGCGCGCGCCGCTTCAACTGCCGCGTTAAGAGCCAGGATGTTCGTCTGGAAGGCAATGCCGTCAATGACATTGGTAATTTGCGCAATTTTGCTGGAACTGGTGGCGATTTCGTCCATGGTGCGCACCACGCCTTCTACAACGTTACCGCCCTTCTTCGCCGTTGAAGAGGCATCAAGCGCAAGACGGGAAGCCTGACGGGCATTGTCGGCGTTTTGTTTCACCGTTGCCGTCAGCTGCTCCATGCTGGCAGCCGTCTCTTCCAGCGAGGCAGCCTGCTGCTCGGTACGGGAAGAGAGATCGTTACTGCCCGCAGAGATTTCCCCCGCACCGGTGTAAATGGTATCCGCACCTTCACGAACCACGCCCACGGTGTTTGCCAGCGCGGTTTGCATCTCCTGGACGTTTTGCGCAAGCACGGCCATCTCGTTTTTACCCTCTGCATGGATCGGCTGGGTTAAATCACCGGCGGCAATGGCGCGGATATGGCTTATCACATCCTGCAGCGGCAACAACAGCACGCGGCGCATGGCAATCCAGCTGGAGATAATCACGATAATTACCAGCAGCATGACCGCAGAGAGGATCCACAGGATACGCTTGTAATCACTTTCGTTATCTTTGATCCCTTTATCCGTAAGCACGGCCTGGGCTTCACGCCATTCCCGGTAAACGTTTTGCATCGCGGTCTGTTTCTGCTCCGCATTCTGCTTGAACATCTCTTCCAGATTGCCCTGAGAGAGCAAAACGTTCATTTGGGTCAGTGTCGCGGAGTAATTGCGGTACTGCTCTTCCAGGCGATTTGCAAGGTTGGGATCCAGCCCTGGGGTATTCGGCAAAGCATAGTATTTGTCGTAATGAGACTGGGCATTGGCCAGCAGGTTTTTCGCCGTGTTTACCAGCTCATTGAGCTGTCCGCCGTTAATCTGCGAGGCCATGCTGCTTTGCAGACGCAGCATGCCGCGGTTCAGGGTGACGCGCGCCTGGTTCAGGCTGATCCATGCATCGGTAAACTCCGCCACGTTCTTGCTGGATAGCTGCGACACGGTGAAATTGTCTTTATCGTTATTCAGCGCGTTGATAAAGATACCGGCGGAAACGAGTTGCATGATGCCGAGCACAAGCAGCACCGAAATCAAAAGGGTAATGACTTTTATACGTTTAAACATGCGTTGCCTTTGTAATATGCAGGTTTGTCTGACGTGGATATATCGGCAGGCGCAGCGGGTTGTTTACTGTTTCTCCACGTTAAAAAAGTTTCTAAAGTTATTTTCTGCATTCATTCAGTGAGTTAAACACGCTAATTTTTTGTGACTTACATCTCATTTTCACCCTTGCCTCTAAAGGGTTATAGCGCCGCCTTAAAGATGCATTTAATATGCATCTTATATTCTTGATGATGAGGTAACTGCTATGGCCTTCCGCGACCAACCACTCGGCGAGCTGGCGCTCTCCATCCCTCGCGCTTCTGCGCTGTTTCGTAAATACGACATGGATTACTGCTGCGGCGGTAAGCAAACTCTGGCACGTGCGGCCTCGCGCAAAGAGCTGGATATAGAGGTTATTGAAGCGGAGCTGGCTCTGCTGGCAGAGCAACCCATCGACAAAGAGTGGCGCACGGCCCCGCTTGCCGAAATCATCGACCACATTATCGTGCGTTACCACGATCGCCACCGCGAACAACTGCCGGAGCTGATCCTGCAGGCCACCAAAGTTGAACGTGTGCACGCCGACAAGCCTTCCGTGCCGCGCGGCCTGGCGAAATACCTGACCATGCTGCATGAAGAACTCACCAGCCATATGATGAAAGAAGAGCAGATCCTCTTCCCGATGATTAAACAGGGAATGGGCAGCCAGGCGATGGGGCCAATTAGCGTGATGGAAAGCGAACATGACGACGCGGGTGAACTGCTGGAAGTCATCAAACACACGACCAATAACGTCACGCCGCCGCCAGAAGCCTGCACCACATGGAAAGCGATGTACAACGGCATTAACGAGATGATCGATGACCTGATGGAACACATCAGTCTTGAGAATAACGTTCTGTTCCCGCGTGCATTGGCGGGTGAATAAAAAGGCCACTGAAGCCTGATGCCCTCACCCCGGCCCTCTCCCACGGGGAGAGGGTGCAAAAACTAAAAACGGCAACCGAAGTTGCCGTTTTGCTTTTACCTTACGCCTGCCATTCGTTTCTTACCAATGAACAGCCAGCCCAATCCCAGGGCGATGAACCACAGCGGCGTGACGATCAGCGCCTGACGGGTGTCATCTTCCAGCGTCAGCAGAACCAGAACGAACGCGAAGAACGCCATGCACACCCAGCACATCAGCTTGCCCAGCGGCATCTTATAGATCGATTTCTCATGCAGATGCGGACGCTGTTTACGATACACCAGGTACGAACAAAGGATGATCGTCCAGACGAACATAAACAGGATCGCCGAAACGGTGGTGATCATGGTGAACGCACCGATAACGCTCGGGTTCACGTAGAGCATTACCACCCCACCCAACAGGCACATGCAGGAGAACGTCAGCCCTTTCGCCGGAACAGCACGCTTAGAGAGCTTCGCGAACGCGCTCGGCGCAACGCCTTCCTGCGCCAGGCCAAACAGCATGCGGCTGGTTGAGAACACACCGCTGTTCGCCGATGACGCTGCAGATGTCAGCACCACGAAGTTAATCAGGCTCGCTGCCGCAGGCAGTCCCACCAGCACGAACAGTTCAACGAATGGGCTCTTGCTTGGCACAACCGAGCTCCACGGCGTCACGGACATAATAATGATCAACGCAAAGACGTAGAACATGATGATACGAACCGGAATGGAGTTGATTGCACGCGGCAGGGATTTTTCAGGGTCTTTGGTTTCCGCAGCGGTGGTTCCGACAAGTTCAATCCCCACAAAGGCAAATACCGCAATCTGGAAGCCGGCAAAGAAGCCGCTGATGCCTTTCGGGAACCAGCCGCCGTCATTCCACAGATGGGTAAACGAAGCCTGTACGCCAGTTGGCGACTGGAAGTGCGTCAGCACCATTACCAGGCCCACCACAATCAGCGCCACAATAGCGACAATCTTGATCATCGCGAACCAGAACTCCATCTCACCGAACATCTTAACGGTGGCGAGGTTGAGGCTCAGCAGCAGAATAATCACCGCCAGCGAGGCGACCCAGTCCGACAGCCCCGGGAACCAGAACTGCGCATAGGCAGTAATGGCGACGACATCCGCCATGCCGGTTACGACCCAGCAGAACCAGTAGGTCCAGCCGGTGAAATAACCCGCCCAGGGACCGAGCAGGTCGGAAGCAAAATCACTGAAAGATTTGTATTCGAGGTTGGAGAGCAGCAATTCACCCATTGCACGCATCACAAAAAAGAGCATAAAACCGATGATCATATAAACAAAAATGATCGACGGCCCGGCAAGACTGATGGTTTTGCCTGAGCCCATAAACAGCCCGGTACCGATGGCACCCCCGATGGCGATAAGCTGAATATGACGGTTTGTGAGATTGCGCCGTAGCGACTGTTCAGACGTCGCCTCTTCTGTCGCGGCGACTTTGACCTGATCTACCATGTAATTTTCCTGTTTATGCCTGTCTGTGTTGTTAAGGCTCTTCTGGCCTTTAAAAACGTCAAATAAATGACGGTCCCTTTGTAAGGGTTTATCGATATTAGGTAAGAATCGGCGGGATGAATACTATGATTTAGATATTATGTTAATAATATGTTGGAAGTGAGTGTCATATCACTCATACAGCGCGAAACAGCTCACAAAAATACACGCAACAGTTTCGTTTGCAAGATAAAATATTGATTCCGACGTAACTATAGGTTTTAACACTATTTTCCTCTCCCCGGACGGAGAGAGGAAATAAGAAAAGCCGATTACAGGATTTCCAGCAGCTCGACTTCAAACACCAGGGTGCTGAATGGTGGGATGGACGCGCCAGCGCCACGCTCACCGTACGCCAGGTTGTGTGGGATAGTCAGTTCCCATTTGGAGCCGACTGGCATCAGGGTCAGAGCCTCAATCCAGCCTGCGATAACGCCGTTAACCGGGAATTCAGCCGGTTCGCCGCGTGCAACAGAGCTGTCGAACACGGTACCGTCGATCAGTTTACCGGTGTAGTGCACGCGAACGTGGTCAGTGCGTGCCGGGATAGCGCCGTCGCCCTGGTTGATCACGCGGAACTGCAGGCCAGACTCGGTGCTGTTCACGCCTTCACGCTCACGGTTCTCTTCCAGATATTTCACGCCTTCTGCCGCCATCTCTTCGAAGCGCGCGCGACGCACAGCGTCCGCACGTTCGTGGATTTCACGCAGCGCACGGTGCACAACATCAACCGGAACGGCTGGCTGTTTGCCTTCCAGCGCGTCAGCGATACCCGCCACCAGCGCTTCTGGTAACAGACCTTCCAGGCCGGATTCGCTCAGTTGCTGTCCTACCTGCAAGCCGATACCGTAACTTGCCTGCGCTTCGATAGTGTCAAAAGTCGGGGTGGTCATGGGTTTTCCTTCCATCACATTTAAAGTAGCGGGCAGCATAGCAGCCATGCCCTTATGGGTAAAACTTTGTCTGAAGTTAAGGTGACAAACTGCGACGAAACAGAAACAATAGAGGTAACCAGGATTAATCCCGAATGGATGTCACGGATGTCGGGTTTGCTACGCCGTTCAGGCAGTTAGCGAACTATACTTCGGAGCACAGGATAAAAAAGACGCGGAGCAGGAGGAGAGCCATGCCCGGGCGATTTGAACTGAAACCTACCCTGGCGAAAATCTGGCATGCGCCGGACAATTTTCGCATTATGGACCCGCTACCTCCTCTGCATCGCAGAGGGATTATCATAGGCGCGCTGCTGGTGATCGTCGGTTTCCTGCTCCCTTCTGGCGGCGATGATGTCGACACCGCACCGGTCACCCGCAATGCGCAACTGGATCTTCAGTCACAAACGCGCCCGCAGCCTGATGCGCAGCCCATGCAGACACAGCTTGTGACGCCGTCTAACGATCCGGGACAGGTTGCACCGGTTGAGCCAGAGCCTATTCAGGAAGAACAGCCGCAGGAGCAGGCCGCAGCCCCGTCTGAACCGCAGACGCAGCAGCCAACCGGCATTGAGCAGCAATGGCGTTCCTACCGCGTGGAGGCGGGCAAAACGCTTGCTCAGCTGTTCCGCGACCATAACCTGCCGCCAACCGATGTCTATGCGATGGCTCAGGTAGAAGGTGCGGGTAAGCCGCTCAGTAACCTGCAGAACGGCCAGATGGTGCTGATCCGCCAGAATGCCAGCGGCGTGGTCACCGGGCTAACGATTGATACGGGTAATGGCCAACAGGTGCTGTTTACCCGCCAGCCAGACGGCAGTTTTATCAGAGCACGGTAATGGCGTAGGCCGGGTAAGGCGAAGCCGCCACCCGGCACTTTTGTTCTCAGGCACTCCGTTTATTCACCCACCAGATCCCCGAGCAGACCAGCACCAGCGCAATCGCGTATTTAATCTCAAGGATGTTTTCGCCGAGGAAAATAGCGGACAGTACCGTCCCGGCGACGGGAATCACAAAGTTGAACGGGGCAATCATACTGACGCGGTTCACTTTCAGTAGCGCGCTCCACAGGGCGAAGGCGACGGATGAGAGCAACGTCAGATACCCTAATACCGCCACCGCGGTAAGGCTATGCACCTCCAGCGTCCCGCCCGTTGCATATCCCCCTGCCACCAGCGCAAGACCACCAATGCCCAGCTGCCAGCCGGTCATCACCGTGGGATCAACCGTCTGGGAAATCCGTTTGCCGTAAAGCGTGGCGGCGGAGAGGATGAACGCCGCCAGCACCACAAACCCGTCACCATTCCAGACAAAGCGGAAATCACGAATACCACTGTGGAAATTCACCAGCATCACCCCGGCAAACCCCAGAATACAGCCCAGCGTTTTGTTATAGCTGAGCTTGTCGTTGTGGTAGATAAAATGCGCCAGCAGTACGCTGAAGAAGGTGCCGGTGGCATTCATGATCGAGCCATTTACGCCCGTGGTGTATGCCAGCCCGATATAAAAGAAGGTGTACTGAATGGTGGTCTGCGTCAGTCCCAGGATCGTAAGCTGGCCAAACTGCGTGGGCGTGAGCCTGGCGATGGGTTTACGCTGTGCCAGCGCAAACAGCAGCAGCAGTGCTCCGGCAAACAGAAAACGGTATCCGGCAAAGACGACTTTTGACGGGATATCATCGGTTGCGATCTGAAAGAGTTCATAGCCACTTTTAATGGCCGGGTAAGAGCTACCCCAGAGCAGACAGCAGAGTGTGGCGCAGGCGTAGGCCACATTGCGACGGGCAAAGACAGGCGTAGAGAGAGCGGTTTCCATGGCAAATCTCAAAGATAAAATTGCGTTTCATTTTATTATCAGAGAATGCGTCAGGAATCGCGACCATACAAGCTAAAAGAGAGGTTCGTCAGGCTTTAAAAAGCAAAACGCCGGCACAAGGCCGGCGCTTCGACGCGAGCAGAGTAAAAAATTACTCAGCTACAACGTTAACAACCAGTTTAGCGAACACTTCGCTGTGAACCTGGAAGTCAACTTCGTGCTCACCAGTGGTACGCAGAACGCCGTTCGGCAGACGAACTTCGCTCTTAGCCACTTTAACGCCTGCTGCAGAAACTGCATCAGCGATATCGCGGGTACCGATGGAACCGAACAGTTTACCTTCGTCGCCAGCTTTGGAAGCGATGGTAACAGTGCCCAGTGCGTTGATTGCTTCAGCGCGAGCGTTAGCAGCCGCCAGAACGTCAGCCAGTTTGGCTTCCAGTTCAGCACGACGTGCTTCGAAAAACTCTACGTTTTTCTTGGTAGCAGGAACAGCTTTACCCTGTGGAACCAGGAAGTTACGAGCGTAGCCCGCTTTAACGTTTACCTGATCACCCAGGCTGCCCAGGTTTGCTACTTTATCAAGCAGAATAACTTGCATTACCTTATCCTCTTAAAGTCGTATTAATGGACCGTGCCCGATTACTGATGACGATCAGTGTACGGCAGCAGAGACAGGTAGCGAGCGCGTTTGATAGCGCGAGCCAGCTGACGCTGGTATTTTGCACGAGTACCGGTGATACGGCTTGGGACAATCTTACCGCTTTCGGTGATGTAGTTTTTCAGCGTTGCGATATCTTTATAGTCGATCTCTTGAACGCCTTCCGCGGTGAAACGGCAGAACTTGCGACGACGGAAATAACGTGCCATATGGCTAGTCTCCAGAATCTATCAAATCAATCTGCTCGGCATGCAGAACCATTTTGCTCAGACCGTTCTTTGCCTTGTGGCAAGAGATGAACCCCTGAACGATTACTGCACTACCGACCGTTAAACTGTGAGTAATGGCCTGGTTTTCGTGTCCGCTAATGATAACGGGCATTTGGCACCACGCCTGCCGGTGAAACCCGGCTTCCTCTTGCACAGAACGATGCTCAAGCACGAACTGGCAATGCGGAATTCCTGATGGACTGACCTTTCGAAGGGGAGCCCTGCATACGATGCCGGACAACGCCAGACGGTTGGTCATCAGAAATTACTCTTCAGAATCCCCAGCATCAGAATCATCTGCGGTTTCGTTTGCGAAATCATCGCGACGCTCACGGCGCTCGTCTTTCGCTTTAACCATCGGAGATGCTTCGGTAACTGCGTGTTTGGTACGCATAACCATGCTGCGGATAACGGCATCGTTGAAGCGGAAGGTAGTTTCCAGCTCATCGATCACTTCCTGCGGAGCTTCAACGTTCATCAGAACGTAGTGTGCTTTGTGCAGTTTGTTGATCGGGTAAGCCAGCTGACGGCGGCCCCAGTCTTCCAGACGGTGGATCGTACCTTCTGCACCAGTGATGGCAGCAGAGTAACGCTCGATCATACCCGGAACCTGTTCGCTCTGGTCAGGATGGACCATAAAAACGATTTCGTAATGACGCATCGAATTGCTCCTTACGGATTATTCAGCCTCCTGTCTGGGTCAGCCGAGGCCCGGGGAGGCAAGGAACGTGTTAAAGGTCGGCTGAAAAATTGACGCGTCATAATACTTGCGCCCCCCAGGAAACTCAAGCTGATTGCACAAATAATTCGCACAAACCGCAAAGCTGGTCTAAGTGGGTGATTTAAAATTAACCACATCAGGAAGCGTTGTTTTTTTGAACAACTGCATCAGAAATGGTCACGCATCCTCGCCGGATAAGTGATTACACTTTAATCAGAGACCATATAAATACCGGAGGGGAGCAAACAACCGTCTCACAGCACGCAGTCGTGGAGCGCATATCATGAAAAAAATCGCAATTGCCGTAATGGCTGCGCTTTTGCTCAGTGCAAACGCGATGGCAGCCATCAAGATAGACAGCCGACAGGCCAGAAACATGGATGATGTGCAGAGCTTAGGCGTTATTTACATCAATCACCATTTCGCCACAGAGAGCGAAGCAGATCACGCGCTTAATAAAGAAACCGATGCTCAGGGGGCAAATTACTACCACGTCATTCTGATGCGTGAGCCCGGCAGCAACGGCAACATGCACGCCAGTGCAGATATTTACCGATAACGCTTTGACGCTAGCACCAGGAAAGCCAACAAAAAGAATATAGCCATCGTTTTACTTGCCCCCTGCCCGGGGGCTTTTTTTTATGAATGGCTCTGAAATACCACCGGTTACAACTGTTTTCGGTATTCCAGAGCACTTATTCACTTCTGCCCGTAATAGGCGTTTGGACCGTGCTTGCGCATGAAATGTTTGTTCATCAGGTAATCATCAATGCCCTGAAGCTGTGGGTTGATGCCGCGAGCAATCCACGCCATGCGTGCCACCTCCTCCATGACTACCGCGTTATGGACAGCGTCATGCGCATCTTTTCCCCAGGCGAACGGACCGTGCTGATAGACCACAATGCCCGGCGTATGCAGCGGTTCGCTCTCACCCAGCGTTTCGATAATGACGTTGCCAGTGTTGAGCTCGTACTCGCCTTCCACTTCTGTCTGCGTGAGTGCCCGCGTGCACGGAATGTCACCAAAGAAGTAGTCCGCATGCGTGGTTCCCAGAGCCGGAATGGCCCGCCCCGCCTGTGCCCAGGCTGTGGCATGCGTAGAGTGCGTATGCACTACGCCGCCCAGAGAAGGGTAACGCCGGTAGAGCGCCAGATGGGTGGCTGTATCTGAAGAAGGGCGCCATTTGCCGTCGACAACGTTACCCTCAAGATCAACCACCACCATATCGTCAGGGCTCATGGCGTCATATGCCACGCCGCTAGGCTTAATCACCACGAGCCCTTGCTCTCGGTCGATAGCACTGACGTTTCCCCAGGTGAAGGTCACCAGCCCATAGCGAGGGAGATCCATATTAGCGTCAAAGACCTGCTGCTTAAGCTTAAGCTTAAGCATATTCAGCCTCCAGTAAGCCGGCCCGTGCCATACGTTCCCGTACCCAGTCGCGAGCGTTAGCCACCTCACCTGCCGGGTCATCTGACGTTTCGCTCCACATCTCAATCAGGTAAGGTCCGCAATACCCCGCCTGTTTGAGCGTCTGGAAGCACCGTTCGAAATCCACCACCCCGGTGCCGAACGGAACGTTTTTGAATACCCCAGGACGCGTATCTTTGACATGAACCGCGACGATATGGCCCATCCCCGCCAGCAGTTCCATTTGTACGTCGTTATCCCACGCCGACAGGTTGCCGATATCAGGATAGAGCTGGAACCACGGATTGTTCAGGTAATGCGCGTAGCCCAGCGCCTTGCTGATCGAGTTCATTAACGGATAGTCCATGATCTCCATCGCCAGCGTCACCTGCGCGCGGCTAGCCATTTCAACGCTCTCTTTCAGGCCATCACGAAAACGACGACGCGTTTCGTCATTGGCTTCCTGATAGTAAACGTCATACCCGGCAAGCTGTATCACGCGAATACCCACATCCTGCGCAAAACGAATGGCTTTACGCATGATCTCCAGCCCCTGCGCACGCACCGTATCATCTTCACTGCCAAGCGGAAAACGACGGTGGGCACTGAGGCACATGGACGGCACGCGTACGCCCGTTTCGGCGACCGCACTCACCAGCGCCAGACGCTGCTCCTGGCTCCAGTCGAGGCGAGAAAGACGTTCATCGGTCTCATCCACGGACATTTCGACAAAATCGAAGCCCAACTGTTTCGCCAGTTTCAGCCGCTCCAGCCAGCACTCCCCCGCAGGGAGTGCCTTTTCATAGATGCCAAGCGGGACCTGTTTAGACAACATATCCGCTCCTTAGCCCCAAAGCTGAGCGATTGAACGTTTGAACTGACGTGCCGCTTCCACCGGAGACGCGGCATCACGAATGCTGCGACCCGCGATAAAGACGTGAATAGGGATACCTTTAAACAGCGGCAGATCTTCCAGTGCCAGGCCACCGGTAACGGTCACTTTAAAGCCCATGTCAGCAAGACGTTTAATGGCGCTGATATCCGCGTCTCCCCACGCCACGCCGGCGGCCTGCGCATCACGGCTGCGGTGATAAACGACCTGCTGAATGCCAGCATCGCGCCACGCCTGGGCCTGTTCCCAGGTCCAGAAACCGGTCAGTTCAATCTGCACATCGCCGTTGAACTCTTTCGCCACATCCAGCGCGCCTTTCGCGGTGTTGATATCTGCACAGCAGATCACAGTGACCCAGTCGGCATTGGCTTCAAAACACATGCGGGAGAGAATTTTGCCTGCATCGGCAATCTTGGCATCGGCCAGCACGATTTTATGCGGGTAGAGCGCTTTCAGATCGCGAACGGCGCGCACGCCTTCGCCTACGCACAGAATGGTGCCAACTTCGATAATATCCACCTCTTCCGCAATCAAGCGGGTGGTTTCATACGCATCGGACAGAGTCTGGTTATCCAGCGCGACCTGCAACATTGGTAATGACATTTTCAATTCCTTCTTAAACTGCCGCCGCTGTGGCGTTATCAATTAAATCCAGCACTTCCTGCTCGGTGCGGCAGGCGCGTAAACGATCAAAATTCGCTTCGTCATCAAACAGGTTAACGATCTGCATGATGCCAACCTCCTGAT
This sequence comes from Enterobacter cloacae complex sp. IR5384, assembly GCF_049237265.1. NCBI lineage: Bacteria > Pseudomonadati > Pseudomonadota > Gammaproteobacteria > Enterobacterales > Enterobacteriaceae > Enterobacter > Enterobacter cloacae complex sp. IR5384. The sequence goes on along the minus strand of NZ_JBMKHJ010000008.1, from coordinate 59,633 downwards.
GGGTATTGGCATCGACGGCCGCCATGGTGATCAGAATGTCGACCGGGTCGTTATCTTCATGGTTAAACACCAAAGGCGTTTTCAGCGTTACCAGCGCGAAGCCGGTTTTCTTCACGCCCTCTTCCGGGCGACCGTGTGGCATTGCAAGGCCTGGCGCGATGACAAAATAAGGACCATGCTGCGCCACACCATCAAGAATGGCCTGGTAATACCGCGGCTCGACAACGTCAGCCTTAACCAGCAGATCCACGCTCAGCTTGACCGCCTCCTGCCAGGTGCTGGCCTCGGCCTGTAAAAGGATGGAGTTATTCTCTGCCAGCGAATCACGTAGTTTCATGTGGCGTCCTTACTTCACGTCCTGGGGGAAGTGCGCTTTGATCACTTCCAGCAGTTTTGGGCCGAAATCCGCAGGGGAGAGCATATTGCGTACCCCCACGACATACTTGTTGCCAGAAACGCTAATTTCACCGGCGATATGGGTAGACGCGATGATGATATCGGCGCCGTTTAGTTCACTTTTGTATTCACCCACCGCGCAGCTGTTCACCGTGTGGTCAATGTTTGACTGGGTTAAAAACTGGTCCACTTTCATCTTCATGATCATGGAGCTACCTTGCCCATTGCCACACACAGCCAGGATACGTACGGTCATAATCGAAACTCCTTAATGAGCAGAAACTTCTGCTGTTTGTTTTTCCGCATCTTCTTCAGCTCGCAGAGAACGGCCAGCGAAGAACATATAAGCCAGAGCAATCAGGATGATGACGGCCATAAAGACCAGCCCGACGGACGCAAAGCCCTGCATCATTGGCGGTGCCAGGATTGACCAGTCCGCCATGCCCATCCAGGCGCTCATGCCGGTGAGCTTGACCGCCCACACGCAACCGAAGATCTCCACCATGCCCATCACCAGACAGATCTTGAGCGCCGCGCGCCAGCCGCCAAAGTGGTTAGCAAAGACGCCAATGGTGGCGTTGGAGAAGAACATGGGGATAAAGCCAGGAATAATCAGAATGGATGAGCCGCAGCCGACCAGAATGCCTACCGCAATCAACTGGCCGATGGTGCCCCACATGAAGCCCCAGACCACCGCGTTTGGCGCAAAGCTGTAGATAGCCGCACAGTCAATCGCCAGCACCGCACCAGGAATCAGACGTTGGGAGATCCCATTAAAGGCTTCAGACAGTTCGGCAACAAACATACGGACGCCCTGGGTAATGATGAAAATGGCTACCGCGAAGGAGAAACCGGTTTGCAGGATATAAACCGTCCAGTGCGTTTTCCCCGCCATCGCCTGCACCACATCAATCCCGAAGGAGAGCAGAATGGCGCCGAAGAAGATGGTCATCACAATGGCGGTTGAGACGATGTTGTCGTGGAAGATATTCAGCCAGCCCGGCAGCTTGAGATCTTCTACGCTGTCCTCTTTTTTACCCAGGTACGGTGCGACCTTGTAAGCGAGCCAGGCGGCGAATTGCTGCTGATGGCCGATGGAGAAACCGCAGCCGTCGGTGACCTCCTGCGTCGGCTTGTACATCATGTTGGAGGTGATACCCCAGTAGAGCGATACCAGCACGGCGGTGCAGATAATCGTGGTCCACATGGGGTAGCCGAAGATATAGAGAGACACCGCAATCAGCCCGGCCTGCTGGAACATAATGTGGCCAGTCAGCATGATGGTGCGGATGCCGGTAATGCGGCGCAGCAGAACGTAAATGATGTTCAACGCCAGCGCGAGTAGTACCGCGTACCCCACCCAACTGTAGGCATCTCCCATGCGGTCAATGGTGGCCATCATCGACGCGTAGGTGTCAGAGATGGCGCCGTTGATGCCATACACCTCCGACATCTTCGCAACCACAGGCTTAAAGGTGCTGGTCAGAATGCCTGAACCCGCCTGCAACAGCATGAAACCGATGATGGTTTTGATTGTGCCTTTGATGATGACGCTGACGCTTTTGCGCAGAAGGATGTAGCCCAGGCACGTCACGATACCCAGCAAAAGCGGGGCATTAGTCATTACCTGATTAAAAAACACGGTAAAGACGTTGTAGAGGATCTCCATAACTCTCTCCAGAAATGAGAACACGAGGGGGTAATCCCTGTTCGGTTGGTGCCATCACTCTATTAATCACAAATAATCACCACAAGATTGCATTTGATTATTTGTGACGTATCACGCAAATTATTTCCATGGTGTTAGTAATGATTTTCACTACCGATTCCCACGTATAAATTATTTCTTATAATTCATGCAATTAATCATTTATAGAGGATATTCTAACAACGTAGAAAAGGATTATCTGTGACATGACGAAGATAAATTTCCTCAATTTACTCGTTGCAAACCGATTAAAATAGTGCCAGCATCAATCACAACAAATCACCAAATGATTACTTTTGATTAAACCAGGAGTCAAAACGATGAGTAAAGTGAACACCATCACCCGTGAATCATGGATTCTGAGCACCTTCCCGGAATGGGGCAGCTGGCTGAATGAAGAGATTGAGCAGGAACAGGTTGCTCCTGGTACGTTTGCAATGTGGTGGCTGGGTTGCACCGGCATCTGGCTGAAATCCGAGGGTGGCGCCAATATTTGCGTTGATTTCTGGTGCGGTACCGGCAAACAGAGCCACGGCAATCCACTGATGAAAAAAGGTCATCAGATGCAGCGCATGGCAGGTGTAGAAAAATTGCAGCCGAACCTGCGTACCACGCCGTTTGTTCTTGATCCTTTTGCCATTCGCCAGATCGACGCCGTCCTTTCCACCCACGATCATAACGATCACATCGATGTAAACGTGGCGGCAGCGGTGATGCAAAACTGCGCGGACGACGTGCCGTTTATCGGGCCGCAGACCTGCGTGGATCTCTGGATTGGCTGGGGCGTGCCGAAAGAGCGCTGCATCGTCATGAAGCCAGGCGACGTGGTGAAAATTAAAGACATTGAAATCCATGCGCTGGACGCCTTTGACCGCACCGCGCTGATCACCCTGCCTGCTGACCAGAAAGCCGCAGGCGTCCTGCCAGACGGCATGGATGAGCGAGCAGTGAACTATCTGTTTAAAACCCCTGGCGGTTCCCTGTACCACAGCGGTGATTCTCACTACTCCAACTACTATGCGAAGCATGGTAACGAGCATCAGATTGACGTGGCGCTGGGCTCCTACGGCGAGAACCCACGCGGCATTACCGACAAAATGACCAGCGCCGATATGCTGCGCATGGCGGAAGCACTGAACACCAAAGTGGTGATTCCTTTCCACCACGATATCTGGTCAAACTTCCAGGCCGATCCGCAGGAAATCCGCGTATTGTGGGAGATGAAAAAAGACCGTCTGAAGTATGGCTTCAAGCCATTTATCTGGCAGGTAGGCGGCAAGTTCACCTGGCCGCTGGACAAAGACAATCTCGAGTATCACTACCCACGCGGTTTCGATGATTGCTTCACCATTGAGCCAGACCTGCCGTTCAAGTCATTCCTCTGATTGTGAAACCCCATCGCCAGACCTTGCGTCTGGCGATTTCATATTTATTTTAGTAATTTCACGCTATTTCAAATATCATCTTTTCAAATCAATTCTTATCGGAATAGCTCATGACGGAAGCGCAACGGCATCAAATATTACTGGAACTCCTGGCGCAAACAGGGTTTATCACCGTCGAGAAAGTGATCGAACGTTTAGGGATTTCCCCCGCGACGGCACGACGAGATATCAACAAACTGGATGAGAGCGGTAAGCTGAAAAAAGTCCGTAACGGCGCGGAAGCCATCAGCCAGCAGCGCCCCCGCTGGACGCCGATGAACATCCATCAGGCGCAAAACCACGATGAAAAAGTGCGCATTGCCAGAGCCGCATCACAGCTGGTCAACCCGGGTGAGAGCGTGGTGATCAACTGCGGCTCCACGGCATTTCTGCTGGGCCGCGAGATGTGCGGTAAACCGGTGCAAATCATCACCAACTATCTGCCGCTGGCTAACTATCTTATCGATCAGGAACATGAAAGCGTGGTGATCATGGGCGGCCAGTATAATAAGAGCCAGTCCATTACCCTCAGTCCCCAGGATAGCGAAAACAGCCTCTATGCCGGGCACTGGATGTTTACCAGCGGCAAAGGCCTGACAGCAGACGGGCTCTACAAAACCGACATGTTAACCGCGATGGCAGAGCAAAATATGCTTAACGTCGTGGGCAAGCTCGTCGTACTGGTCGACAGCAGCAAAGTCGGCGAGCGAGCTGGCATGTTGTTCAGCCGCGCCGAACAGATTGACATGGTGATCACCGGCAAACATGCCAATCCAGAGATCCTGCAGAAGCTGGAAGATCAGGGCGTCAAAATTCTGCGCGTTTAAAGATGCTGGCGGAAAAAGTCCACCGTCGCGTCCAGCGCCGCTGGCGTGATACGGTGGCGAACCCCCGCTTCCCACAGGCAGGTCAGGTTGCCGTCCAGCCCTTCGCGCTGTAGTGCCTGCTGGAGACGGAAGGTTTCGCCAGGGGGCACCACATCATCCGCGTCACCATGCCACAACAGCAACGGGCGATCGGCCAGACGCGGTAACGCCCGGGTCACTTCCCATTCGGCCAGCAACGCATCAATCTCCGTCGCGTCTTGCGGTGGAAACAGCGTTTTTGACAATGACGTAAAATAGCCCGAGCCCATCAGGCACGCCACGGAGCTCACCTCAGGGTGGCGGGCCATGATCCCGAGCGCCGTCATTCCCCCCATCGATGCGCCGGCCACCGACAGCCGTTGATTCGCCACCAGCCCCGCCTGGTAAAGCGCATCGCGCAGCCCGGCAAATTCGGTAAGGCTACCGTGCAAAATCTGCCAGAACTGCCCAAGTCGCACCTGTTCATCACCGGTAAAACGTGCACCGTGATCGGGTGCATCCGGCATTACTACCCGAAAACCGGCCTGCGCCAGCGCCACCGCAAAGTAGCTGTAAACCAGCTTCGATGAAGTAAAGCCATGATAAAAAACCACAACAGGCAGCGGGTGTGCACTTTTTCCCGCAGGGATAGCGTGTAATATTTCATGATTGCCGAGGCGGCGAGTTTCAATTTCAATCATTGTCGACCCTGTGCTGATGAATGATTCATAATGTTGAGAACTGGATTACGCTTTCACGATATTTTCATTCGAAATATACGTACCAGATAACACTTCGGGAACATTCCCCCAAAACTAAATTCGCAGACAACTACACTATGGCTATCAGGAAACGAGATATGGTTATGCGCAGGTTTGCTACTTTATTGTTGCTGGTTCTGCTCAGTGGCTGTAGTGCACTACAGGGGACACCGCAACCCGCTCCCCCGGTCGCCGACCATCCGCAGGAGATTCGTCGTAATCAGACGGAAGGATTACAACGAATGGGTACCGTCTCCGCGCTGGTTCGCGGATCCCCGGATGACGCAGAGGAGTCAATAAAGGCGCAAGCTGCCGCCGCCAAAGCAGATTATTACGTCATCATTATGATCGATGAAACCATCATTACGGGACAGTGGTATTCACAGGCTATTTTGTACCGTAAATAACGATCTTCATTTGAACGACATTTACACTGCTTTGCGTCCATAGACATTTTCCTGTCCACAATAAACTCCATGCCCGCGACAATGGAAGTGAGTTTATTTGCGAAGGAGTGCCCGGCGGATACCGGAGAAATGTGAAATGGAGCTGACAATGAAACGAACTCTTGCTTTGACCTCTCTGTTGCTCTCAGTAGGCCTTGTGAGCACGACTGCACAGTCAGCAGAATTCGCCAGTGCTGATTGCGTCACTGGCCTTAATGAAATTGGCCAGATCTCCGTCAATAACATTTCGGGGAGCCCGCAAGATGTTGAACGTGTCGTGGCACTAAAAGCCGATGAACAGGGCGCTTCCTGGTATCGAATTATTCAGATGCAGGAAGATAACCGCAGCGATTATTGGCGCGTACAGGCTATTCTCTACGTCTAATCACCTCCGATAAAAGCCACTTATTTTTAGTGGCTTTTCGTTTTTGCAAATTTTTTATCTTCTTTCAACCCTATTAAAAACAACTTGATAACATTTTGTTACATTATTTAAGTAAATGTTAGCTCTGTCCTGCCGTTGAAAAGCCATACCTTTTCAATAATGAGCAATTTATGATCACCTTTTTTCGCCGTGCGGGTCTGGGCGCAAAGCTATCGCTTCTTACCGGCGTGAGTGTCGCCACGCTGTTTCTGCTTTTCACTTTTCTGCTCAGCCATAAAGCCAGCCAGCAGCTTGAAGCCCTTGCGGTAGAAGACCTGCATAACCAGTCCACCGGTATGGTTGATATGGTACAGATGTTTAACACCAGTCTGAGCGAAGAGGTCGAGAGCTATACCCGGCTGTTCACCACCTTTTTACCGCAGCCTTTGAGCGTCGACAGCAGTCAACTCCAGACCATTAACGGGCTTAGCGTTCCCCTTCTGAAAGGGGGTGAAACGGGCCTGCATGAAAACAATGCACTTTCTGACGACTTCCTGACGCGTACAGGGGCAATCTCGACCCTGTTTGTGCGCAGCGGTAATGATTTTGTCCGTGTCGCCACCTCCCTGCGCAAAGAGAACGGCGATCGGGCAATGGGTACCATTCTGGACACTGCCAGCCCGGCCTATGCGGCCGTCACCAAAGGCGAGGTCTATCGCGGTCTGGCGTTGCTGTTCGGCAAGCGCTATATCACCCAGTATCAGCCGTTCAAAAACGCAGAAGGCCAGGTCATTGGGATCATTTTTGTTGGTGTGGATATCACCCACTCCTGGAACGTGATGCGCGAAAAAATCCTCAATCGTCGTTTAGGTGACAGCGGACACTTCTTCGTGCTGGATCGCAGCAACGGTAAAACGCGCGGACAGTTCCTGTTCCACTCGAACCGGGAAGGCCAGCTTCCTGAGTGGGACAGCGCCACCCAGCAGCAGTTGCTGAGCAATACCCCGGGCACGCTGGAACGCGCAAGTGAGGATGGTCGCATACTGAAAATGGCCTATACGCCGCTGCCGGGCTGGAACTGGACCATTGTGGGGGAAGTGGATAAATCGGCGCTGCTCTCAAGCGTCACCACGATGCGGGATCGCTTCCTGCTGGCAGGCGTGGCGCTGTCAGTCCTGTTTGCCGCGCTGTTTGTTATTATCATTCGTCGCATGCTGACGCGCCCGCTGCGTAACGTCATTCATCTTGCCCGGCAATATGCGGCAGGCGACTTGCGTGCCAGCCTGTCCGTTACCCGCCAGGATGAGGTTGGCCAGCTTATCGACGCCATCAACGGGATCGGCGGCGGTCTGCAAAAGATTGTCCTGCAGGTACGCGAGGCCGCAGGCGAGATCCATCTGGGCACTAACGCCCTGGCCTCTGATACCGGTGAGATCTCAGAGCAGATCAACAAACAGGCCAGTAGCGTTGAAGAGACCTCCGCGAGTATGGAACAACTCGCCGCAACCGTGCAGCAAAACGCGGCCAATATGGAACAGACGCAGCAGCTGGTGGGGGAAACCTCACGCGCGGTGCATCAGGGGGGCGAGACGGTGACGCACGCGGTCTCCACCATGGACGATATTCGCGACGCCTCAAAGCGCATCGAGGACATCACGCGTGTGATTGAGTCGATTGCTTTCCAGACTAACATTCTGGCGCTTAATGCAGCGGTTGAAGCAGCACGTGCCGGCGAACACGGAAAAGGGTTTGCTGTGGTCGCGCAGGAAGTGCGCGCCCTGGCGGCACGCAGCGCTAATGCGGTGAAAGAGATTGAGCAGCTGATTGGCGACACGCTGAACAAGGTGAGTGAAGGCCATGCGCTCTCAGAGCAGACGCGTCTGGCGATGGATGCCATCATCGCGCACATCGATAACATCAACCAACTGGTGACCGAGATTAACCATGCATCCCGCGAACAGTCGGCGGGGATCCGTCAGGTGAATCTGGCCATGACCCATATTGGTGAAGCCTCCCACATCAACGCCGATCGCGTCTCGCGCAGCGAGCAAACCGCACAATCACTGCGCGAGAAAGGGTCGCACCTCACTCAACTGGTGAGCCTGTTCCAGCTTAAAAACTAGCCTACCCTGCCCGTGGCGCGCAGCAGAAGATCGCTTTGAACCTGCTCTGTCATCAGCGTGCCGCCACGGGTATCCAGCATCATGCGGCACCACGCCTGCGCGACGGGCGGAGAGGCGTGCCGCAGCATCTGGCTTCCGGCGCCCAGCAGGAATAGCTGATGCGCAATCTCCCGCCCCTGCGCCTCCTGCGGTTTACGCAGTTTTTGCTGCAGCTGCCGCCAGCTACGATCGAAGTGTCTGTCCTGACCTTTCACCTGCGCAAAATCCTCTGCCAGCAGATCGAACATACCCGGCTGCTTCGCCAGAACGCGCAGAACATCCAGACACATGATGTTCCCTGAGCCTTCCCAGATGCTGTTCACCGGCATCTCGCGATACAGGCGGGGGAGTTCACTCTCCTCACAGTACCCGATGCCGCCCAACACCTCCATCGCCTCTGCCACGAACGGGATACCCGCTTTGCAGACGCTGAATTTCGCGGCTGACGTGAAAAGCCGCGCCCAGGCCGCCTCCTGCGGATCGGCGCGTTTATCCCACGCCCGGGCAAGACGAAACAGCAGCGCCGTTTGCCCCTCCAGCACCAGCGCCATGCGGCTCAGGACGTCGCGCATCAGCGGCTGATCGATGAGGTTTTTTCCGAACGTCTGCCGCTGATGGGCGTGGTACAGCGCCACGGATAATGCCCGACGCATCAACCCATGGCTGCCCAGAGCGCAGTCAAAACGCGTTAACCCGCCCATGCGAAGGATCTGTCGTACCCCTTCCCCCTCTTCCCCTAACAGCCAGCCGGACGCATCCAGAAACTCCGCTTCACTGCTGGCGTTAGAGCGGTTGCCGAGCTTGTCTTTCAGCCGCTCCAGGCGCACGGCGTTGCGCTGCCCGTCAGGCAAAAAGCGAGGAACAAAAAAGCAGGACAACCCGCCTTTCGCCTGCGCCAGCACCAGATGCGCATCGCTTTGTGGCACAGAGAAAAACCACTTATGACCCACCAGCCGGTAGCTGCCGTCGCTGCACTTTTCTGCTTTGGTAGTGTTGCTGAGCACGTCCGAGCCGCCCTGTTTTTCCGTCATCCCCATGCCGATCAGCAGGCCGCGCTTTTGGGCTCCAGGGGCAAGGTGAGGATCATAACGATCGCTCAGTAGCGGCGTGAGCCAGTTCTGGAAAGGTTCAGGGAGCGCCTGTTGCAGCAGCGGCGTGGCGGCAAACGTCATGGTCACGGGGCACAGCGTTCCGGCCTCAACCTGAGCATGCAACACGAAGCGCGCGGCGCGAGCGACAAAGGAGCCTTTACGCGCCTCCTCTTCCCACGCCAGGTTATGCACCCGGTTAGCGCACAGCCCCTGCATCAGAAGATGCCAGGCGGGGTGAAAACGGACATCATCCAGCCGCTCACCGGTAGGGTCATAGCGAAGTAACTCCGGCGGATTGACGTTCGCCAGCCTGCCAAGCTCCAGCGACTCCGCCGTACCTAACTGCTGGCCTATACTGGCCAGCAGTTCGCTATCCCACTCCGCGCCTTCGCGGGCCACCGCGTCACGCAGGGCACAATCAGAGAGAAAAAGGTTGCTGTTCGAAAGCGGTGCGGGTTGGTTAAAAACGGTATGTGTTTGCCAGTGCATGCTGTCTCCCTCCTTCAGTGGCAATGAAGATAAGTATGGACAGACCCTGTGCACGCTGCATGGGAGTAAGGTCACACGGTAGCGATCCCGCTGATATCATTCGTGAAATAGCTCACAGAACATAAGAATAAACTATTTCATCACTTCACTTTTATTGAATAATTTATTCTTACCCCTTTCAGTGAGGAAAGTTATGCAACCGAATGCGCATAAGCGTGCGTTAATTGCAGGCTCCATTGGTAATTTCATCGAGTGGTATGAGTTTGCGGTCTACGGCTTTCTGGCCACCGTGATTGCGAAAAACTTCTTCCAGCTTGAAGGCGAGTCGGGGCTGACCAGCCTGATCCTCACCTATGCCTCATTTGCCATCGCTTTCTTCTTCCGTCCGCTGGGGGCGGTGGTGTTTGGCCGCATCGGCGACCGGATTGGCCGCAAACCGACGCTGATTATTGTGCTGGTGCTGATGACGCTCGCCACCGCCGCCATCGGTGTTGTGCCAGTCTATGCCAGCATCGGTATCGCTGCGCCGCTGATCGTTACGTTGCTGCGCATCCTGCAGGGATTGTTCGCGGGGGGAGAGTACGGTGGTGCGGTTTCCTTGATGACGGAATTTGCACCACGCGGTAAACGTGGTCTGTATGGCGCATGGCAATCGTTCACGGTGGCGCTGGGGCTATTAGCGGGCGCGGGTATCGTCGCCTTGCTTTCTGCCTTACTGACACCGGAAGCCCTGCATGACTGGGGCTGGCGTATCCCATTTTTCCTGGCCCTGCCCATGGGGGTGGTGGCGCTCTGGTTGCGGGTGAGTATGGAAGAGACGCCGAGCTTCGTGCAGCAGCAGGAAAAACCGCTGATCGCGCAGGCCAGTACCGTCGCCACAATTAAAGCGATTGTGATGGGAATTGGCCGGGTGATGGTCTGGTCGGCGGCGGGATATACCTATCTGGTGATTATGCCGACCTATCTGCAATCGGCACTGCACACCGGATTTAACCAGGCACTGTTGATAGCCGTGATTTCAAATGTCGGCTTTGCGCTCACCATTATTCCGTCGGGGATCCTGAGCGACAGGATTGGCCGCCGCACGGTGATGATTATCGCCACCGCGTTACTGCTGATCCTCGCCCTGCCGCTGCTGAAAATTCTGCAGGCGGAGTCCAGTACCCTCGCGGTAAAAGCGATCGTGGTATTGATAGCTGGCGGTCTGGTGGGCATGCTGGCAGGTCCAGGGCCGGCAATGCTCTCAGAGATGTTCCCGACGCGTGTGCGCTATACCGGGCTTGGTCTGGCGTATTCCTTGTCGAATGCCATTTTCTCGGGGTGTGCGGGGCTTATTATTACCGGGTTGATTAAGGAGACGGGAAACCTCGACATTCCGGCATATTACGTCATGGCGACGGCGGTGGTGAGTATTGTGGCGCTGATGACGCTCAGGAAGGATGACCATTTGCGGGCGTTGGAGGAGTAAGGTTGTCACCGTCTGGTGCCCTCACCCACCGGGAGAGAGATAAAACACAAAAGGCCGTCCACGGGACGGCCTTGCTGTTTATTCGCCGCGCTGACGTACCGCTTCAAAAAGGCAAATACCCGTTGCAACAGAAACGTTCAGGGACGACACGCTGCCCGCCATCGGGATGCTGATCAGCTCGTCGCAGTGCTCACGCGTCAGGCGACGCATGCCTTCACCTTCCGCACCCATTACCAGCGCCAGACGGCCGGTCATTTTGCTCTGATACAGAGTATGATCCGCTTCACCGGCGGTACCGACGATCCAGATATTCTCTTCCTGCAGCATACGCATGGTGCGCGCCAGGTTGGTGACGCGGATCAGCGGAACGTTTTCCGCTGCACCGCAGGCCACTTTCTTCGCCGTTGCGTTCAGTTGTGCAGAACGATCTTTCGGTACGATCACCGCGTGCACGCCCGCCGCATCGGCGCTGCGCAGGCACGCGCCGAGGTTGTGCGGATCGGTCACGCCATCAAGGATCAGGAAGAACGGGTTATCCAGTGCAGCGATCAAATCCGGCAGATCGTTTTCCTGATACTGACGGCCTGGCTTCACGCGGGCAATAATCCCCTGGTGAACCGCGCCTTCACTTTTCTCATCCAGGAACTGGCGGTTGGCCAGCTGGATCACCACGCCCTGCGCTTCCAGTGCGTGGATCAGCGGCATCAGACGTTTGTCTTCACGCCCTTTCAGAATGAACACTTCCTGAAAACGCTCCGGTGCGCGCTCCAGCAGGGCCTGCACCGCGTGGATGCCGTAAATCATTTCACTCATTGATGATTCTCTTAATAGGTATTTCCCCCTCTCCCCAGTGGGGAGAGGGTCAGGGTGAGGGGAGAATTTACTCCGCCTGCTGTTTCTTCGCTGCGCGCTTCGCTTTGGTCGCAGCAGCAATTTTCTGCGTTTTCGCGGACGGCTTTTTCGCCTTGCGAGCCTCTTTCTTCGCCGCTTTTGGCTTCTGCTTTTTCTCACCGCGGAAGGCGCTGTCTGGCTCGAAGTTCACTTTCTTACCCGCCTGACGACGTTTGCCGCTCGCGTTGCCGTTACCGCCTTTTTTCGCCTTCTCACGCGCGGTTTTACCTACGTTACGTGGCGCGCGCTCGCTGGAGATCAGACTGAAGTCAATCTTACGCTCGTCCATGTTGACGGCTTCGACTTTCACTTCCACCCGGTCGCCAAGACGATAGGTCTGTCCACCCGATTCACCAATCAGGCGCTGTCCAACCTGGTCGAAACGGTAATAGTCGTTATCGAGGCTGGAGACATGCACCAGACCGTCGATAAACAGCTCGTCAAGGCGAACAAAGAAACCAAACCCGGTCACGCTGGCGATAACACCTTTGAAAATGTTACCGACCTGATCCAGCATAAAGTCGCATTTCAGCCAGTCAGAGACTTCGCGCGTCGCTTCATCGGCACGGCGTTCGGTCATGGAACAATGCTGGCCAAGCTGCAGCATCTCTTCCATTGAATAGTGGTACCCGCCGGTTTCAGTCGTGTTCCCTTTATGGCCCTGCTCCTGCGCCAGCAGATACTTGATCACACGGTGCAAAGACAGGTCCGGATAACGGCGGATCGGCGATGTAAAGTGCGCGTAAGACTGCAGCGCCAGACCGAAGTGACCACGGTTTTCCGGGTCGTAAATCGCCTGCTTCATGGAGCGCAGCAGCATGGTCTGCAGCATTTCTGCATCCGGACGATCGCCAATGGATTCCAGTAGCTCAGCATAGTCGCGCGGCTCTGGCTTGTTACCGCCAGGCAGCTCCAGACCGAGTTCAGCCAGTACGGAGCGGAACGCAGTAATCGCTTCCGTCGACGGTTTATCGTGGATACGGAACAGCGCCGGCTCTTTAGCTTTCTCGACAAAACGGGCCGCCGAGATGTTCGCCAGGATCATACACTCTTCGATCAGCTTATGCGCATCGTTACGCTGGGTCTGTTCAATACGCTCAATGCGGCGTTCAGCGTTGAAAATGAACTTCGCCTCTTCGCTCTCAAACGAGATCCCGCCACGCTCTTCACGCGCCTGATCCAGCGTTTTGTAGAGGTTATGCAACTCTTCGATGTGCTTCACCAGCGGCGCATACTGTTCACGCAGATCCTGATCGCCCTGCAGCATATGCCAGACCTTGGTGTAGGTCAGACGCGCATGGGAGCTCATTACCGCTTCGTAGAATTTATAACCGGTTAAGCGACCTTTACTGGAGATGGTCATCTCGCAAACCATACACAGGCGATCAACCTGCGGGTTCAGGGAACAGAGGCCGTTGGAAAGCACTTCCGGCAGCATCGGTACCACCTGAGACGGGAAGTAAACCGACGTACCACGGCTGCGCGCTTCGTTATCGAGCGGCGTGTGGGGACGAACGTAATAGCTCACGTCGGCGATAGCAACCCACAGACGCCAGCCGCCTCCACGTTTTTTCTCGCAGTATACGGCGTCATCGAAGTCGCGGGCATCTTCACCATCAATGGTGACCAGCGGCAAACTGCGGAGATCCACGCGTCCCGCTTTGGACTCTTCCGGAACCTCTTCCTTCAGACCCACAATCTGCTCTTCAACCGCTTTTGGCCAGATGTAAGGGATCTCATGCGTACGCAGGGCCATATCAACAGCCATGCCGGTACCCATGTTATCGCCCAGCACTTCGACGATTTTACCTACCGCTTTGGTGCGACGCGTTGGACGTTGGGTAAGCTCCACTACTACCACAAAGCCCATGCGCGCGCCCATCACCTCTTCAGGCGGGATCAGGATATCGAAGCTCAGACGGCTGTCATCCGGTACCACAAAGCCTACACCGGCATCGGTAAAGTAGCGGCCAACGATCTGGCTGGTTTTTGGCACCAGCACGCGAACCACGCGTGCTTCGCGGCGGCCTTTACGATCGGCACCCAGCGGCTGCGCCAGGATCTGGTCGCCGTGAATACACATCTTCATCTGTTCGGATGAGAGGTAGAGGTCGTCTTTGCGGCCCTCTACGCGCAGAAAACCGTAACCGTCGCGGTGACCAATGACGGTCCCTTTCAACAGGTCGAGGCGTTCTGGCAGCGCATAGCACTGGCGGCGGGTAAAGACCAGTTGCCCGTCGCGCTCCATGGCGCGCAGGCGGCGGCGAAGGGCTTCAGTTTGCTCTTCACCTTCAATGTTTAATTCAACAGCAAGTTCTTCACGATTGGCGGGTTTTTCGCGTTTTGTTAAGTGTTCAATGATGAACTCGCGGCTGGGGATAGGATTCGCGTATTTTTCAGCTTCGCGTTCCTGGAAAGGATCATGTGACATATCGGTTCCTCCGTTGTCAGCTCCGGTGGAAATTTTCTTCATTCCACCAGCAATAATTTATAAAGCGGTTGATTCTCTTCAACCAAATCGGCCAGCGTGTAGTTATCCAGTTCCTTAAGAAAACTTTGCACGGCCAGAGAAAGCGCCTGTTTCAGGCGACAAGCGGGTGTAATGTGGCAGAACTCACTGCTGCAGTTCACCAGAGACAAAGGCTCCAGTTCACGCACCACATCCCCAATACGAATACTTTGCGCCGGTTTACCAAGACGGATCCCACCATTTTTCCCGCGGACGGCAGCAACGTATCCGGCACGACTAAGTTGATTGATTATTTTGACCATATGATTACGGGACACGCCGTAGACCTCTGTCACTTCAGAGATACTGGTCATTTTCCCATCGGGTAACGACGCCATGTAGATTAGCGCGCGTAAGCCGTAATCGGTGAAACTTGTTAACTGCACATCAACCTCAGGAAAAAAGGGAAAATGCGGTAAAACCGCAGAGATATTCATTAATGATGATAAACCAGCCAGATAGTTAGGGGCTAATTTATTTGACAGACGGGGCGAAAAAGCGGATATCCAGGAGCGGTCGCCGGATGGCGCTACGCTTATCCGGCCTACGGGTTTCCCCGCAGGCCAGCAGTCACGAAGATTATGCGTCGAACGGGTCGCGCAGGATCATCGTTTCAGTACGATCCGGGCCGGTAGAGATAATGTCGATCGGCACTTCGGTCAGTTCTTCAATGCGCTTGATGTAATCCAGCGCTGCCTGTGGCAGGCCGCTACGCTCTTTCACACCGAAAGTGGTCTCAGACCAGCCTGGCATGGTTTCGTAGATTGGCTCGATACCTTCCCAGTCGTCAGCAGCCAGCGGAGTGGTGGTCACTTCACGGCCATCTGGCATGCGGTAGCCGACGCAGATTTTCACCTCTTTCAGGCCGTCCAGGACGTCCAGTTTGGTCAGGCAGAAGCCAGACAGGGAGTTGATCTGCACTGCACGACGCACAGCCACTGCATCCAGCCAGCCGGTACGACGACGACGACCGGTGGTCGCGCCAAACTCGTTACCCTGCTTGCACAGGAACTCGCCGGTTTCATCAAACAGCTCGGTCGGGAATGGACCCGCACCCACGCGAGTGGAGTACGCTTTGATGATGCCCAGAACGTAATCCACATAACGTGGACCCAGGCCAGAGCCGGTCGCCACGCCACCTGCGGTGGTGTTAGAGGAGGTTACGTACGGATAGGTACCGTGGTCGATATCCAGCAGCGTACCCTGCGCACCTTCGAACATGACGAAATCGCCACGCTTGCGCGCCTGGTCCAGCAGATCGGACACATCAACTACCATGCCGGTCAGAATGTCTGCAATCGCCATGACATCATCCAGCACTTTCTGGTAGTCAACAGCGTCTGCTTTGTAGAAGTTCACCAGCTGGAAGTTGTGATATTCCATCACTTCTTTCAGTTTTTCAGCGAAGGTTGCTTTATCGAACAGGTCGCCCACGCGCAGACCGCGACGAGCCACTTTGTCTTCATAAGCCGGGCCGATACCACGACCGGTGGTGCCGATCGCTTTCGCGCCACGCGCTTTTTCACGCGCAACGTCCAGTGCCACGTGATAATCAAGGATCAGCGGGCAGGCTTCGGAGAGCAGCAGACGCTCGCGAACCGGGATACCACGGTCTTCCAGACCTTTCATCTCTTTCATCAGCGCAGCCGGAGACAGCACTACGCCGTTACCGATGATGCTGGTGACGTTTTCGCGGAGAATGCCTGATGGAATAAGATGGAGGACGGTTTTTTCACCGTTGATTACGAGAGTATGGCCTGCGTTGTGACCGCCCTGGTAGCGTACAACATATTTAGCCCGTTCAGTCAGAAGATCAACAATCTTCCCTTTACCTTCGTCACCCCATTGGGTGCCCAGTACGACGACGTTGTTACCCATTTTTTTCAAAATCACCGTTTGCTTAAAAATGGATTCTACCATCGCTTTTTCAGATATACAGCACTTTTTGACCCCAAAATATGCCAAAACCGATCACTTTTTGATCAGCCAATCGTTTTCCTCAACATGTAGTAGATAACAATGCCAGCAACCACAAGACCGCCGCCGAATCGGCGCAAAATATTATCCGGCAACTGGCTCAGGGTGGCGATCATGCGACGCCAGGCGCGCGGATAGAGCATCGGGCCCAGGCCTTCCAGGACTAAAACCAGCGCCAGTGCCAGCCAGATCGTTGAATTCATTTTTAATCCTTATAAAAGAAAACCACCGCTCCGTTAAGAGCGGTGGTTTGAATACTCAAACGAGACTGAGTTTATCGCGTTGCGTTAGTCGGCGTCTTCATATAACGGAAGAAATCGCTGTCCGGGCTGAGCACCATCACATCCTGGTTGCTCTGGAAGCTATTCTCGTAAGCACGCAGGCTACGGATAAAGGCGTAGAAGTCTGGATCCTGGCTAAACGCATCGGCGAACAGTTTCGCGGCTTCCGCATCACCTTCACCACGCAGGATACGGCCCTGACGCTCAGATTCCGCCAGCGTCTTGGTCACTTCGTAGTCCGCGGCTGCACGCAATTTTTCCGCTTCTTCCTGACCCTGTGAACGGTGACGACGGGCTACCGCTTCACGCTCGGCGCGCATACGATTGTAGATCGCCTCAGACACTTCAGCCGGCAGGTTGATCTGCTTAATACGCACATCCACCACTTCGATACCCAGCGCAGCCATACTGTTCGGGTTGATTACAGGCACTTTACCATTGGTTTCAGCCTGAACACGTTCCGCCGCTTTAGCAATTGCATCGTCCGCTGCTGGCGTTTCAACTTCGTCTTCCGTACCCGCGGTGCCGGAGTTCAGCGCATCGCGCACTTCCAGCGTCAGACGACCACGAGAGTCGGTCACGATGTCTTTCACATCCAGACGACCAATTTCAGAACGCAGACGGTCAGAGAATTTACGTTTCAACAGCACTTCCGCCTGAGAAACATCACCGCCGCCCGTTGCCAGGAAGTAACGGCTGAAATCACTGATACGCCACTTGATATAAGAGTCAACGATCAGGTCTTTCTTCTCTTTAGTCACGAAACGGTCGGCCTGGTTATCCATGGTCTGGATACGCGCATCAAGCGTCTTCACTGACTGGATAAAAGGAACCTTGAAGTGCAGACCCGGCTCATAAATCACCGGACGCTTGTCACTGTCACGGACGACGCTGCTGAACTGGAACTTAATCCCGCGCTCGCCCTCTTTCACCACAAAGATAGAGGTATAAAGTACGACCAGTACGATGACGATGATCGCAATAACTGACTTACGCATCCTTATTCCCCCTGACGCTGGTAGTCGTTACGCTGCGCGTTAGCACGGCGTTGGTCCATAATGTCACCATCGTTCGAAGAAGGCGTGGTTGTTGCGCTGGAGCTACCGGACGATGCAGGTGGCAGACGCAGCAGGTTATTCGCACCGCTGTTGTCTTTTGCTGCCGGTGCAGAACCGCCTTTCAGCATCTGATCCAGCGGCAGTACCATCAGGTTTCCACCTTTGCTGTCGTTAACCAGCACTTTACGTGTATGGCTCAGCACTTTTTCCATGGTTTCGATATAGAGACGCTCGCGGGTAATTTCCGGAGCCGCTTTATATTCCGGCAGGATTTTCGCGAAACGTGCCACTTCACCCTGCGCTTCCAGGATGGTCTGGGTCTTATACGCGCGTGCTTCTTCAAGAATACGCTGCGCCTGACCGTTAGCACGTGGCTGAACTTCGTTGGCGTACGCTTCCGCTTCACGGATGTACTGCTGTTCGTTCTCACGCGCGGCAATCGCGTCATCAAACGCGGCTTTCACCTCTTCCGGCGGACGAGCAGCCTGGAAGTTGACGTCCAGCAGGGTGATACCCATGTTGTACGGACGAATGGTCTCTTCCAGCTCACGCTGGGTATCGCTACGAATAACGGTACGACCTTCAGTCAGAATGCGGTCCATGGTGTATTTACCGATCACGCCACGCAAGGCGCTGTCGGTCGCCTGACGCAGGCTGTCATCGGCACTGGTCACGCTAAACAGATAACGTTCTGGGTCCGTAACACGATATTGCACGTTCATCTCAACGCGCACTACGTTCTCATCAGAGGTCAGCATCACGCCGGAAGCGGCCAGCTCACGCACCGACTCCACGTTCACAGCAGTGACGTCGTCAATGAAGGTCGGTTTCCAGTTCAGGCCCGGCTCAACCAGATGGCTGAACTTACCAAAACGGGTGACCACGCCGCGCTCGGCTTCTTTAATGGTGTAGAACCCGCTGGCTGCCCAGATGATGACCACGGCAGCGGCCACAATGCCCACGATGCGACCACCCATTTGCGGGCGCGGGCCCTGGGTAGAATTGCCACCCGAGCCAGACCCTTTTCCTCCACCAAGCCCACCAAGCTTCTTGCTTAGCTTGCGGAAGATATCATCCAGATCCGGCGGCCCCTGATCGCGACCACCTTTGTTGCCATTTCCCCCAGAGTTGCCGCCTTGATTATTGCTGCTTCCCCACGGGTCGCGGTCCTGTCCGTTATTACCGGGCTGATTCCACGCCATGTATATGCTCCATATTTGTTATGCAAGGGCGAATTATTCAGGCATCCCCTTTCCGATCAGACGATATAGTCGACCAGCGCAGGTTCTTGTTTACAGAGGCGACGCCAGTCAACGATCGGCATACGCACCTGCATCCCCACGCTGCCGTCATCCTCCATCCACTCTTTTTCTATCGCCTGAAGCTGATAAAACCGGCTGCGCAGCCTGCCTTCCTGTGGTGGCAGTCGCAGCGTGTGCTGGGCTACCTCACCGGAAAGACGTTCTGTCAAAGCCTGGAAAAGCAGTGGCACGCCAATACCGGTCTGGGCGGAAAGCCAGACCCGAATTGGTTTGTTCTCTTCATCACGATCGATACGCGGCTCAAAATCATCCAGCATGTCGATCTTGTTCATCACCAACAGCGTTGGGATCTCGTGGGCCTCGATCTCTTCGAGCACCACATTCACCGCGTCGATGTTTTCCTGCACGCGGACATCTGCAGCATCAATCACGTGCAGCAGCAGGGTCGCCTGACGCGTCTCCTGCAGGGTGGCTTTAAACGCGGCCACCAGATCATGCGGCAGGTGGCGGATAAACCCTACGGTATCCGCCAGCACGGTTTCACCCACATCCGCCACATCGATACGACGCAACGTTGGGTCCAGGGTCGCAAACAGCTGGTCTGCGGCATAGACCTGGGCCTCGGTAATCTGGTTAAACAGGGTGGATTTACCGGCGTTGGTATACCCCACCAGCGACACCGTCGGGATGTCGGCTTTCGTACGCGCCCGACGTCCCTGCTCACGCTGTTTCTCGACTCTTTCCAGACGAGAGAAGATCTGGGTAATACGGCCGCGCAGCAAACGGCGGTCGGTTTCGAGCTGGGTTTCACCCGGACCGCGCAAACCAATCCCGCCTTTTTGTCGTTCAAGGTGGGTCCAGCCACGTACAAGACGCGTGGCCAGATGGCGCAGCTGCGCCAGCTCAACCTGCAGCTTACCCTCGTGGGTACGTGCACGCTGAGCAAAAATATCTAAAATCAACCCCGTGCGATCGATAACACGGCATTCGCACAGCGCTTCCAGGTTACGCTCCTGAGCCGGAGACAGCGCATGATCAAACAACACGACTGACGCACCGGTTGCTTTTACGGCATCCGCAATTTCTACTGCTTTACCTTCACCAACAAAATACTTTGGGTGCGGCGCTTTACGGCTACCGGTAATCACCTGCATTGCTTCGACACCGGCGGAAGAGACCAGAGATTCAAACTCCTGGAGGTCTTCCATATCTTTGTCTTGCGAAAAATAGATGTGTACCAGCACCGCCTGCTCACCGGCATCATAACGGTCAAACAAGCGTAAAACCCTCTAAAAATATCAGCGGGGAACGCAGGATCCCTGGCTCCCCGTGTGGATAACAGTGCGAAACCTTATTCGGTCTCGTCGCTGTCCTGCGCAGGAGCAGAAGAACCCTGCGCGTTGCTGCCATGATGGTAGTTACTACCAGTGCCGCCGCCAGCGTTATTGCTGTGATGAGATACCGGACGGGACGGAACAACAGTAGAAATAGCGTGCTTGTAGACCATCTGGCTGACCGTGTTTTTCAACAGGATCACGAACTGATCGAAAGACTCAATCTGACCTTGCAGCTTAATACCATTCACCAAATAAATAGAAACTGGAACACGTTCCCGACGCAATGCGTTCAGGAACGGATCTTGTAAAGATTGCCCCTTAGCCATTCTATCTTTTCCTTATATGCTTGTTTTGTACTTAGAACCTTGCGATTCTGAAAAATTGCGCACGATACGTCTCAATTGTACACATTCAGTGAGCGATATCACCAATAACCTCAATCACTTCGTTTAGCGCCTGTTGCGGTTTTTCGCTGTCTAACCAGTGAACCCCTTCCCAACCGCGCAACCAGGTGATCTGGCGCTTCGCTAACTGTCTCGTGGCGCAAACACCTCTATAAACCATTTCATCATATGAAATCTCGCCTTCAAGATATGACCACATCTGGCGGTATCCCACACAACGAACGGAAGGCATGTCCGTATGCAAATCTCCACGGGCAAATAACGCCCGCACTTCTGCTTCAAAATCTGAAGCCAACATCTGATGAAAACGCTGCTCAATTCGTTGATGGAGCAGTTCACGGCTCGCCGGGGCGATAGCGAACTGATGCACCTGATACGGCAGAGCGTCTCCTGACGTTTGCGTCAGTTCCGTTAAAGTTTTACCCGAAATGAAAAAAACTTCCAGTGCCCGGGAAAGCCTTTGCGGATCATTTGGATGGATCCGTGCTGCGGCAACCGGGTCAATCTCTGCCAGTTGCTGATGCAAAACGTCCCATCCCTGCTCTGCCGCCTGCTGTTCAATTTTTGCTCTTATTTCAGGGTCCGCCGATGGCAGAGGAGAGAGCCCCTCCAGCAACGCCTTGAAATAGAGCATGGTGCCGCCAACCAACAGCGGTATACGTCCCGCCGCCGTTATCTCGGCCATCTCGGCTAAGGCATCGCGGCGAAAATCCGCTGCGGAGTAGGCCTGCGCCGGGTCGAGAATGTCCAGCAAACGATGCGGAGCCGCGCGCAGTTCGGCTGCGTCGGGCTTCGCCGTGCCAATGTCCATTCCTCGGTAGATGAGGGCAGAATCGACACTAATCAACTCTACGGGCAAAACTTTACGTAGCTCAATGGCTAACGCCGTTTTGCCGGAGGCCGTAGGGCCCATCAAAAAAATCGCCTTAGGCAGGCTCGCCTTACTGACATCAATCATCTTTAAGGGCAGTCATCGCCGTTTGTAAATCAACAGGTTGTAATAATCCACCCGGCGGTGCTTTCACCAGATGCGGGCAAAGGCGTTCCACCTCTGCCAGCACGCTAATCGCCTGCGCCATACTCCACGGCGTATGTTCGCTGGCCAAATGGCGGGCGATCCACTGCGCGGTGTTGGCGGCATCAAACATTGTTTGTTGCGCCAGGTAGCCTATCAGTTCAGGAATCAAGTTTTGTAAATTTTGTTGGCGTAAGGGTAAAGGCACTGCGCGAATTGTCACATGCTGTGATTCCAGTACCATTTCAATCCCCATCTGCGCCAGTTGGGCCTCTGCGCGCTGCAGTACCCTTGTTTCTTCAGTGGATATTTTTAGTCGAACCGGGATCAAAAGCGGTTGCGCACAAGCCGCGTTTTCTCCCGGGGTCAGTTGCACCTGTTTTAGCCAGCGTTCTGCAACCGGCAGGGCCAGGAGCATGAGCTTGCCCTCGCGTTCGAGTAACGCCATATCCGGCGCAATAATCGTCAGCACCCGGCCAAAGCTCTGACTATGCCCTTCCAGCGAAGGCGCTTGTACCTCACTGTGCTCTTTACGCGTGACTGCGGGGGTTTCCAGCAGTTTACGGTACAACGCCCCCTGCTGCTTTTGATAGCCGGGCTGAGCGTTGGGATAGTTCGCACCGGTGGGTCGCGGCGCGCTTCCTGCCGACGAGAAACGCGGCGCTTCCGGTTCACGCGCGACAGCGGGCTCGGCAAAATGGTTACGCCCCGCCGCAACACGGTTTTCCGGTATTGGACGCGGAGCGGGCTCTTCTTTTTCCAGCGGCAGCGTGGGTTCAACCTGCTGCTGCAAAACGCTCAGCACGCCCTGATAGATGAAATCGTGCACCAGCCGCGACTGATGGAACCGAACTTCATGCTTGGCAGGATGGACGTTAACATCAACCTGATGCGGGTCGATTTCCAGATAAAGCACAAACGCAGGCTGCTGATCCGCGCCGAGCTTATCTTCACAGGCCTGACGAATGGCGTGGTTGATCAGACGGTCGCGCATCATGCGGCCGTTAACGTAGCAATACTGGATCTCCGCGAAGGCGGCGCTGCTGGCGTTCGGGTCGGCAACCCAACCGCGTAAGGCCAAATCACCGTGCTGCCATTCAATGGCCAGCGCCTGTTCCAGAAACGGCGTACCGCAGATTGCCCCCAGACGACGCTCTTTCTGCCCGCCCTCCGCTACTGCGCGGTACTGGCGCATCACCTTGCCGTTGTGGCTGAGGTTGATGGTGACATCGAAACGCGCCAGCGCGATACGGCGGATAATCTCATCGATATGGCCGAATTCGGTCTTCTCGGTGCGCATAAACTTACGGCGGGCGGGAGTGTTGTAGAAGAGATCCAATACTTCGAGCGTCGTGCCAACAGGATGCGCCGCAGGTTTAATCGTGACGTCCATATCGCGCCCTTCGGCATAGGCCTGCCAGGCTTCCTGCTGTTCGGCCGTACGGGAGGTTAGCGTTAAACGGGAAACCGAGCTGATACTGGCCAGCGCCTCGCCGCGAAACCCGAGGCTGATGATCGCTTCCAGGTCGTCCAGAGAGGCGATTTTACTGGTCGCGTGACGCGCCAGCGCCAGCGCCAGCTCCTCTTTTTTGATACCGCACCCGTTGTCCCGAATGCGAATCAGCTTTGCACCACCACGTTCGATATCAATATCGATGCGGGTGGCTCCCGCATCAAGACTGTTTTCGACCAGCTCCTTCACCACCGACGCAGGGCGCTCCACCACCTCACCGGCGGCGATTTGGTTCGCAAGCTGCGGCGGTAGAACCTGAATCGGCATGAATTCTCCTTAGTTGGTCGCGGTCATCTCACCCGGCAGCACGGCGCTGGCCGTCTGGGCTGCACCGCCCTGCGGCGCAGACTGCAGCGGATGAGCCTCAAAATATTTACGCAGACCGTTATAAATTGCTTCGGCAATTTGCTGCTGATAGCTGTCGCTGCCCAGCAAACGCTCTTCGCTGTTATTACTGATAAAGCCCGTTTCCACGAGGATCGATGGAATGTCCGGCGAACGCAGAACCCCAAGGCTCGCATGCTCCGGACGGCGTTTATGCAATGCCCCGATGCCTTGCAGCTGATTCAGTACGTTGGTGGCGACATCATACCCGACGCGCTGAGAATGACCGAATTGTAAATCGAGCACCGCCTGGCTGAGATACGGGTCAGACTGGCTGTTGGCCAGCACATCGCCCGCACCACCCAACAGTTCGGACTGCTTCTCATGCTCTTCAAGCCAGTTAGCCATTTCACTGTTCGCCCGACGGTTTGACAGCACCCACACCGATGCCCCCGTGGCGTTACGGTTTGGTGCGGCATCCGCATGAATGGAGACCAGGAAGTTAGCATTTTGTTTACGCGCCACGTCTGAGCGTCCCATCACGGAGATAAAATAATCGCCGTCACGGGTCAATACGCCTTTAAACATCGGGTCATCGTTCAACAGCGTCCGTAGCTTACGGGCAATGGCGATGGTCACGTTTTTCTCGCGCGTACCACCTGGACCAATTGCACCAGGATCCTGCCCGCCATGACCGGCATCAATGGCGATAATCACTTTATCACCGCTGACCACCCGACGCGCGCTGGCCGCCGGGCGCGTCACGGTATTACTGCTGGTGACGCCGGTGATGCGATCGTTGTCGGTTTTAAACGGATTACGCGCAGGTTCAGACGGGCGCGGGGTATAAACCGGCTCTTCCACCCGTTTCGCCACAACCGGCGGCGGTGGCGGTGGCGGAGGCGCATCGGCATTGATGGTAAAGACCACCGTATAATTCGCGCCGTTTTGCTGCTTCACCGCCCGCGTTTTACCCTTTTCGGTCAGATCGACCACCAGGCGCAATGACTGACTGTCTTTTGGCGTACCGGAACGAATACTTTTGACCAGGTTGTTACCGCTGAACTGCAAGGGCAACCCCTGGATCACACCCGTCTGTTTGATATCCAGCGCCACGCTGCGGCTGTCTGGTTGAGAAAAAGCATATTCAGGGTCGCCCATAAAACTGAACGTGATCCGGGCCTGACTCTCCCCGTTCGACACCTGAATATCCGAGAGGCTTGCCGCACCAGCCTGCGCGCACAGCAGCACTGTGGCAGCCAATAACCAACCTTTAACGCGATTTATCATCCCGTCATCCCTACGCTCAACCGGCTAAACGCGCCAGTAAGGAACTGCCTGATGAGGAAACAGCACTGATGCGCGCCTCACGCCCTTGTGCCTGGTAATCTAAGTGAATTTCGACATCCGGGTCAGGCAACACACCCGCACCTTGTTGCGGCCACTCCACCAGGCAGATGGCATCATTGGCAAAATAATCACGGATCCCCATAAATTCCAGCTCCTCAGGATCCGCAAGTCGGTATAAATCGAAGTGATACACCATGAGATTTTCAAGAGTGTACGGTTCTACCAGCGTGTAGGTTGGGCTTTTCACATTCCCGTTATGGCCTAACGCCTGCAAAAAACCCCGGCTGAAGGTGGTTTTACCCGCACCTAAATCACCATAAAGATAAATGACAGTCGCCCCCTGACAGGCCTGCGCCACGCGCTTGCCGAGTTCTAAAGTGGCTTGTTCATCAGGTAAAGGAATCGCTCGATTAGTCATTTTCTACGTCAATCACATCCGGGTTAACAACACGCCGCAGCGTGCAAAAAAGATCGGTGGCCAGCATACCGCGTGTGCCATACCGTGCAGCCAGGCTGTCAGCCGCCGCACCGTGAGCCACGCAGCCGGCACAGGCTGCATCATAAAGGGGAAGTTTCTGCCCGAGCAATGCGCCGATGATGCCTGAAAGCACATCGCCCATTCCGCCACTCGCCATGCCCGCATTTCCGGCATCAATAATGCCCAGTGCCTCATCGCTTGCGATGACGGTTCCCGCCCCTTTGAGAACGGCAACACCTCCGTAACGTTTTACCAGACGGCGGGCAGAAAGTAAGCGATCGCTTTCAATTTCTGCCACGCTGCAGTTAAGCAGCCGCGCGGCTTCGCCGGGGTGTGGCGTCAGGATGCGATTGTGACGCTTATCCGGGTTGATTGCCAGAAGGTTCAGCGCATCGGCATCCCAGAGCATCGGTTTACGAAAATTCTCGACCTTTTGCAGCGCCTGCTTACCCCAAGCCTGTTGCCCGAGTCCCGGGCCAATCACCACCACATCCGCCCACTCAAG
Organism: Enterobacter cloacae complex sp. IR5384; assembly: GCF_049237265.1. Lineage (NCBI taxonomy): Bacteria > Pseudomonadati > Pseudomonadota > Gammaproteobacteria > Enterobacterales > Enterobacteriaceae > Enterobacter > Enterobacter cloacae complex sp. IR5384. The sequence goes on along the minus strand of NZ_JBMKHJ010000008.1, from coordinate 33,575 downwards.
ACTCTCTTCAAGGGTCTGCGGCGTAAGCTCATGCACCATCAGTTCCGGTCGGGCCGTAATAATGGGCGGGATATTTTCACTGCGCGTCAGCACCCGGACCAGCCCCGCGCCGCTACGCAACGCAGCTTCACCCGTCATCCGGATTGCGCCAGCCGTGCCGTGATCGCCGCCAATGATGACCAGCCTGCCGTGGTCGCCCTTGTGCGACGTTGGCCGACGCGGCGGCAGCCAGTGGCTAAGTTGAGTAGCATCAAAGCGGGAAAGGTGTATCTCCTGCCCGGCAAGCCAGCTCTCCAGCCCCAGGGCGTTATGGTGCAACGAGCCCACCACATCCCTCGCTTTCCCGGTGAGTAACCCGGGCTTCAGGGCAATAAACGTGACAGTATGCGCGGCCTGGATCACCGCTCCTGGCGTCGCACCGGTTTCCGCCAACAGACCAGAGGGAATATCCAGTGCCACCACCGGCGCGGTATGGGCATTGGCGCGCGCAATCAGAGCGGCTACGTTATCACGGGGCGCACTACGTAACCCGGTGCCCAGCAGACCATCAACAATGAGATCAATATCCTCTGGCCAGACGATATTGGATGCATGAATCACTCCGCCTGCATTCAGCCAGGCTTCCCGCGCGGCGCTGGCTTCTTCCGGCAGCGGCTTATCGCTCTCCAGCGCCAGTAACGTAACGCGGAGACCTGCCGCGACCGCCAGCCGGGCGACAACGTAACCATCGCCGCCGTTATTGCCGTGTCCGCATAAAATGAGCCAGTGGCCGGATTGCGGATACGCACTGCGGGCAATGTTGAATGCCGCCTCGCCCGCCCGTTGCATGAGCTCATAAAGGGTAATGCCAAGACTGTCTGCGGCCTCTTTTTCGGCGCGTCTGAGGTCATCCGCATGCCAGATGGAATGTGGTATACTTGCGGGGTTTTTCTTCACAGTATGGTCCGTCATGTCACAGCCCCTCGATCTCAATCAGTTAGCGCAAAAAATAAAACAGTGGGGTGCTGAACTGGGCTTCCAGAAGGTGGGGATCACCGACACCGATCTCTCCGCCAGCGAGCCAAAACTGCAGGCCTGGCTGGATAAACAATACCACGGCGAAATGGAGTGGATGGCACGTCACGGCATGATGCGGGCCCGTCCACACGAGCTGTTGCCGGGTACGTTACGCGTTATCAGCGTACGCATGAATTATCTTCCCGCCAACGCGGCTTTTGCGCGTACGTTAAAAAATCCCTCTCTCGGTTACGTTAGCCGGTATGCCCTGGGGCGTGATTACCATAAGCTTCTGCGTAACCGACTAAAAAAACTCGGCGAAACTATTCAGCAGCACTGTGTTTCGCTGAATTTTAGACCGTTTGTCGACTCCGCGCCTGTTCTTGAGCGCCCTATCGCTGAAAAAGCCGGGCTTGGCTGGACTGGTAAGCACTCACTTATTCTGAGCCGCGACGCCGGATCGTTCTTTTTCCTTGGTGAACTGCTGATTGATTTACCACTGCCGGTAGACGGCCCGGTAGAAGAAGGTTGTGGGCGCTGCGTGGCCTGTATGACTATCTGCCCGACGGGCGCTATCGTTGAGCCCTATACGGTGGATGCCCGACGCTGCATCTCTTACCTCACCATCGAACTGGAAGGGGCGATCCCTGAAGAGTTCCGACCACTTATTGGCAATCGCATCTACGGCTGCGACGACTGCCAGTTAATTTGCCCGTGGAACCGTTATTCGCAGCTCACAGACGAAGAGGATTTTAGCCCGCGTAAGGCGCTGCATGCGCCACAGCTCATTGAACTGTTCGCCTGGAGTGAAGCCTGGTTCCTGAAAGTGACGGAAGGTTCGGCCATTCGCCGTATTGGCCATCTGCGCTGGCTGCGTAATGTCGCCGTTGCGCTGGGGAATGCCCCGTGGGATGAAGCGAATATCCGGGCGCTTGAGAGCCGTAGAGGTGAGCACCCACTTCTCGATGAACACATAGAGTGGGCGATTGCGCAGCAAATCGAGAAGCGAAATGCCTGCGTGGTTGAGGTGCAACCACCGCAAAAACAACGCCTGGTGAGGGTGATAGAAAAAGGGCTTCCGCGGGATGCGTGAACTATTCACAGCCTGTGAATAAAATTACAAACTCAAGCAGCATCAGGGCTGGAGATGAGGTCAAGTGATCTCAATAACATTTTGAAATCAAATTTTCTCAAGCATATACAGCAAGTTACAGAGATACTATTCACCCTGCTAACTTTTCACACGGTTTCGGTCATACCCAAAATCTGTGGATAACTCTGTTTACAAGAGTATTTCGGAAGTAATAGAAAACGTCCCCAACGCATTTTATCGCTGTGGATATTTTTGATATCAAGAAGAATTTGGAGCGGGAAACGAGACTCGAACTCGCGACCCCGACCTTGGCAAGGTCGTGCTCTACCAACTGAGCTATTCCCGCTTGGGTGTTCTGAAGCTGTGCGTATCTTGCGATACTTTCAAATTTTGGAGCGGGAAACGAGACTCGAACTCGCGACCCCGACCTTGGCAAGGTCGTGCTCTACCAACTGAGCTATTCCCGCTTGGGTGTTCTGGTGCTGGCGTATCTTGCGATACTTTTCAAATTTTGGAGCGGGAAACGAGACTCGAACTCGCGACCCCGACCTTGGCAAGGTCGTGCTCTACCAACTGAGCTATTCCCGCTTGGGTGTTCTGGTGCTGGCGTATCTTGCGATACTTTTCAAATTTTGGAGCGGGAAACGAGACTCGAACTCGCGACCCCGACCTTGGCAAGGTCGTGCTCTACCAACTGAGCTATTCCCGCAAATTTGTACTGCTTTTGTTGCTGTCGTAACGCGTATTTCTCTGTCGTTACGGGAGGCGCATTATACGAGAAATCCTTTTAGCTGCAACCCCCCTCAACGCGATTTTTTCGAAAATCAGTTCAAGTGCTTATTTAATCGGCAAGCTGAACAATTTAACGACAAAAACCCGGCCACGCAAGGCGCCAGGTCTCAAAATCACAGCTTAATAAAGTTTTCGCGATAGTACGCCAGCTCCGCGACGGACTCACGGATATCGTCCATCGCCTGATGCGTACCCTGCTTTTTAAAGCCATCGAGGATTTCGGGTTTCCAGCGGCGCGCCAGCTCTTTAAGGGTGCTCACGTCCAGATAACGGTAGTGGAAGTAAGACTCCAGCTCCGGCATGTACTTAAACAGGAAACGACGATCCTGGCCAATGCTATTACCGCAGATAGGGGATTTGCCCGCCGGGACCCACTGTTTCAGAAACTCAAGCGTCGCCAGCTCCGCCTCGCGGTCGCCCATCGTGCTCGCCTTCACGCGTTCAACCAGCCCGCTGCCGGTGTGGGTACGCACGTTCCACTCATCCATCAACGCCAGCTGATCGTCGGACTGGTGCACCGCAATGGTTGGCCCTTCCGCCAGAATATTCAGGTTTGCATCGGTGACCAGCGTGGCAATCTCAATAATGCGATCGCGCTCGGGATCCAGCCCGGTCATTTCAAGATCGATCCAAATCAGGTTGTTTTCATCCGCGCTCATGTTATTTTCCACCCTTCTCGCATAACCGGCTGTAGCAGGTTAACTAGTATTAATTAGAGTGTATCATAGAGGTTTTGCCCCTTACGGGCGACCAGGAGCCAGCGCGATTGAGTAAAAATAAACTCTCCAAAGGGCAGCAGCGCCGCGTGAATGCCAATCACCAGCGCCGCCTTAAAACCACTTCGGAGAAGGTCGATTACGACGACAACCTGTTTGGTGAACCGACGGAAGGCGTCGTCATCAGCCGTTTCGGTATGCATGCCGACGTGGAATCCGCCGACGGTGAGATCCACCGTTGCAACATTCGACGGACTATTCGTTCGCTGGTCACCGGCGATCGCGTTGTCTGGCGTCCAGGTAAAGAGGCGGCGGAAGGCGTAACGGTCAAAGGTATCGTTGAAGCGGTTCACGAGCGCACGTCGGTACTTACCCGTCCCGATTTCTACGACGGGGTAAAACCCATTGCCGCCAATATCAACCAGATCGTCATCGTCTCGGCGATTTTGCCCGAGCTGTCGCTCAATATTATCGACCGCTACCTTGTTGCCTGCGAAACGTTACAGGTTGAGCCGATCATTGTTCTGAACAAGATCGATCTGCTGGATGATGAAGGTATGGATTTCGTGAATGAGCAGATGGATATCTACCGCAAGATCGGATATCGCGTGCTGATGGTCTCCAGCTACACCAAAGATGGCCTGAAACCCTTAGAAGAAGCGCTGACCGGGCGCATCAGTATCTTTGCGGGTCAGTCCGGCGTGGGGAAATCCAGCCTGCTGAATAATCTTCTCGGTCTCCAGCAAGAAATTCTGACTAACGATGTCTCTGATGTCTCGGGCCTGGGCCAGCACACCACTACCGCTTCTCGTCTCTACCACTTCCCGCATGGCGGCGATGTGATTGACTCTCCGGGCGTGCGCGAATTCGGTTTGTGGCACCTTGAACCGGAACAAATCTTCAACGGATTTGTCGAATTCCATGATTATTTAGGGGCTTGCAAATACCGGGATTGCAAACACGATAACGACCCGGGCTGTGCCATCCGCGAAGCGGTCGAGAAAGGTGAGATTGCGGAGACCCGCTTTGATAACTACCACCGCATTCTTGAGAGCATGGATCAGGTAAAAACGCGTAAAAACTTTTCTGATTCTGATAACTGACAACTAAGCTAAGCATCGCTAAAATCGTCCCCTTTTTTCAGGTTCCGGCTGATTACAGCCGGATCAGGAACGACAAAAAATGGCCTGGAGGCTACCTTGTTAAACGCATTTAAACTTTCGCTTCAATACATTCTGCCAAAACTGTGGCTCACTCGCCTGGCGGGCTGGGGCGCGAGCAAACGAGCGGGCTGGCTGACCAAACTGGTCATCGACCTTTTCGTAAAATATTACAAGGTCGACATGAAAGAGGCGCAGAAGCCAGATACCGCCAGCTATCGCACCTTCAACGAATTCTTCGTGCGCCCTCTGCGTGACGAAGTCCGCCCGGTTGATACCGATCCTAACGTGCTGGTCATGCCTGCGGATGGCGTGATTAGCCAGTTGGGTAACATCGAAGACGACAAAATCCTGCAGGCAAAAGGCCACAACTACAGCCTGGAAGCGCTGCTGGCGGGTAACTACCTGATGGCGGATCTGTTCCGCAACGGTACCTTCGCCACCACCTATCTCTCTCCGCGTGACTATCACCGCGTGCACATGCCGTGCAACGGGATCCTGCGTGAAATGATCTACGTGCCGGGCGATCTGTTCTCCGTGAACCACCTGACCGCACAAAACGTTCCCAACCTGTTCGCGCGTAACGAACGCGTCATCTGCCTGTTTGATACTGAGTTTGGCCCAATGGCGCAGATTCTGGTGGGTGCAACGATTGTCGGCAGCATCGAAACGGTCTGGGCTGGAACCATCACCCCACCACGTGAAGGCGTGATCAAACGCTGGACCTGGCCTGCCGGTGAAGAAGAAGGCGCGGTCGCTCTGCTGAAAGGCCAGGAGATGGGTCGCTTCAAGCTGGGTTCCACGGTTATCAACCTCTTTGCCCCTGGCAAAGTGAAACTGGTTGAACAGCTCCAGAGCCTGTCGGTCACCAAACTCGGCCAGCCGCTGGCGGTCTCGACTGAACCTTTCGTGACGCCGGACGCAGAGCCTGCACCGCTCCCGGAAGAAGAGATCAAGGCCGAACTTGACGCCAGCCCGCTGGTTGACGACAAAAAAGACGAAGGCTAACAACAGAAGGAACGCTGACGTGCGCCCGATTATCGTACTACTGATGGCCTGGTGCCTCAGCATGGGGGCGTACGCAGCGACAGCCCCCGACGCAAAACAGATAACCCAGGAACTGGAGCAGGCGAAAGCGGCAAAACCCGCTCAGCCAGAGACCGTGGAGTCGCTCCAGTCTGCACTGAATGCGCTTGAGGAGCGGAAAGGCTCCCTCGAGCGCGCTCAGCAATATCAGCAGGTTATCGACAACTTCCCCAAACTCTCGCAAACGCTACGCAATCAGTTGAGCAATCTGCGCGATGAACCGCGCGATGTGCCTGCTGGCATGACCTCTGACGCGTTGAATCAGGAGATCCTGCAGGTTAGCAGTCAGCTTCTGGAAAAGAGCCGTCTGGCACAGCAGGAGCAGGAACGCGCACGTGAAATCGCCGACTCGCTGAGCCAGCTTCCGCAACAGCAAACCGATGCCCGCCGTCAGCTCAACGAGGTTGAGCGCCGTATCGGTACCCAAACGGGTAACACACCGCAGAACCAGGCGCAAAATCTGTCGCTTCAGGCTGAATCAGCCAGACTTAAAGCACTGGTCGATGAACTGGAGCTGGCGCAGCTCTCGGCAAACAACCGCCAGGAGCTGTCGCGGATGCGCTCCGAACTGGCGCAAAAGCAGAGCGAACAGCTCGATGCTTACCTGCAGGCTTTACGTAATCAACTTAACAGCCAGCGCCAGCGTGAAGCAGAGCGCGCGCTCGAAAGCACCGAGCTGCTGGCAGAAAACAGCGATAACCTGCCAGCGGGCATCGTTGACCAGTTTAAGGTTAACCGTGAACTCTCTGCTGCACTGAATCAGCAGGCGCAGCGTATGGATCTGGTGGCGTCCCAGCAACGTCAGGCCACCAATCAAACCCTTCAGGTTCGCCAGGCGCTCAACACCCTGCGTGAACAGTCTCAATGGCTGGGCTCGTCCAACCTGCTGGGAGAGGCATTACGCGCCCAGGTTTCACGCCTGCCGGAGATGCCAAAACCGCAGCAACTGGATACCGAGATGGCGCAACTGCGTGTTCAACGCCTGCACTATGAAGACCTTCTCAATAAACAGCCGCAAATCCGCCAGATCCGTCAGGCCGATGGGCAGCCTCTCACCAGCGAGCAAAATCGTATTCTGGAAGCCCAGTTGCGGACCCAGCGCGAGCTGCTGAACTCCCTGTTACAGGGCGGGGATACGCTGATTCTGGAGCTGACCAAGCTGAAGGTCTCCAACAGTCAGCTGGAAGATGCGCTGAAAGAGGTGAACGAGGCAACGCACCGTTATCTCTTCTGGACCTCTGACGTGCGCCCAATGACCTTCTCATGGCCAATCGAGATCGTTCAGGATCTGCGCCGTTTGATCTCGCTGGATACCTTTAGCCAGCTTGGAAAAGCCAGCGTGATGATGCTCACCAGCAAAGAGACCATTTTCCCTCTTCTGGGCGCGTTGATTCTGGTGGGCTTTAGCATTTACTCACGCAGACACTTCACCCGCTTCCTGGAACGCTCCAGCGCCCGGGTGGGTAAGGTTACGCAGGATCACTTCTGGCTGACGCTGCGTACCGTGTTCTGGTCAATACTTGTCGCCTCGCCGCTGCCGGTCCTGTGGATGACGCTCGGTTATGGCCTGAGGGAGGCCTGGCCCTACCCGCTCGCGGTCGCCATTGGCGATGGCGTGACCGCTACCGTCCCCCTGCTGTGGGTAGTGATGATTTGCGCCACGTTTGCGCGACCGAATGGTCTGTTCATTGCTCACTTTGGCTGGCCGCGTAACCGCGTGGCGCGCGCCATGCGTTACTACCTGATGAGCATCGGGCTGATTGTGCCGCTGATTATGGCGCTGATCATGTTTGATAATCTCAATGACCGGGAGTTTTCGGGCTCGCTGGGCCGTCTCTGCTTTATGTTGATATGCGGTGCGCTGGCCATCGTCACGCTCAGCCTGAAACGGGCTGGTATACCGCTCTATCTGGATAAAACCGGCAGCGGCGACAACATGTTTAACCGCATGCTCTGGAACCTGCTGCTGTGCGCCCCCCTGGTTGCCATGCTGGCAGCGGCGGTGGGTTACCTGGCGACCTCGCAGGCACTGCTGGCGCGACTGGAAACCTCCGTTGCCATCTGGTTCCTGCTGCTGGTGATCTATCACGTCATCCGCCGGGGGATGTTGATCCAGCGACGCCGTCTGGCGTTTGACCGCGCCAAGCACCGTCGGGCAGAGATCCTCGCCCAGCGTGCGCGAGGCGAGGATGAGCCAAACCACGTCAACAGCACCGAAGGCACGATAGATGCGGACGAGGTTGAGCTGGATCTCGACGCTATCAGCACCCAGTCTCTGCGTCTGGTACGCTCCATCCTGATGCTGATTGCGCTGCTGTCGGTGATCTTCCTGTGGTCAGAAATCCACTCCGCGTTTGGTTTCCTGGAGAACATCTCGCTATGGGATGTGACGTCCACGGTGCAGGGTGTGGAGAGCCTGGAGCCCATAACCTTAGGTGCGGTGCTGATTGCCATTCTGGTGTTGATCATCACCACGCAGCTGGTGCGTAATTTCCCGGCACTGCTGGAGCTGGCGCTGTTGCAGCACCTGGATTTAACCCCCGGTACGGGCTATGCCATTACCACCATCACCAAATACCTGATTCTGCTCTTTGGCGGGATGGTTGGATTCTCCATGATTGGTATTGAGTGGTCTAAATTGCAGTGGCTGGTTGCCGCGCTGACGTTTGGTCTGGGCTTTGGCATGCAGGAGATTTTCGCTAACTTTGTGTCCGGCCTGATTATCCTGTTTGAAAAACCGATTCGTATTGGCGATACGGTGACGATCCGCGATCTGACAGGCAGCATCACCAAAATCAACACCCGCGCCACCACGATCAGCGACTGGGATCGCAAAGAGATCATCGTGCCCAACAAGGCGTTTATCACCGAGCAGTTTATCAACTGGTCGCTGTCAGACTCCGTCACGCGTGTGGTGCTGACGGTACCGGCGCCCTCGGATGCCAACAGTGAAGAGGTCACACAGATCCTCTACACCGCCGCCGAACGCTGCACGCTGGTCCTTGATAACCCGGCGCCGGAAGTGTTCCTGGTCGATCTCCAGCAAGGTATCCAGATTTTCGAATTGCGTATTTACGCCGCCGAAATGGGGCACCGTATGCCGCTGCGCCATGAGATCCACCAGCTGATTCTGGCTGGCTTCCGTGAGCACGGTATTGATATGCCGTTCCCACCGTTCCAGATGCGTCTGGAAAGCCTGGACGGACTTAAGACAGGAAAAACATTAACCTCTGCGGCACGTAAACGCCCGGCGGGGAGTTTGTAAGCCAGCCAGTACCCCTCTCCCGTGGGAGAGGGGGTACTGCCGTCAGGCTCGATCGACGGTAAAAGCAATCACATCGCCCAGCTGTTCTGCGCCCAGCGCCAGCATCACCAGACGATCCACACCCAACGCCACGCCAGAACAATCCGGCAGACCCGCTTTCAGGGCCTCCAGCAGGTTAGTATCAATAGGCTGCTGCGGCAGACCGCGCGCGGCGCGCTTGCGGTTATCCTGCTCAAAACGCTGCTGCTGTTCGCGGGCGTCGGTCAGTTCGTGGAAACCATTCGCCAGCTCAATGCCCTTGTAATAGACCTCAAAACGCTCCGCCACGCGGTGATCTTCAGTGCTGATCTGCGCCAGAGAAGCCTGGCTTGCCGGGAAGTGGTAGACGAAAGTCGGACGATCTTTGCCAATCTGCGGTTCAACCCCAAAGGTGAAGAGCAGTTGCAGCAGCGTGTCGCGATCTTCTTCAGTATCCGCCACGTTGCTCAGATCCAGTTTTGCCGCGACTTCGCGCAGCTGGGTTTTATCCCCTGACAGTGGATCAATTTCCAGATAACGCTGGAAAGCCTGCTGATAAGAGAGCGTTTCCGCTTCTGAGCAGTCGAGAACCTGCTGCAGCAGATCGTCCACCTCGTTCATCAGGCGGTACATATCGTAATGCGGACGGTACCACTCCAGCATGGTGAATTCCGGATTATGGTGACGCCCCATCTCTTCATTACGGAAACTGCGGCACAACTGATACACCGGGCCACACCCTGCCGCCAGCAGGCGTTTCATGTGGTATTCCGGGCTGGTCATCAGCCAGAGGTTCATGCCCTGTGAATGGCCGGGGCCAACAAAACGGGTTTCAAACGGCACCAGATGAATATCCGTTACCGTAGCCTGACTCATGCACGGCGTTTCCACCTCAAGGACTCCGCGGTCGGCAAAGAAGCGGCGGATCTCCGCCATAATTGCAGCGCGTTTCAGCAGATTGGGGATGGATGCGCTCGGCTGCCAGGTGGCCGTTTCGCTCATGGGTAATTCTCCGATTTCAGACAAGGGCACGAAGTCTACTCGTTAGCACGGACAGAGACAAATTTTGCGCAATAAAAATCGCATTTCATTTAGGGCAACTATCACGTGACGGAATTCATCATTCACGATGATAAATCACCGCACAGAACAGCAAAAAAATCGAACACGTCAAATTTCCCTGCCGTTCGCGCGGTTATACTTCTTTACCCATAAAGGAGCAGTGGAAACGCTTTCGCAATCGTCCTTGCGGACAGGTGGGCTACCTTTAGTTTATCGCGTTGCGAAATAACAAAAATCTGGAGGAATGTCGTGCAAACTTTTCAAGCCGATCTTGCCGTAATAGGCGCTGGCGGAGCGGGATTACGTGCTGCGATTGCTGCAGCACAGGCTAATCCCAACGCTAAAATCGCACTGATTTCAAAAGTCTATCCGATGCGCAGCCACACGGTTGCCGCAGAAGGAGGATCCGCCGCCGTTGCGCAGGATCATGACAGCTTCGAATACCATTTCCACGACACGGTTGCAGGGGGCGACTGGCTTTGCGAACAGGATGTCGTTGACTACTTTGTACATCACTGTCCAACGGAGATGACCCAGCTTGAACAGTGGGGCTGCCCGTGGAGTCGCCGTCCGGACGGCAGCGTCAACGTTCGCCGCTTCGGCGGAATGAAAATTGAACGCACCTGGTTTGCCGCTGATAAGACCGGCTTCCACATGCTGCACACCCTGTTCCAGACCTCCCTTCAGTTCCCACAAATCCAGCGTTTTGACGAACATTTTGTCCTCGATATTCTGGTCGATGACGGTCACGCGCGTGGTCTGGTGGCGATGAACATGATGGAAGGCACGCTCGTGCAGATCCGCGCTAACGCGGTAGTGATGGCAACGGGCGGCGCGGGCCGGGTTTATCGCTACAACACCAACGGCGGCATCGTCACCGGTGACGGTATGGGCATGGCGCTCAGCCACGGCGTACCGCTGCGCGATATGGAATTTGTCCAGTATCATCCTACCGGCCTGCCGGGTTCCGGCATTCTGATGACGGAAGGTTGCCGTGGCGAAGGCGGTATTCTGGTCAACAAGAATGGCTACCGTTATCTGCAGGATTACGGCATGGGCCCGGAAACGCCGCTCGGTGAGCCGAAAAACAAATACATGGAGCTCGGCCCGCGCGACAAAGTGTCTCAGGCCTTCTGGCATGAGTGGCGCAAAGGCAACACGATCTCCACGCCGCGTGGCGATGTGGTCTACCTCGATCTGCGTCACCTCGGCGAGAAGAAACTGCTGGAACGTCTGCCGTTCATCTGCGAGCTGGCAAAAGCCTACGTGGGTGTCGACCCGGTGAAAGAGCCGATTCCGGTACGCCCAACAGCGCACTACACCATGGGTGGGATCGAAACCGACCAGCAGTGTGAAACGCGCATCAAAGGGTTGTTCGCCGTCGGCGAATGCTCCTCTGTCGGCCTGCACGGTGCCAACCGTCTCGGGTCAAACTCGCTGGCGGAGCTGGTTGTCTTTGGCCGCATGGCGGGCGAACGCGCGATGGAGCGTGCCGCAACGGCGGGCGAAGCCAACGGCGCAGCACTGGACGCGCAGGTCGCTGACGTAGAGAAACGGCTGAAGGATCTGGTCAATCAGGAAGGCAACGAAAACTGGTCGAAAATCCGCGACGAAATGGGCATGTCGATGGAAGAGGGCTGCGGTATCTACCGTACACCAGAGCTGATGCAGAAAACTGTCGATAAGCTGGCGGAACTGCAGGAGCGTTTCAAACGCGTGCGCATCACCGACACCTCCAGCGTGTTCAACACCGACCTGCTTTATACCATCGAGCTCGGTCACGGCCTGAACGTCGCGGAATGTATGGCGCACTCTGCGCTGGCACGCAAAGAGTCACGCGGGGCACATCAGCGTCTTGATGAGGGCTGCACCGAGCGTGACGACGTCAATTTCCTGAAACACACCCTCGCCTGGCGCGACGCGGATGGCACCACTCGTCTGGACTACAGCGACGTGAAGATCACAACGCTGCCACCGGCTAAACGCGTTTACGGCGCAGAAGCAGAAGCCGCCGAGAAGAAGGAGAAGGCGAATGGCTGAGATGCAAACACTGAAAGTTGAAGTGGTGCGCTACAACCCGGAAGTGGACACCGCGCCACACAGCGCTTTCTATGAAGTGCCCTATGACGAGCAAACCTCTCTGCTGGATGCGCTCGGCTATATCAAGGATAACCTGGCACCGGACCTGAGCTACCGCTGGTCCTGCCGCATGGCCATCTGCGGCTCCTGCGGCATGATGGTGAACAAAGTACCGAAACTGGCCTGTAAAACCTTCCTGCGTGATTACACCAAAGGCATCAAGGTTGAAGCGCTGGGCAACTTCCCGATTGAGCGCGATCTGGTGGTCGATATGACCCACTTTATCGAAAGCCTGGAAGCCATTAAGCCGTACATCATTGGCAACCCGCGCACGCCGGATCAGGGACCGAATACCCAGACACCCGCCCAGATGGCGAAATACCATCAGTTCTCCGGGTGCATCAACTGCGGTCTTTGCTACGCCGCGTGTCCACAGTTTGGCCTGAACCCTGAGTTCATCGGCCCGGCGGCGATCACGCTGGCGCACCGCTACAACGAGGATAGCCGCGACCACGGTAAAAAAGAACGTATGCCGCAGCTTAACAGCCAGAACGGCGTCTGGAGCTGTACTTTTGTGGGCTACTGCTCCGAAGTCTGTCCGAAGCACGTCGACCCGGCCGCCGCTATTCAGCAGGGTAAAGTGGAAAGCTCGAAAGACTTTCTTATCGCCACCCTGAAACCACGCTAAGGAGTGCATGATGACGACTAAACGCAAAGCCTACGTGCGGCCGATGCCGTCCACCTGGTGGAAGAAACTGCCGTTTTATCGCTTCTATATGCTGCGTGAAGGCACTGCGGTGCCTGCGGTCTGGTTCAGCCTTGAACTGATGTATGGCGTCTTTGCCCTCAAACATGGTCCTGAAACCTGGGCCAGTTTTGTCGGGTTCCTGCAAAACCCGATCATCGTGATCCTGAACCTGATTGTGCTCGCAGCCGCCCTGCTTCATACCAAAACCTGGTTTGAACTGGCGCCAAAAGCGGCGAATATTATCGTAAAAGGCGAAAAAATGGGGCCAGAGCCGGTCATTAAAGGGCTTTGGGCAGTGACGGCAGTGGTCTCTGTGGTCATTCTGTTTGTCGCACTGTTCTGGTAAGGAGACTATTGTGATCAATCCAAATCCAAAACGTTCAGACGAGCCGGTCTTCTGGGGCCTCTTTGGCGCAGGCGGCATGTGGAGTGCCATCATTGCGCCTGTCATTATACTGCTGGTCGGCATTATGCTGCCGCTGGGTCTGTTCCCCGGTGATGCGCTGAGCTATGAGCGCGTCCTGGCATTTGCAGGTAGTTTTATTGGTCGGGTATTCATCTTCCTGATGATTGTCCTGCCGCTGTGGTGCGGCCTGCACCGTATCCATCATGCGATGCATGATCTTAAGATCCACGTACCGAGCGGTAAATGGGTGTTCTACGGTCTGGCAACCATCCTGACCGTGGTCACACTGATTGCCGTAGTCACTATCTGACACACCAGGCCCGCCCTCCGGCGGGCCTGTTATTTCTGCATCTTCCCCACCAGCCACTGAGCAAATTCACGCATTGCCGGGGTTTGGGCGCGTGACTGCAGCCGCGTTAGCCAGTAACTGCCAAGATCAATCTGCGTCGTAAACGGCTGCACAATGCGCTCGCTGTTCAGCAGATGGGTAAACATATCGACAGGGGCGATAGCAATGCCTGTGCCTGTCTGTGCGGCCTCCAGCATAGTGACCGACGAATCAAACACCATCACCCGATGCGTGGGTGAAGGCGGGTTTTCTCCGGCGGCCTGCATCCAGGCTGTCCACTCGTCGCGCCGGTAAGAGCGCAGCAGGGTAAACTTCAGGATATCGGCAGGGGTGTGCAGCGCGGCTGCAATGTCCGGCGTGCAAAGTGGTGCCAGCGGCGCTGAACAGAGGAACGTCGCCTCCGTGCCGTGCCACGCTCCCCCACCGTAGCGAATGGTGTAATCAAGCCCCTCAGCTGCCGGATCGACGCGATTGTTGTGCGTGGAAAGCTGAAGATCGATATGCGGATAACTGCGACGGAAATCATCCAGCTGTGAAAATAACACCCCAGTGGCAAAGGTCCCCACCACGCCAATTTTCAGCTTCTCCTGCGCCCGATGGTTAGCAAAGCGATCCAGCATGCCTGCGATACGATCGAAGGAGTCATTCAGCACCGGCAGCAGATTCTCGCCTTCGGTGGTTAACATCAACCCGCGCGAAACGCGGACAAACAGCTGGCAGTTAAGGTGTTGTTCCAGCGCCTTCACGTGCTGGCTAATCGCGGAATGGGTCACATTCAGCTCAATCGCGGCATGAGTAAAACTGAGGTGCCTGGCGGCGGCTTCGAACGCCCGAAGCGAATTAAGAGGGAGATAGCTGCGTGTCATGGTTCCTTCCGTTAGAAAAATTAACAGCTAATGCTAAATTTAACCGTTTGTCAGCCTCAGTCAAATCACCCAGACTACGAACGTCTGACGGGCCCGGACATCCCCTTGATTCGCTATTACGGAAGATAACTGATGATGAAAAAATCCCTAAGCTGCGCCCTGCTGCTCAGCGTTGCCTGCTCTGCTTTTGCCGCGCCGATGTCAGAAAAACAGCTGGCTGACGTCGTGGAACGTACCGTTACGCCCCTGATGAAGGCGCAGGCCATACCCGGTATGGCCGTGGCCGTCATTTATCAGGGCCAGCCACACTATTTTACTTTCGGTAAAGCAGACGTTGCGGCGAATAAGCCCGTCACGCCGCAAACCTTATTTGAGCTGGGCTCCGTCAGCAAAACCTTCACCGGCGTGCTGGGTGGCGATGCCATTGCCCGCAAAGAGATTTCGCTGGCCGACCCGGTCACGAAATATTGGCCTGATTTGACGGGCAAGCAGTGGCAAGGCATTCGCCTGCTCGACCTGGCAACCTATACCGCAGGCGGATTGCCGTTGCAGGTACCGGATGATGTCACCGATAACGCCTCTCTGCTGCGTTTCTACCAGTCCTGGCAGCCAAAGTGGGCACCGGGTACCACGCGTCTGTACGCCAACACCAGCATCGGTTTGTTTGGCTCACTGGCCGTTAAACCTTCCGGCATGCGCTTCGAGCAGGCCATGGCGGAGCGGGTCTTTAAGCCCCTGAAACTCAACCATACGTGGATAAACGTTCCACACGCTGAAGAGCCGCACTACGCATGGGGTTATCGTGAGGGAAAAGCGGTCCACGTTTCGCCTGGTATGCTGGATGCAGAAGCCTATGGCGTGAAATCTAACGTCAAAGATATGGCGAGCTGGGTGATGGCCAATATGGCACCTGAGACACTCCCGCCGTCCACTCTGCAGCAGGGTATTGCGCTGGCGCAGTCTCGCTACTGGCGCGTGGGTGCCATGTATCAAGGGTTAGGCTGGGAGATGCTCAACTGGCCGGTCGATGCCAAAACCGTGGTGGATGGCAGCGATAATAAGGTTGCACTGGCGCCGTTGCCGGTCGCAGAAGTGAATCCTCCGGCTCCGCCAGTAAAAGCCTCCTGGGTGCATAAAACGGGCTCTACGGGTGGGTTTGGCAGCTACGTGGCGTTTATTCCTGAAAAGCAGATCGGTATTGTGATGCTCGCAAATAAAAGCTATCCGAACCCGGTACGGGTGGAAACGGCTTACCGTATCCTCGACGCGCTACACTAAACCTTTGCCGGGTGGCGGCTTCGCCTTACCCGGCCTACAAAATTTACGCGTTGTATAGGCCGGGTAAGCGCAGCGCCACCCGGCGAAACACGCTGCACAATCTTCCGCAATTTCCCTGCTGTCATCTACACTTAACAAAAAACAGTAAGGAAACTCCTATGCGCATTCTGCCTGTTATCGCCGCGGTGACAGCCGTGTTTTTAGTGGTTGCCTGCAGTTCCCCTACCCCTCCCTCCGGCGTCACTGTTGTAAGTAATTTCGACGCTCAACGTTTCCTCGGAACCTGGTATGAAATCGCCCGGCTCGATCATCGGTTTGAGCGGGGGTTAGAGAAAGTCACAGCACATTACAGTTCGATGGACGACGGGGGTATTCAGGTGATCAACCGTGGATACAATCCGGATCGGCAGATGTGGCAACAGTCGACGGGAAAAGCGTACTTTACCGGCGACCCGCGCCGGGCCGCGCTAAAAGTCTCGTTCTTTGGCCCGTTCTATGGCGGGTACAATGTCATCGCCCTCGACAGAGAGTACCGCCATGCGCTGGTCTGCGGGCCGGATCGCGACTATTTATGGATACTCTCCCGCACGCCGACCATTTCGTCAGAGATGAAACAGCAGATGCTGGACGTTGCGACCCGGCAAGGGTTTGATGTGTCAAAACTCATCTGGGTAGAACAACCGCATTAGTGGGCGCTGAGTTTCAGCCCAATGATACCGCACACAATCAACGCGAGGCTGGCGATACGCGCCAGACTCGCCGACTCTCCCAGCAGCAAAATCCCGGTAATCGCCGCGCCCACTGCACCAATGCCCGTCCAGACAGCATAGGCCGTCCCCACCGGCAAAGAGCGCATCGCCCAGGAGAGCAGCACAATACTCACAATCATGGCGGTAACGGTAATCACGCTGGGTGTCAGGCGGGTAAATCCGTGGGTGTACTTCAGACCAATTGCCCAAACCACTTCGAGCAGACCGGCGATAACAAGAATAATCCAGGACATTTCAGGCTCCTTAACTTAACTGCAAGTTGGGGCCGTCCCCGGTGAACGAAACGCTTACGGGTCGTCCCGTAAGGCATAGATTAGGTCACTTATTTTGGTTAACGAACGATTTTTTTTCAATCCCTTTGTGCTGAACCTGTTAAGGCAAGAAATAGCCTCAGTATGGCGCGTAGTTCAGGCATTTATCACTCATCCGACTTCTCTATCATGATGTGCTTTCTGATGGCAGGAAGCCAAACCACTAGCCGACTGCGAATCTATTATGTTCAAAATTCTTTTGATTGACCGATGTCACTTCACCCGCGCGGGGTTTGAAGCATGGCTCAATCATTCCGGTTTGTTTCCCGGGCACTTCGTCGTGACCGGGCTGAATAATCTCATCCTCGCCAGAGAGCATATTCTGCAGTGGGATCCATCGGTGGTTATCGCCGATCTGCACGGCTTTATGCAGGACATTCATCATTTCCAGCAGCTTTCTTCCCTGCTGAACGCCAGTGAAAAAGTGCCTTTCATTTTGCTGCAGTCGGGGGAAGATAAAGAGATGGCAGGCTTTCTGTCCCAATTTCCGATATGGGCTTCGCTTACCAAAAATGTCGGACTGGAGACGCTGGCGACGGTCATCAACGACGCCCTGACGACTCGCGCAAGCGTTGAGATCCCTGCGGTCGCGGCCCCTCTGCTCACTCGCCAGGAGGAGAAGGTGTTGACGCTGTGGATGGATGGCGCAAGCAATCAGAAGATTGCCACTCACCTGAGTATCAATGGAAAAACGGTCTATACCTATAAGCGAAATATCCGCATGAAATTGCATATGGATACGCGCTTTTCCCCGTTTTTATCTCTGCAGGAATCAGAAAACTGACGGTACGAAACCCGTCCGGGCCCGTACCGTTTTTAAATTACTGCTGAGCTTTTGTTGCCGCGCCGGAGATTGCACTACCGCCTTCAGAAATGTCCTGACCAACGCCGCGCGTGGTATTACAGGCCGTTAATACTGAAGAAAGTACCAGAACTGAAAAGATCGCTGCAATTGTCTTCTTAACCATAATATCTTCCTTTTATAGCCAGAGTTGTTTTGTGTATAGCAACTTAAGAATAGACAAGATCCCGCCAGTTGACGGAAAAGGAAGCATTTTTAGGAAAATTAGACGGGATTAGCTGGCGGCGTGAGAAATGATATGGCCGAGATCCTGGATATCCTCCCCCATTCCACGTGTGGTATTACAGCCGGAAAGCAACGCGCTGGACAGCGCTAACAGAAGCAGAATTTTAACGGTGCGTTTCATCATCCCTGCCTGCAAAAATCAGGCGCAGCAACGCTGCGCCTTAACACTTACTTCACGCGAGATACGTATTCGCCGGAGCGGGTATCCACTTTGATCACTTCGCCAGTCTGTACGAAAAGTGGCACTTTAACCACGGCACCGGTAGACAGTTTCGCTGGCTTACCACCTGTACCGGCGGTGTCACCTTTCAGACCTGGGTCAGTTTCAACGATTTCCAGTTCAACGAAGTTCGGTGGGGTAACCGCGATAGGCTGGCCGTTCCACAGGGTCACGATGCACTCAGCCTGATCCAGCAGCCATTTGTCGCTATCGCCAATGGCTTTAGCGTCAGCAGACAGCTGTTCGAACGTTTCGTTGTTCATGAAGTGCCAGAACTCACCGTCGTTGTACAGGTAAGTCAGGTTCATATCGACAACATCAGCGCCTTCAGCGGAGTCAGTAGACTTGAAGGTTTTTTCGACACGGGTACCGGTCAGCAGGCGGCGCAGCTTAACGCGTGCAAATGCCTGGCCTTTACCTGGTTTAACGAATTCGCTGGCTTCAACCGCATACGGTTCGCCGTCCAACATGATTTTAAGACCAGCACGAAAATCGTTGCTATAGTACGTTGCCATAAGGCCCTCTAAATTTGTTAACTGGTAGCTTAGCCACAAAATGGCGCATATTGTAACCCTAAACACCCCGTCCAGAGAAGATTGGTTATCGCAACTTGCCGATGTAATCACCAGTCCTGATGAATTACTGCGTCTTCTTGAGCTCGAACAGCATACCGATTTGCTGGCTGGCCGGGAGGCGAAGCGGCTTTTCGCCCTGCGCGTTCCCCGCGCGTTTGTTGCCCGTATGGAGAAAGGCAATCCTGACGATCCATTATTAAAACAGACGCTTACCGCACAGGAAGAGTTCATTACGGCACCGGGCTATAGCACCGATCCGCTGGAAGAGCAGAACAGCGTGGTACCCGGTTTGCTGCACAAGTATCTGAACCGTGCGCTGCTGCTGGTGAAAGGTGGCTGTGCGGTAAATTGCCGTTATTGCTTCCGTCGACACTTCCCGTATGCCGAAAATCAGGGCAATAAACGCAACTGGCAGGTCGCGCTGGACTATATCGCCGCCCATTCTGAGCTGGATGAGATCATTTTTTCCGGTGGCGATCCGCTGATGGCGAAAGATCATGAGCTGGACTGGCTGCTGACCCAGCTTGAAGCCATTCCGCATATTAAGCGCCTGCGCATACACAGCCGTCTGCCGATTGTTATTCCGGCACGTATCACCGACGGACTGGTCTCACGCCTTGAGCAGTCCCGCCTGCAGGTGCTGCTGGTGAACCATATCAATCACGCCAATGAAATTGATGATGCATTTCGTGCGGCAATGGTGCGTTTACGCAAGGCAGGCGTGACGCTTCTGAACCAGAGCGTGCTGCTGCGCGGCGTAAATGATAATGCCCGCGTGCTGGCGGACCTCAGCAATGCGCTGTTTGATGCGGGAGTGATGCCCTATTACCTGCACGTGCTGGATCGCGTTCAGGGTGCGGCCCATTTCATGGTGACGGATGAAGAAGCCCGGCAGATCGTGCGTGAACTGTTAACGCTGGTGTCAGGCTATATGGTGCCGAAGCTGGCGCGTGAGATTGGCGGTGAACCGAGCAAGACGCCGCTGGATTTGCAGCTAAGACAGAGCTAGTTTCCCCTCAGCCTAACCCTCTCCCGGCGGGAGAGGGAAAAAGGCAATCAGTTCGGGCACTTATAGACCTGGCCATTCATCTGGCTGGCGGTTGGCACGAAGCTGGATAACATTCCCTGCGTCGGGCTGCTTACTCCGTAAATCACGTTGCCACCCATCGCCGCGGCCTGGTTACGCAGGGCATTGGCCGCGCCACGCATAGAGCCGCCCTCTTCGCCGTGCTGACCCGACATCCAGTTGCTTTGCTCACCGGTTGCCGTGCCTAAAAACTGGCACTCGTTACCCGGCTTATCTTCCACAAAGCGAACGCCCTGACCCGCTGCAGTCAGCTCATTGCTGGAGCTACAACCCGCCAGCAGCAATGCTGCTCCTACAATCCCTGCACAGACTTTTACGCGCATGTTATTCCTCGTTTTCAATAAGCTGGACAGTAGTTGTCCGTGTGTAAACCTTATACTAAAAAGATGACCAAAAGAAAAACCTCCGTGCGTTTCTGCGAGATATCAAGCACGAATGGTGCCTTCGCCTCCCCTAAATGAATTCTGATAATCACCCCGCGGATATCGTTTTTTTATGCTTTTTCGTTTTTAGTGACAGGCCACCGGCTTATTTTTTGCGCGTGTGGTGACAGGGAAACATAAAAACAGGAGGCAACATGAGTGAAGTATCCCCGAATCAGGGGAAAGTGACGTGGGTGGGGTATCTCGCTTTCTTTCTAACCATCATTTTCTTTTCTGGCTTTTTCGCCAAAGCCACCGAATGGTGGCGAGTCTTTGATTTCACCGTGCTGAACGGCACATTTGGTCAGGTTAACGGCGAAGGCGCCGCAAGCGTCTCTTTTCGCGGCACAGGCGGTACCGGCGCAAAAGATGGCTTTCTGTTTGCGCTGGAACTGGCACCGTCTGTTATTTTGTCGCTGGGCATCATTTCAGTGACCGAAGGGCTGGGCGGGCTGCGGGCGGCACAGCAATTGATGACGCCCGTTTTGAAACCGTTGCTGGGCATTCCAGGCATTTGTTCTCTGGCGCTTATCGCCAATTTGCAAAACACCGATGCGGCTGCAGGTATGACCAAAGAGCTCGCCGATGAAGGCGTTATCAGCGACAGGGAACGAGCGATTTTCGCCACCTTTCAGACCAGCGGTAGCGCAATTATCACCAATTACTTCTCGTCCGGCGCGGCGCTGTTCACCAGCATCACCGTGCCGGTTATCACCCCGCTGGCAGTGATTCTTGTCTTTAAATTTATAGGTGCCAATTTTCTCAGAGCATGGATTGCGCACATGGAAACCCGTCAGATCAAGGAGAGAGAAGATGACCGCCGAAGTGCGTAAAAACCTGATGGATCTCTTTATCGACGGCGCTCGCCGTGGCTTTACCATCGCCACCACCAGCCTGCTGCCAAACGTCGTAATGGCCTTTGTGATCATCCAGGCGCTGAAGGTAACAGGATTGCTGGATATCGTTGGCCGCGTTTGCGAGCCGATTATGGCGCTGTGGGGGCTGCCCGGAGAAGCCGCCACCGTGTTGCTGGCGTCGGTGATGAGCATGGGCGGCGGCGTGGGCGTCTGCGCAAGCCTGGTGGTGGCAGGGTCGCTCAGCGGGCATGACGCCACCGTACTGCTTCCGGCTATCTATCTGATGGGTAATCCGGTGCAAAACACCGGCCGCTGTCTCGGTACGGCAGGGGTAAACCCTAAATACTATCCGCATATTATTGGCGTCTGCGTAATTAACGCTCTGCTCTCTATGTGGGTCATGCAACTGCTGTTCTAAAACAAAAAACCCCGGACAGCGATGCCCGGGGTTTTTTATTAAGAGGTAGATACGCCCAACGCCTGATGGCTGCCGGGCGAAGGGGGCAATTACATCATGCCGCCCATACCACCCATGCCGCCCATACCACCAGCAGCACCTAAATCAGGTGCGTCGCCTTTAGGCAGGTCGGTCACCATGCACTCGGTAGTGATCATCAGGCCAGCTACAGATGCCGCATACTGCAGAGCAGAACGGGTCACTTTAGTTGGATCCAAGATACCGAAGTCGATCATGTTGCCGTATTCTTCTGTTGCCGCGTTGTAACCGTAGTTACCTTCGCCCGCTTTCACGTTGTTGGTAACAACAGATGGCTCTTCACCGGCGTTGGAAACGATCTGACGCAGAGGCGCTTCCATCGCGCGCAGCGCAACTTTGATACCCACGTTCTGGTCTTCGTTCTGACCGGACAGGCCAGCCAGTTTGGCGGCAACACGCACCAGCGCAACACCACCACCAGCAACCACGCCTTCTTCTACCGCAGCACGGGTCGCGTGCAGGGCATCGTCAACGCGTGCTTTTTTCTCTTTCATTTCAACTTCGGTAGCCGCACCGACTTTGATTACCGCAACGCCGCCTGCCAGTTTCGCTACGCGCTCCTGCAGTTTTTCACGGTCGTAATCAGACGTTGCTTCTTCAATTTGCTTACGGATCTGAGCAACACGGCCCTGAATAGCGGACTCTTCACCTACGCCATCGATGATGGTGGTGGTGTCTTTGTTGATCACAACACGTTTCGCCTGGCCCAGGTCTTCCAGGGTCGCTTTTTCCAGCTCCATACCGATCTCTTCAGAGATTACGGTACCACCGGTCAGGGTAGCGATGTCCTGCAGCATAGCTTTACGACGGTCGCCGAAGCCAGGTGCTTTAACCGCAGCCACTTTCACGATGCCACGCATGGTGTTAACCACCAGGGTCGCCAGCGCTTCGCCTTCAACGTCTTCAGCGATGATAACCAGCGGCTTGCCTGCTTTCGCAACGGCTTCCAGCACTGGCAGCATTTCGCGGATGTTGGAGACTTTCTTATCAGCCAGCAGGATGAACGGGCTTTCCAGTTCAACAGCGCCAGTTTCTGGCTTGTTGATGAAGTATGGGGACAGGTAACCGCGGTCAAACTGCATACCTTCAACCACGTCCAGTTCGTCTTCCAGACCGGTACCGTCTTCAACGGTGATCACGCCTTCTTTACCGACTTTGTCCATCGCTTCAGCGATCAGTTTACCTACGGTTTCGTCGGAGTTAGCGGAGATGGTACCTACCTGAGCAATCGCTTTAGAGTCAGAGCATGGTACAGACAGCGCTTTCAGTTCTTCAACAGCGGACGCGACAGCTTTGTCGATACCACGTTTCAGATCCATTGGGTTCATGCCCGCAGCAACGGCTTTCAGACCTTCAGTGATGATTGCCTGCGCCAGTACAGTCGCGGTGGTGGTACCGTCGCCTGCAGCGTCGTTCGCTTTAGAGGCCACTTCTTTCACCATCTGCGCGCCCATGTTTTCGAACTTGTCTTCCAGCTCGATTTCACGTGCAACGGAAACACCATCTTTGGTGATGGTTGGCGCGCCGAAGGATTTATCCAGCACTACGTTACGGCCTTTCGGGCCCAGGGTGACTTTCACTGCGTCTGCCAGTACGTTTACGCCGCGGAGCATTTTTACACGAGCGTCGTTACCGAATTTTACGTCTTTAGCTGCCATGTTCTTATTTCCTCAAATTCGTACAGTTTCGTGCGTTAATTACGCTTCAACAATTGCCAGAATGTCGCTCTCGGACATGATCAACACTTCTTCATTGTCGATCTTCTCGGATTTCACGCCGTAGCCATCGTTGAAAATGACGATGTCACCAACTTTAACGTCCAGTGGCTGCACAGTTCCGTTTTCCAGGATGCGGCCCTTACCGACAGCGATGATTTCGCCACGCGTTGATTTTGCTGCTGCAGAACCCGTCAGAACGATGCCGCCAGCAGACTTGGTTTCAACTTCTTTACGTTTGACGATCACACGATCATGTAACGGACGAATACTCATTGATAGCTCTCCTTTGAGAAAGTCATTATCAGTTATGGATGACGCCGGGCCGCACACGGTTTTCCGGCTAGTGCCCTGAGAGATGGGGATAGCTTTTTACCCCTTCAAGGGGGAGTCGAAAAAAAATTTGCGAAAGTGTTACCATCGGCTCTCTTTGAATGGTGACGGGACGATGTCAATGAGTGGACTCAAACAGGAGTTGGGGCTGGCGCAGGGGGTAGGTCTGCTCTCAACCTCCTTGTTAGGAACAGGGGTGTTTGCGGTGCCCGCACTGGCGGCGTTGGTTGCCGGTAATAACAGCCTGTGGGCGTGGCCGGTGCTGATTGTGCTGGTGTTCCCGGTTGCGCTCGTGTTCGCCATTCTGGGAAGGCATTTTCCCAGCGCGGGCGGCGTGGCGCACTTTGTCGGCATGGCGTTTGGCCCACGACTGGAGCGCGTCACCGGCTGGCTGTTCCTTTCCGTCATTCCGGTTGGTCTGCCTGCGGCGTTGCATATCGCAACCGGCTTTGGGCAAGCGCTCTTCGGCTGGCATGACGAAGCACTGCTGCTGGCTGAACTGGGTACGCTGGCTATCGTCTGGTGTGTGGGCTCACGCGGGGCCAGTTCCAGCGCTAACCTGCAGACGATCGTCGCGGTGCTGATTGTCGCGCTCATCGCCGCTATCTGGTGGGCAGGTGATATTCGCGTCGAGGAGATCCCCTTCCCGGCCATCACCGATATCAATCATGCGCAGCTCTTCGCTGCGCTGTCAGTCATGTTCTGGTGTTTTGTCGGTCTGGAAGCGTTCGCCCATCTGGCGTCGGAGTTTAAGCATCCCGAGCGCGATTTTCCGCGAGCCCTGATGATTGGCCTGTTGGTCGCAGGCACGGTTTACTGGGCCTGTACTGTGCTGGTGCTGCACTTCGACGCCTTTGGCGCAGATAAAGCAGCCGCCGCTTCGCTGCCGGGTATCGTGGTACAGCTGTTTGGCGTAAAAGCGCTGTGGGTGGCCTGTGTGATTGGCTATCTGGCCTGTTTTGCCAGCCTCAATATTTACATCCAGAGCTTTGCGCGGCTGGTGTGGTCTCAAGCGCGCAATAAACCGCAGAGCCGTCTTGCGCAGTTGTCTAAGCGTCAGCTGCCGTTGAATGCGCTGAATCTCGTGCTGGGAAGTTGCGTTGTGAGCACGTTGTGTATTTACGCGCTTAAGATCAATCTGGATGCACTGATCATTTATGCCAACGGCATATTTATTATGATCTACCTGCTGTGCATGCTGGCTGGTTGTCGTCTGTTGAAGGGTCGCTATAAAGCACTGGCCGTTGTCGGGGGAGTGCTTTGCCTGCTGTTGCTGATGATGGTGGGATGGAAGAGTATGTACGCTGTCGTCATGCTGGCAGGGCTGTGGGTGGCGCTTTAGTCGCGCCCGGTAAGCGAAGCGTCACCGGGCAAAGACATTACCGATCGTCTTTATGATCCAAACGGTCGTGTTGGTCATCCTTACGCTGGTATTCCCCTTCAAACGTATCACCCGGGCCGGTGCTGAACCCGCCGCCCGGCATCCGGCTAAAGCGCAGATGCGGCAGCAGCTTCATGGTCAGGTGTTTTTGCACCGGCGGCAACAGCAGCAGCAGACCGAGGAAGTCGGTGAAGAAGCCCGGCAGGATCAGCAGCAGACCAGCAATAATCAGCGATACGCTTTTGATCATCTCGGCCGCCGGGCTCTCGCCTGCGGCCATCTTCTGCTGCATTAACAGGAAATTTTTGAAACCCTGATTACGCACCAGCGACATGCCGATGACGGAGGTGAAAATCACCAGAATCAGCGTCAGCAGGACGCCCAGCACATGGGCGACCTGGATAAAAATTGAAATCTCAATGTAAACATAGAGAAAGAAAGCAATAAACGGTATCCAGCGCACTGGCATCTCCTGTGTGGCAGGTGCCTTTTGGCCCCTGTCTGAATGTGTTCGCGACACGCGTCTGTAAGAGATGAGGACGGTTAGCTAAAATTCAATCGGTTTGCACGGATATTTTTTTTGGAAATATTAAAGCGGTGACCCATTTCACAGATTAATAATTATCATGGAATCGGGTCCATAATAAGTGATCCAGCTTACGGCAATTCGCTATCATCAGCATATGATCTCGAGCAATTGGCCGATTGAGGGAATAATCGTCGGTCAGAAAATATTCAAAACCACATAAATACTGTGTGTTTAGTACAATCCATCGGCAGCTTGAAAAGAAGGTTCACATGTTAAACAACATTCGTATCGAAGAAGACTTGTTGGGTACCAGGGAAGTTCCAGCGGATGCCTACTACGGTGTCCACACTCTGAGAGCGATTGAAAACTTCTACATCAGCAACAGCAAAATCAGCGACATTCCTGAGTTTGTCCGTGGCATGGTGATGGTGAAGAAAGCGGCAGCGCTGGCAAACAAAGAGCTGCAAACCATTCCTAAAAGCGCGGCAAATGCGATTATCGCGGCCTGCGATGAAGTGCTGAACAACGGCAAATGCATGGACCAGTTCCCGGTTGACGTCTATCAGGGCGGCGCGGGCACCTCCGTCAACATGAACACCAACGAAGTACTGGCAAATATCGGCCTGGAGCTGATGGGCCACCAGAAAGGTGAATACCAGTACCTGAACCCGAACGATCACGTCAACAAATGTCAGTCCACTAACGACGCCTACCCAACCGGCTTCCGCATCGCGGTTTATGCCTCCGTTGTGAAACTGGTCGACGCCATCAACCAGCTGGGCGACGGTTTCCAGCGCAAAGCGGTTGAGTTCCAGGACATTCTGAAAATGGGGCGTACCCAGTTGCAGGACGCGGTACCAATGACCCTCGGTCAGGAATTCCACGCGTTTAACGTGCTGCTGAATGAAGAAACCAAAAACCTGCTGCGCACCTCCGAGCTGCTGCTGGAAGTGAACCTGGGCGCCACCGCCATCGGTACGCGTCTGAACACCCCGGATGGCTATCAGCAGCTGGCGGTTCAGAAACTGGCTGAAGTCTCTAACCTGCCGGTGGTGCCTGCGGAAGACCTGATTGAAGCCACCTCCGACTGCGGCGCCTACGTCATGGTACACAGCGCCCTGAAACGTCTGGCGGTGAAACTGTCCAAAATCTGTAATGACCTGCGCCTGCTCTCTTCCGGCCCACGCGCTGGCCTGAACGAAATCAACCTGCCAGAACTGCAGGCCGGTTCGTCCATCATGCCAGCGAAAGTGAACCCGGTAGTGCCAGAAGTGGTGAACCAAGTTTGCTTCAAGGTTATTGGTAACGATACGACCGTAACCATGGCCTCTGAAGCCGGTCAGCTGCAGCTGAACGTCATGGAGCCCGTGATTGGCCAGGCGATGTTCGAATCTATCCACATCCTGACTAACGCCTGCTATAACCTGCTGGAAAAATGCATCAACGGCATTACCGCGAATAAAGAAGTCTGCGAAGGCTACGTGTACAACTCCATCGGGATCGTCACCTACCTTAACCCGTTCATTGGCCACCATAACGGCGACATCGTCGGTAAGATTTGCGCCGAAACCGGTAAGAGCGTGCGTGAAGTCGTACTGGAGCGCGGACTGTTGACCGAAGCCGAGCTGGACGATATCTTCTCCGCCCAGAACCTGATGCACCCGGCATATAAAGCGAAACGATACACCGATGAAAGCGAACAGTAACCGTTCAGGCTAAGCTTCCGAAAGGCACGTCACTTGTGACGTGCCTTTTTTCTTTTTAGGCGTTACCAAAATACAACAATTCAATATCAACTTGTTAATAAGCAAGGCAGGTCCTTATGTTTGGAGCAGAACTCGTCATCGTCCTGTTGGCGATTTATTTGGGAGCAAGACTCGGGGGTATCGGCATCGGTTTTGCCGGCGGTCTCGGGGTGCTCGTTCTTACCCTTATCTTTCAGATTAAACCCGGCGCAATCCCGTTTGACGTTATCGAAATCATCATGGCAGTTATTGCCGCTATCGCCGCCATGCAGGTGGCTGGCGGTATGGACTACCTGGTGAGTCTGGCGGAGCGTATGCTGCGCCGTCATCCTAAATACATTACCTTCCTTGCCCCGCTGGTGACCTGGTTCATGACCATTCTCGCCGGTACCGGTCACACTGCCTTTTCCACGCTGCCGGTGATTACCGAAGTGGCGAAAGAACAGGGTATCCGTCCATCTCGCCCGCTCTCTATTGCGGTGGTGGCCTCCCAGATTGCGATTACCGCCTCGCCTATCTCCGCGGCAGTGGTGTTCTTCGCCGGTATCCTGGAACCCATGGGTGTGAGCTATCTGACGCTGCTGGCGATCTGTATTCCGGTAACGTTGATTGCAGTCATGATCACCGCCGTGCTGTGTAACTTCCTCGGCGCTGAACTGAAAGACGATCCGGTTTATCAGGAACGTCTGGCCAAGGGCGAAGTGAGCTTGCGCGGTAGCCAGGTCTTCAAGCTGAAGCCGCATGCGAAACGCTCCGTGGTGCTGTTCCTGATCGGTATCGTGGCGGTGATGTTCTACGCGACGGCCATCAGTGACACAGTAGGCCTCATCCAGAACCCGGTTCTGCCGCGTAACGAAGCGATTGTGGTATTCATGCTGACCATCGCAACCCTGATCAGCATCACCTGTAAAATCGATACCAGCGAAGTGCTGAATGCCAGCACCTTTAAATCCGGTATGAGCGCCTGCGTGTGCGTGCTGGGTGTGGCATGGCTCGGTGATACCTTCGTAAAAGCGCACATCAGCGATATCCAGACCGTTGCGGGTGACCTGCTGCACAACTACCCATGGCTGCTGGCGGTGGTGCTGTTCTTTGCCGCGACCCTGCTTTACTCTCAGGCTGCCACGACCAAGGCGCTGATGCCTGCGGCTCTGATGCTGGGGGTAACGCCACTGACGGCCATTGCCTCGTTTGCTGCCGTTTCTGCCCTGTTCGTTCTGCCCACTTATCCAACCCTGCTGGCGGCGGTTGAAATGGATGACACCGGTTCAACCCGCATCGGTAAGTATGTGTTTAACCATGCGTTCCTGATCCCGGGTGTGGTCGCGATTACGCTGTGCGTGATCCTCGGCTTTATCATCGGCGGCGTCGTGCTGTAAACCGTTTCGGGTTGTAAAAATAGTTAAAATCGGGCCGCTCTGCGGCCCGTTTCATTAATGACCAATCGCCTTGCGTGATATAGTGACCACTTTCGTGATGAGGAGGTCGACTTGTGAACACGCCTGATGCTGTTGTCGTATTGTGTACCGCCCCTGATGAAGCTTCCGCCCAGGATCTCGCCGCCAAAGTATTGGCCGAAAAACTGGCTGCCTGTGTAACCCTCCTCCCCGGAGCGACCTCCCTTTATTACTGGGAAGGCAAACTGGAGCAGGAGTACGAAGTCCAGATGTTGCTCAAAACCAACCTGGCAAACCAGCAGGCGCTTCTTGACTGCCTCAAATCTCATCATCCTTACCAAACTCCGGAACTGCTGGTATTGCCAGTGCTCCACGGTGATAACGATTATCTCTCATGGCTCAACGTTTCCTTACGCTGATCCTGCTGCTGTGCAGCACGTCAGTCTTTGCCGGGTTGTTTGACGCGCCCGGCCGTTCGAACTTTATTCCTGCCGATCAGGCATTTGTTTTCGATTTCCAGCAAAACCAGCATGACCTCAACCTCACCTGGCAGGTGAAAGAGGGCTATTACCTGTATCGTAAGCAGGTCAGTATCACACCCGCTCACGCAAGCGTGGGCGCGCTGCAACTGCCTGCGGGCGAATGGCACGAGGATGAGTTTTACGGCAAAAGCGAGATTTATCGCCAGCACTTAAGCGTGCCCGTAACGGTGCAACAGGCAGACAAAGGCGCTACGCTCACCGTTACTTACCAGGGCTGTGCCGATGCAGGCTTCTGCTATCCCCCAGAAACCAAGGTCGTTCCGCTTAGTGAAGTTAAAGCGTCTGCCGCCAACGTTGCTCCTCTTCCTGCAGAGGTCAAGCGTGAAGGTGAGCCTGCGTCAGACCTCCCTTTCTCCGCGCTCTGGGCCTTGCTGATAGGTATCGGCATCGCCTTCACGCCATGCGTACTGCCGATGTACCCGTTGATCTCCGGGATAGTGCTGGGCGGAAAACAGCGTCTTAGCACCGCCCGCGCGCTACTGCTTGCCTTTATTTACGTGCAGGGAATGGCGTTAACCTATACGGCACTCGGCCTCGTGGTTGCGGCGGCCGGCTTACAGTTCCAGGCGGCTCTTCAGCACCCTTATGTCCTTATCGGCCTGTCGGTGGTGTTTATCCTGCTGGCATTGTCGATGTTTGGCCTGTTCACCCTGCAACTGCCGTCTTCCCTGCAAACCCGCTTAACGCTGCTCAGCAACCGCCAACAGGGGGGGTCAGCAGGTGGTGTGTTTGCGATGGGAGCTATCGCCGGGCTGATTTGTTCGCCCTGCACCACTGCACCGCTTAGCGCGATTCTGCTCTATATCGCCCAGAGCGGTAATATGTGGCTTGGCGGCGGTACGTTGTACCTTTACGCGCTTGGGATGGGTCTGCCGCTGATCCTGGTCACGGTATTTGGCAACCGCCTGCTGCCGAAGACCGGGCCGTGGATGGAGACGGTGAAAACCGCGTTTGGCTTTGTCATTCTGGCGCTGCCGGTCTTCCTGCTGGAGCGTATTGTCGGTGACGTCTGGGGGATGCGCCTGTGGGCGATGCTCGGCGTAGCGTTCTTCTCCTGGGCGTTTATCGTCAGTCTGGGGGCAAAAAGCGCGTGGATGCGTCTGGTACAAATCGTCCTGCTCGCCGCTGCGCTGGTAAGCGTGCGTCCACTTCAGGATTGGGCATTTGGCACGCCAGTGGCTCAGAATCAGGCGCATCTGAATTTCATCCAGATTAAGAACGTGGATGATCTTAATCAGGCTCTGGCCCAGGCGCGCGGCAAACCGGTGATGCTCGATCTCTACGCAGACTGGTGCGTTGCCTGCAAAGAGTTTGAAAAGTACACCTTTAGCGACCCGCAGGTGCAAGGTGCGCTAAACGGGACCGTTCTGCTTCAGGCAAACGTGACCGCCAACAATGCGCAGGATAAAGCCCTGCTGAAGCAACTTAACGTGCTCGGGCTGCCGACCATTCTGTTCTTCAATCAACAAGGTGAAGAACAGCCAGGGCAGCGTGTGACCGGGTTTATGGACGCGGCGGCTTTCAGCGCGCATTTGCGCGATCGCCAACCGTAAACAACACTTTAAACGGGACAACCGTTGGGAATAACGGAGGAGAGAACCGTGCAACGCGAAGACGTACTGGGACAAGCCCTGCAATTACTTGAGATTCAAGGGATCGCCAGCACCACGCTTGAGATGGTAGCCGACCGTATCGATTACCCTCTGGATGAGCTTACGCGCTTCTGGCCCGATAAAGAGGCGCTGCTTTATGATGCCCTGCACTACCTCAGCCAGCAGGTTGATATCTGGCGCAGGCAGCTGATGTTGAATGAAGAACTGACCGCCGAACAGAAGCTGCTGGCGCGCTATACCGCGCTGACGGAATGTGTAAGTAACAACCGCTATCCGGGTTGTCTGTTTATCGCCGCCTGCACGTACTACCCCGATCCAGGCCATCCGATCCATCAGCTGGCGGATCAGCAAAAACGGGCGGCGCACGACTTCACCCACGAACTGCTGACAACGCTTGAAGTGGATGATCCGGCAATGGTGGCAAAGCAAATGGAGCTGGTGCTGGAAGGCTGCCTGAGCCGTATGCTGGTAAACCGTAGCCAGGCCGATGTGGATACCGCTCACCGCCTGGCAGAGGACATCCTGCGCTTTGCCCAGTGCCGCATGGGCGGCGCGTTGACCTAAGCCAGCACCCCAGCCCAGGCTGAGACAAGCAGGCACAATGCCATCAGCCGCTGAAATCGCACCATCGCCACGGTGGTGCGAAAGAATTTATTTACCGCCTTCCCCAGCCACGCCCAGCACATCAGACACACCACCGAGATGGCCAGGAACCACAGCGCCATCAGCGCTATATCCCGCAGCGCGTGCTCGCTTGCAGGGGCAAACAGGCTGACAACCGCCAGCGCCATCATCCAGGTTTTCGGGTTTACGATCTGCAACAGGGCTGCAGCTTGCGCGGTAAAACGGGTATGCGTCTTCGCAGAGAGGTTTGCTGCAGGCGCGTTAAATAACTGCCAGCTCATCCAGCTTAGCCATAACACCCCTGCCCAGCTCATCATCTGACGAATCAGGGGGTACTGGCGAAGCACTTCCCCTGCACCGGCACCTGAAACCAGCACAATCATGCTCGCCGCCATGCATCCTCCAAGAATGGCCGGAACGGTTTTTTTGATGCCGAAGTGCTGGCTGTTGGTGAGAATGAGGATATTGGTCGGCCCTGGCGTTATCGAAGCGACAAAGGCAAACAGCAGAAAAGGTATTGTACTCACAGATGGCTCCTTATTATCAGAGCCATCAATGTGCCGCTATTTTCTGGAAACGTCTGGAAGGTTTGTGCACAGCCGACGGTAATAGGCTGGCGATATACGGTATGCTCGCTGGAACCAGCGTCCAAGGTGGCTTTGGTCGGCAAAGCCTACCGCCGATGCCACATCCACGGGCAGCTCACCATGAGCCAGCAACTGGCGAGCTTTTGCAAGGCGTAGCTGAATAAGCCACGCATGCGGTGCCAGGTGAAACTCGCGTTTAAAACAGCGCGTCAGCGTGAAGCGGTCGGTTCCCGTCTCACGTGCCAGATCCGACAACCCGACGTTTTCGTCCATATGCGCGTAGAGGTAATCGCGTGCACGATGCGCGACGGCAGCGCTTTGCCGTTGAGACGGGAGCCGCTTACGCCAGTGGCAGTGGGCGGTGATCTGAGAGAGCAAATTATCCATCGCGCTCTGCTGAACGATTTTCATCTCCGCGTTATGCAGTGTGGCAAAGGTCTCACCGATGCTACGTACCAGCCGTGGCTCGCGCGTCAGCGTTTGAGAAAAGTGCAGTGAATAGCTGTCAGGCGTAGCGTCATATAATCCGCGCAGCGTACGTGTTAGCCACTGCTCATCCAGATAAAAGGTAAGATAGGTAAAGCCGCCTTCTACAGGTGCGTCACCATCATGGATCTCACCCGGTTCCAGTAAAAACGCATCCCCCGGTTGACTACGATGACGCACGCGGCGGCAGTGAAACTGTTGAGTACCCGAAAGGGTGATCCCTACCAGATAGCTGTCGTGCCAGTGCGGATCGTAGGCATGCCCTTCGAAGTGCGCTTTAATCGTCTCAATGCCCGTCTCTGCATGCTGACGCAGCTCAAGCCAGTCGTTCGCCATACTGCCCTCCTCTTACTATCAGCATTGCTGCAGTGAACGGGTTCTGTCTGGAAGATTTGTGCACTTTCGTCGCATAAACCGACAGATTGCCGCAAACTTAAGCAGTTGAACAGCTTTTCCCTAAATAATGTTGACGCTCGGGCAGGATTGCGGTTTAATGCGCTCCGTTGCCCGGATAGCTCAGTCGGTAGAGCAGGGGATTGAAAATCCCCGTGTCCTTGGTTCGATTCCGAGTCCGGGCACCACTATTTAAAGAACCCAGCCTATGGCTGGGTTTTTGCTTTTCTGCATCTATAAATCCCTTCTTCAGTATTCTTGTTTCTCTTTACCGTGGGATCGTGCGATCTGCCATGCCCGGTGGCGCTGCGCTTACCGGGCCTACAGGTTTTGTAGGCAAGGCGAAGCCGCCATCCGGCATATTTTCTGGCGTGCAAAGCAAAGAACCCCGCACCTTACGGTACGGGGTTCTTCTTATTTGATGCCTGGCAGTTCCCTACTCTCACATGGGGAGACCCCACACTACCATCGGCGCTACGGCGTTTCACTTC
>NZ_JBMKHJ010000007.1:0-164641 GCF_049237265.1 Enterobacter cloacae complex sp. IR5384 | reverse complement strand
CCCAGATCGATACCAATGAGCGCAATGTTTTCCATGATAGTTCTCCGAATGAAAGCCTGTCCTCAGCATAGTACCGGGAAGGAGGGAGTGACCATCTCATTAAATATTCTCGTTTGCGGGATAAAAGTGACCTGACGCAATATTTGCGTTTTGATGCTTATTGATAATGTTGTCACAAAAAGTGAGGGTGACTGCATGGATAAATTACTTGAGCGTTTTTTACAGTACGTTTCGCTGGATACCCAATCTAAACCGGGTATCCGCCAGGTGCCAAGCACCGAAGGCCAGTGGAAGTTATTAAACCTGCTCAAAGAGCAGCTTGAGGCCATGGGGCTGGTCAATGTCACCCTGAGCGAAAAAGGCACTGTGATGGGAACGCTGCCTGCCAACGTCCCCGGTGATATTCCGGCGATTGGCTTTATCTCCCATGTCGACACCTCTCCGGATTTTAGCGGTAAACATGTTAATCCGCAGATTGTGGAAAACTACCGTGGCGGTGACATTGCGCTGGGAATAGGTGACGAAGTGCTTTCGCCGGTAATGTTCCCGGTGCTGCACCAGCTCCTCGGGCAGACGCTGATCACCACGGATGGCAAAACGCTGCTGGGGGCAGATGACAAAGCGGGTATCGCGGAAATCATGACGGCACTGGCGGTGCTGAAAGGAAAAAATATTCCGCACGGTGATATCCGTGTGGCCTTTACGCCGGACGAAGAGGTGGGCAAGGGGGCGAAACATTTTGATGTCGAGGCCTTTAACGCGCAGTGGGCCTATACCGTGGACGGCGGTGGCGTGGGCGAACTGGAATTTGAAAACTTCAATGCCGCGTCCGTGACCATCAAAATTGTGGGTAATAATGTGCATCCCGGCTCCGCCAAAGGTGTGATGGTGAATGCGCTGTCGCTGGCGTCCCGTATTCATGCGGAAGTCCCGGCGAATGAGAGCCCGGAGCAGACTGAAGGTTATGAAGGTTTTTACCACCTGACCAGCATCAAAGGCACGGTGGACAGCGCGCAGATGCACTACATCGTGCGTGACTTTGACCGTAAAGCGTTCGAAGCGCGCAAGCGTAAGATGATGGAAATCGCGAAGAAGGTGGGTAAGGGGCTACACCCGGACTGCTATATTGAGCTGATTATTGAAGACAGCTACTACAATATGCGCGAGAAGGTCATGGAGCATCCGCATATCCTGGATATCGCCCAGCAGGCCATGCGCGACTGCGATATTGAACCGGTGCTGAAGCCGATTCGCGGCGGCACCGACGGTTCGCAACTGTCCTTCATGGGATTGCCGTGCCCGAATCTCTTTACCGGGGGATACAACTATCATGGTAAGCATGAGTTTGTGACGCTGGAAGGAATGGAGAAAGCGGTGAAGGTGATTGTGCGGATTGCGGAGTTAACCGCGAAGCGTTAAGACATCGCCCGGTGGCGCTGCGCTTACCGGGCCTACGGGAACAGGTAGGCCGGGTAAGGCGTAGCCGCCACCCGGCAATACATTACAACTCAGTCCTCAAAGAACCAATATCCGCTGTTGACCAGCGCGGCAAGCATGGCGAGGAAAGAGGGATCTTCCAGGGCGTCGCCAAAGGTATCGGCAGTCAGTACCAGATGGCTGGCGATGGCTTCCAGCGCCGGGCGATGCGGAGAATCCAGCTTCTCGCCGTTGACGAAGACATCTTCACCGATGCGCAGCACGCGTAACCCACCCAGGCGAACCAGCTTGTCACCCTGCTGCAGCGCATCATAAATCTCGTCGGCCTGATACGGCGGCTCCGGAGGTGCCACATCCAGCTCGTGACGTGACTGGCTGATAAACTCACCAAACCACTGTCTGAAATGTTCCGGCTCGTTGATCAGATCCAGCATCATGCCGCGCAGCTTATCCAGTTCTGCTGGCAGAATGTCTGCCGGATGCTCGCGGGAAGGCACATCCGGATCGCTGTAGCGATGGCTGCCCAGCTCGCGTTGCAGAACGTAATCGGCAAAACCGCTGATCATCTCACGACCACTTGGCGCGCGGAATCCGACAGAATAATTGAGGGAGTTTTCCAGCGAGTAGCCTTCATGCGGGAATCCCGGCGGAATATAAAGAATATCTCCCGGCTCCAGCTCTTCGTCGATGATCCCGTCAAACGGATCCACCTGAAGCAGGTCAGGATGCGGGCAGTGCTGTTTCATCGGCACTTTTTCACCCACGCGCCAGCGGCGGCGGCCGGTCCCCTGAATGATAAACACATCGTACTGATCCAGATGCGGGCCAACGCCGCCCCCTGGCACGGAGAAGGAGATCATCAGATCGTCCATTCGCCAGTCGGGCAGGGCGCGGAACGGGCGCATTAAGGCTGCCGTCGGCTCGTGCCAGTGGTTGACCGCCTGCACCAGTAATGACCAGTTATTTTCACCGAGGTGATCGTAGCTTTCGAAAGGACCATGGCTGACCTGCCATTTTCCATCCTGGTGGCTCACCAGGCGGCTGTCGACTTCGTTTTCCATGGCCAGGCCAGCCAGTTCATCAGGCGAGATAGGGTCGACAAAATTGCTGAACCCGCGCTTAAGAACTACCGGGCGTTTCTGCCAGTAGCGTTCAATAAACTCGGGCCAGTTCAGTGCTAAGTGATAATCCATATTTTTTTATTCCGCAGGCTCTTACTGAGTCGGATTATAACGGAAGCGCAGAAGCCTGGGTGCGAGATCCGCGCATTTTTCACATAACGGGCTAACTATCGTTCGATGTGGGCTGCTGACGGCCAAAAATCACTTCCATTCTGGCACCGCCAAGTAAACTTTCACCGGTTTCGATTTTGCCGTCGTACTGGTCGACAATCTCGCGTGCGACGGACAACCCCACCCCCTGACCGGGACGCAATGTATCCGCACGCTGACCGCGATCAAATACCACGTCACGTTTGTTTCGCGGGATCCCCGGGCCATCGTCCTCAACAATGATGTGCAGCTCGTTGTCCGTCTGACGGGCGGAAACCTCCACGAACTCCAGACAATATTTACAGGCGTTATCGAGCAGGTTACCCATCACCTCCATGAAATCATTCTTTTCGCCGACGAAACTGATTTCAGGAGAGATATCGAGACTGATGTTCACCCCTTTACGCTGATACACCTTATTCAGCGCAGAGGTCAGGTTATCCAGCAGTGGTGCCACGGGGTGCAGCTCCCGGCTCAGCAGGGCGCTGCCGGAACGCATGCTGGCGCGATGAAGATAGTAGCCAATTTGCTGCGAAATACGACTGATCTGCTCAAGCATCACCGGCTCGGCATCATCGACGCTCATTCTGGAGCTGCGCATGGATCGCAGGGTGCTTTGCATGACGGCCAGCGGGGTCTTCAGGCTGTGAGTGAGGTCAGTCAACGTGGTGCGGTATTTATCGTAGCGCTCGCGTTCACTTTTCAGCAGGCGGTTAAGGTTACGCACCAGACTTGTTAGCTCACGCGTTGTCTCAGGATTAAGCTTCTCGCGATGATGCTCTTCCAGCTCGCGAACCTCTTTCGCCAGCGATTCAATCGGGCGCAAACTCCACCAGGCAGCAATCCACAGCAGCGGTATGACCAGCAGCAGATTGGCAGCCAGCACGTAGACGAACCAGCCCCAGACCCGATAAGAGCGTTTAAGCTCGACGGGGATGGTATCCACCACTACGATGGTCAGCTGCGGCATGTCAGGCGTGGCGGGATAGAGGTTGATGGCGACGGAGTGGGTCATTTCTGTTTCGGCGTCATCGGCGCGGATCTCATTCAGCTTTTTTTGCAGAGAGCGATCTTCGCGCAGCAGGCTGCTGGTGGTATTCAGATCGGCTTCAATTTCATGGAATCCGTTGGTTTTCAGCCATTCCGGGCGGATGCTTTTCACCAGCCAGGGAACATCACGCTGTGCCCACAGCAGTTTCCCTTTTTCATTGTAAATCAGCGCCAGCGTGGGACTCTGCTGGTTAAGATTCTCCGGCATCTCGACGCTGATCTGGTTGTTTTCCCACTTTGCGAGGGTATAAAACAGGTTGCTCTCACCGCGCAGCAGACGAAAGGTCGTTTTATCAAAACTGACGCTGTAACCAACCAGCGCCACCATGCCGTAAGAAAGCGACAGCACCAGCACAACGGCGGCTGTGGCCAGCAAAAAGCGAACCCGCAGTGAAAGGGGCATAATGTGCCGCATTAGTCGTTTCATTTAGCGTAATTCGAACAGGTAGCCCTGACCGCGCACGGTTGTGATCACATCATGCGGATACTGCGCCTGAATCTTCTTACGCAAACGGCCCATCAGCACATCAATGGTGTGACTCTCACGCAGTTCGGCATCCGGGTAAAGCTGGAGCATTAAGGAGTCTTTGCTCACCACTTTACCGTTGTTACGGATCAGCGTTTCCATGATGGTGTATTCGAAGGCCGTCAGTTTGATGACTTCATTGTTGATTGAGAATTCCCGCCGGGAGAGATCCACCTGGAAAGGTGGAAGGGAAATCACCTGGGAGGCGAGCCCGCTGTTGCGGCGTAACAATGCCTGCATGCGTGCCGCCACTTCTTCAATATGAAACGGTTTGGTGACGTAATCATCGGCACCGGCACTGAGCACTTCCACTTTGTCCTGCCAGCCTTCACGCGCGGTCAGCACCAGGACAGGAAGGGAGACATCGTGGCTGCGCCAGCGGCGAATCAATGACAGTCCGTCTTCGTCAGGTAACCCGAGATCAACGATGGCGATATCCGGCAGGTGTTCATTGAGATAATAATCGGCTTCTTTTGCATCTTCCGCATCATCCACCTGATGTCCCATCTCCTGAAGCTGAACCTTCAGGTGATGACGTAGCAATGCGTTATCCTCAACAACCAGTACGCGCATCATCTTTCTCCCAGAATTAATAGTATGAATAGTTTAACGCTGATTATGTTGTTGTGGGGATAAACATTGAGTAAACCGGGGAAAAAGCCGCCCCCTTTTCGGGCGAAAAGGGGGCGGGGGAGATTACTTCAGCTCGTCGACCATGGTGATGGCGCGGCCAATGTAATTCGCTGGTGTCATCTCTTTCAGGCGGTTTTTTTCCGCTTCCGGCAAGGCGAGGCTATCGATAAACTGTTTCATACCTTCCGCATCGACACGTTTACCACGGGTCAGCTCTTTCAGTTTTTCATACGGTTTTTCGATGCCGTAACGACGCATTACGGTCTGGATCGGTTCGGCCAGCACTTCCCAGTTGTGGTCCAGCTCGTCCAGCAGACGATCGCGGTTCACTTCCAGCTTGCTCACCCCTTTCAGGGTGGACTGATAGGCGATCAGCGCATAGCCAATCCCCACGCCCAGGTTACGCAGCACGGTGGAGTCGGTCAGGTCGCGCTGCCAGCGGGAAACCGGCAGTTTGCTCGCCATATGCTGCAACACGGCGTTGGCCAGACCCAGGTTGCCTTCGGAGTTTTCGAAGTCAATCGGGTTCACTTTGTGCGGCATGGTTGAAGAGCCGATTTCACCGGCGATGGTCTTCTGCTTGAAGTGGTTCAGCGCGATATAACCCCACACGTCGCGGTCGAAGTCGATCAGAATGGTGTTGAAGCGGGCGATACAGTCGAACAGCTCGGCGATATAGTCGTGCGGCTCAATCTGAGTGGTGTACGGGTTCCACTGAATTCCCAGGGAGGTCACGAACTCTTCACTGAACTGATGCCAGTCCACTTCCGGGTAAGCGGCGATATGGGCGTTGTAGTTACCTACCGCGCCATTGATTTTACCAAGGATCTCAACCTGTTCCAGCTGACGATACTGACGCTCCATACGGTATGCCACGTTAGCCATCTCTTTACCCATCGTGGATGGCGTAGCGGGCTGACCGTGGGTACGGGAGAGCAGGGGAATGTCGCGGTATTCCACAGACAACGCTTTCACCGCGTCAATGATTTTACGCCAGTAAGGCAGAACCACCTCTTTGCGCGCGGTAGAGAGCATCAATGCGTGAGACAGGTTATTGATGTCTTCAGAAGTACAGGCGAAGTGAATGAATTCAGACACCGCGAGCAGCGCCGGAACGCTTGCCACTTTCTCTTTCAGGAAGTACTCAACCGCTTTTACGTCGTGGTTGGTGGTACGTTCAATGGTCTTGATGCGAGCAGCATCTTCTTCATTGAAGTCAGCAACGATTTTATCAAGGTAATCGTTTGCCTGGGCGTCAAAAGCAGGAACTTCCTTGATTGCTGCCTGGGCGGCCAGCTTTTGCAGCCAGCGTACTTCAACCTGAACACGGAACTTCAGCAGGCCATATTCGCTGAAGATCCCGCGCAGCGCGCTGACTTTATCGCCGTAGCGTCCATCGACAGGGGATACGGCGGTCAGTGAGGATAATTCCATAATTCGCAACTCCGGGAGGTTAACAATGAGCAAGAATTTGTTTTGCCTGAGTCGTCAGGCGATTACGAGAAAACATTAACTGCAGGCGGCCACCGCCAACCTGATGCCACAGCACGGCGGCACGGATACCGGCCAGCAGCGAGGCGCGTACTTTTGCCTGGACCTGCGGGCTTTGCAGTACGGCAGGTGAACCGGTGACCTGGATACGCGGGCCCAGCGGACTGATAACATCAACATAAATACCGGCCATGGCGCTCAACAGCGTTTCAGACTGCAGATCAAAATGGTCGAGCTGACGCTGCAAGCCGGCAATGCGGTCACCCAACGTATTCAGCGCGCCTTTCGCTGCGCTGAGTTTACGTTCCAGCACCATCAGGC
The DNA here is from genome assembly GCF_049237265.1 of Enterobacter cloacae complex sp. IR5384. Taxonomy (NCBI): domain Bacteria; kingdom Pseudomonadati; phylum Pseudomonadota; class Gammaproteobacteria; order Enterobacterales; family Enterobacteriaceae; genus Enterobacter; species Enterobacter cloacae complex sp. IR5384. The sequence continues at coordinate 157,912 of NZ_JBMKHJ010000007.1, read as the reverse complement.
TTAATGTATAACGGGTAAGCTCCGCGTTTAATCCCTGACGGCTGCTGGCATTAAGCACGCCAAGCAAGGTTTCAAGACCGAGACGAAGATTGGTTTCGCTGCCACCGAAGACACCCAGGGTTGAACCGGGGTTGAGATCGATAACGCTGTTGAGCGAAACGTGCAGCGCGTCAGCGTCACAATGACCCTGATGCGCCAGCTGTTGCACCAGACGGGCTGACTGGCAAATTCCTGCCAGTGCCAGGGTGATGTCATAATAGTTCTTCGCCACACGTTCTCCTTTATGTGTGCAATCGGGTTAAAAGGCCGGCAGCGGCAGGCGCTGTTCTATGATCCCACCACCCAGGCAGATATCACCGCTGTAGAAGACGGCGGACTGGCCCGGCGTGACGGCTGCAACTGGCTCGTCAAAACGCACGTCAATGCGATCGTCATCCAGCGCGGTAATGGTGCAGGGGATATCCGTCTGACGGTAGCGTGTTTTTACCGTGCAGCGCAGGGTACCTTTGAGCGGTTCACGGTCGACCCAGTGCAACTGTTGCGCGATCAGGCCAACGGACATCAGACGCGGATGGTCGTGCCCCTGAGCGACGATCAGAATATTGTTTTCGACATCTTTGTCGACCACGTACCACGGATCTTCGCTACCGTCTTTGGTACCGCCGATACCCAGGCCTTTACGCTGGCCGAGGGTGTGGTACATCAGCCCCTGATGCTGGCCAATTTCGTCACCATCGACGGTGACAATTTTGCCCGGCTGCGCAGGCAGGTAGCGACCAAGGAAATCGCGGAATTTGCGCTCGCCAATAAAGCAGATACCGGTGGAGTCTTTTTTCTTCGCGGTGATCAGATCCAGCTCTTCAGCGATTTTACGGACTTCTGGCTTTTCCAGCTCGCCAACCGGGAACAGGCTTTGTGCAATCTGTTCATGGCTTAGCGTATAAAGGAAATAGCTCTGATCTTTATTACCGTCCAGACCGCGCAGCAGCTGGCTTTTGCCGTTCAAATCGGCGCGACGCACGTAGTGACCGGTCGCAATATAGTCTGCGCCCAGATCTTCCGCCGCGAATTCGAGGAAGGCTTTAAATTTGATCTCTTTGTTGCACAGAATATCCGGGTTTGGGGTACGGCCCGCTTTGTACTCTTCCAGGAAAAGCTCAAACACGTTATCCCAGTATTCTGCGGCAAAGTTAACGGTGTGCAGTTCAATGCCGAGCTTGTCGCACACGGCCTGCGCATCGGCGAGATCCGCAGCGGCAGTGCAATATTCCTCGCCATCATCTTCCTCCCAGTTCTTCATGAACAGGCCCTCCACCTTATAGCCCTGTTGTTGCAACAGGTAGGCGGAAACGGAGGAATCGACACCGCCGGACATGCCGACGATCACTTTTTTCTGGCTGTTATCTGACATGGAATACTCACGACATTGAACTTCAAGGCGGCGTATTCTATCACGCCCCCCCACCATTGACACCCTCTGTAAACGGCCAGTTAAATTCTGCGATGACCTCCAGCGGCAAGCGTGCGCCTGACTGCCAGCAGCGAATGCTTTCGGCAACCAGCGGCGAGCGCAGGTTTGGCGCGTTCAGGATCTCGTCGGCGGTGACCCACAGGCAGCGATCGATATCGTCGTCGTGCGGCTCAGTGGCGCACGTTTCGCTAAGCTCGACGGCAAATAAAAAACGCAGGAAGGGCGTTTTATCAGGCGCAATCCACTGATGCATACGAATGAAGTGCTGAGGCTCCGCGCGGATGCCCGTCTCTTCCCAGAGTTCACGTTTTGCGGCCTGTAATAAGGTTTCATTGGCTTCCAGATGCCCGGCTGGCTGATTCCACAGCGCTTTGCCGTTAATGCTCTCTTCTACAACCAGGAATTTCCCCTGCGCGTGAACCACACAGGCGACCGTGACATGAGGTTTAAACATATTGACTCCTTAAGGGGCAACGTCCCGCCATTCACCGTTAGCCAGGGAATCCAGGGTGTAACTGCCCATGGCATAGCGAATCAGGCGCAGGGTAGGGAAGCCTACGTGGGCGGTCATGCGCCGAACCTGACGGTTGCGGCCTTCATAAAGGGTGATTTTGAGCCAGCTGGTGGGAATAGATTTGCGCTCGCGAATGGGCGGGTTGCGCGGCCACAGCCACTCCGGTTCATTCACACGTTCAATACCTGCGGGCAGGGTGGGGCCATCGTTTAACGTCACGCCGTTGCGGAGTGCGGCGAGCGCCTCTTCATCCGGCTCACCTTCCACCTGCACAAAGTAAATTTTGCCGGTGCGTTTTCCGGGCTGCGTGAGTTTTGCCTGTAGGGCTCCGTCGTTGGTTAAGACCAGCAGACCTTCGCTATCGCGGTCCAGACGACCCGCGGCATAAACGCCCTGAACAGGAATGTAATCCTTTAACGTGCTGCGCCCGGCTTCGTCGGTAAACTGCGGCAACACATCGTAGGGTTTATTGAACAAAATAACCCGCTTTGGCTGGCTTTCTTGCGGTCTTCTGGCGGCTTGTCGTGAGCTGAATCGCTCAACCCGGTGTTTTGTAAAAGAAGTTTTCTTCATGGTATTTTCAGGCGTTATCAATTGCCGCATTATAGCCTAATAACGAAGACCTTTCATGGCGCAGGACAATCAGGTACTATCGAAGGGCTCATTACAATTTATTAACATAAGATCAGTAACAACCAGAAGCGCTCGAAGGAGAGGTTAATGGAAAGCAAAGTAGTTGTTCCGGCGGAAGGTAAAAAGATCACCCTGCAAAACGGCAAGATTAACGTTCCTCACAATCCGATCATTCCATTCATCGAAGGTGATGGTATCGGTGTAGACGTTACCCCGGCAATGCTGAAAGTGGTTGATGCCGCTGTTGAGAAAGCCTACAAAGGCGAGCGTAAAATTTCCTGGATGGAAATTTACACCGGTGAAAAATCTACTCAAGTTTATGGCCAGGACGTTTGGCTGCCAGCAGAAACGCTGGACCTGATCCGCGACTACCGCGTTGCTATCAAAGGCCCACTGACGACGCCAGTTGGTGGCGGTATCCGTTCCCTGAACGTGGCACTGCGCCAGGAGCTGGACCTGTACGTGTGTCTGCGTCCGGTTCGTTACTATCAGGGCACCCCAAGCCCGGTTAAGCACCCTGAGCTGACCGATATGGTTATCTTCCGCGAAAACTCAGAAGACATCTACGCGGGTATCGAATGGAAAGCTGACTCTGCTGACGCAGAAAAAGTGATTAAATTCCTGCGCGAAGAGATGGGCGTGAAGAAAATTCGCTTCCCTGAGCATTGCGGTATCGGCATCAAGCCGTGCTCCGAAGAAGGGACCAAACGTCTGGTGCGCGCGGCAATTGAATACGCGATCACCAACGACCGTGACTCTGTGACCCTGGTTCACAAAGGCAACATCATGAAGTTCACCGAAGGCGCGTTCAAAGACTGGGGTTACCAGTTGGCGCAAGAAGAGTTCGGCGGTGAGCTGATCGACGGCGGCCCATGGCAGAAGATCAAGAACCCGAACACCGGCAAAGAGATCATCATTAAAGATGTTATCGCCGATGCGTTCCTGCAGCAGATCCTGCTGCGTCCAGCGGAATACGACGTGATCGCCTGTATGAACCTGAACGGTGACTACATCTCCGACGCCCTGGCTGCACAGGTTGGCGGTATCGGTATCGCCCCAGGCGCGAACATCGGTGACGAATGCGCCCTGTTCGAAGCAACCCACGGTACTGCACCAAAATACGCAGGCCAGGACAAAGTGAACCCAGGCTCTATCATCCTGTCCGCAGAGATGATGCTGCGTCATATGGAATGGTTCGAAGCCGCAGACCTGATCGTTAAAGGTATGGAAGGCGCGATTAACGCGAAAACCGTAACCTATGACTTCGAACGTCTGATGGAAGGCGCTAAACTGCTGAAATGTTCAGAGTTTGGTGACGCGATTATCGCGAATATGTAATCCAGATTCTGGGTTAAACAAGAACGGGAGCTTGATGGCTCCCGTTTTTATTTTGTGTGCAACCGGTATCACGACTACCACGGAAATTTCATAAAAAAATTCATACTCAGAACATTCCCGGGAAATAAGCGAAAGAGAGACTATAGCTTCTGACAGAAATGGCTCTGTGAGCGCATCAACGTTATTCGCTCTCGAAAGCGAACGGTGTGGAAATGTTATCCGGCATGACGTTAGCAGTCATAAATACTTTGGGAATGGACGCAACTGTTCGTATTATGTCCCTGAAAGATTTAATCAGGAGAAATTGATATGGAAGAGGTTATTTATGTTATCGATGATGATGATGCATATCGGTCGTTTGTTGTTCAGTTCTTAACAGCCGCGGGCTATCAGACATTTGACTTCAGTAATGCCGAAGAATTTTTATCCTCTCCCATCGTTGATCATCCTTCATGCTTAATCCTTGAATTAAACCTTCCGCGTATGAATGGCTTTGACGTGATGGATGCACTCAAAGCGCGTGGATGCGCTATACCGGTACTCATTCTGACGAAGAGCGGCTCAATCCCTTCCTGCGTTCGGGCAATGAAAGCAGGCGCCCGGGATTTTTTGACCAAACCGGTCGAACCTGAACAACTTTTGCGCGTGGTGAATGAGGTATTGATCGACGCGACAAACCATTTTCTGGAACAGCAACGGTTATTTGAACTGTGCAAAAATTACCAGGCGTTGACGCGACGTGAGAAACAGATTTTTGAGCTGGCAATTAATGGCTTGCAAAATAAACAAATCGCATCGGAACTGGGCATAACAGAAATTACGGTGAAGGTACATCGACGCAGGGTGATGGATAAAATGCAGGTTCGTACGTTAGCGGATCTGGTACATGCTGCCGGCACGTTGCAAATCGGTAAATCCCGATGTCCACCCCGCAGGCTTTATTGATAACGCGGCGATCGTCACCGGACAGTTTATATCACCCTGACATTCATTCAGATTATTGTCCCCCTGGGGTGTTGAATTTTGCTACTCTATGAGAGGTAACGCCTCTCAACCGGGGCGGTCTACGATAATGGAATGAATTGATTATGAGTGAAAATGATACTATCCCAAAGAAGTCTACAAGCCAGATTAACAAAGCGGTATTCTTCACATCTGCTTTGTTAATTTTCCTTCTTGTCGCCTTTGCCGCAGTATTCCCGGATCTGGCCGACAAAAAATTCAAACTCCTGCAGCAACAGATATTCACCAATGCCAGCTGGTTCTACATTCTTGCTGTCGCCCTGATTTTACTGAGTGTTACTTTCCTCGGTCTTTCGCGTTACGGTGATATCAAACTGGGGCCGGATCATGCCCAGCCTGATTTCAGCTACCATTCCTGGTTTGCGATGCTGTTTTCGGCAGGGATGGGGATCGGCCTGATGTTCTTTGGCGTTGCCGAACCGGTAATGCATTACCTTTCGCCACCCGTCGGCACCCCTGAAACCGTAGCCGCAGCGAAAGAAGCCATGCGCCTGACGTTCTTCCACTGGGGACTGCATGCATGGGCCATCTATGCCATAGTGGCGCTGATTCTGGCATTCTTCAGCTACCGTCACGGTTTGCCATTAACGCTGCGTTCCGCACTCTATCCCATCATCGGCGATCGCATCTACGGTCCTGTCGGCCATGCAGTCGATATTTTTGCGGTGATAGGGACGGTCTTTGGCGTTGCCACATCGCTGGGTTACGGTGTTTTGCAGGTTAATGCCGGTCTGAACCATCTTTTTGGGGTGCCCATCAATGAAACGGTGCAGGTCATTCTGATTGTCGTCATCACGGGGTTAGCGACGATTTCAGTGGTGTCCGGTCTGGACAAGGGAATACGTATCCTCTCTGAACTCAATCTGGGTCTGGCTGTTTTACTCCTGGCGCTTGTGCTGTGTCTTGGACCAACCGTACTTTTACTGAAATCTTTTGTCGAAAATACCGGCGGTTATCTTTCGGAATTAGTGAGTAAAACCTTTAACCTTTACGCCTACGAACCGAAATCAAGCAACTGGCTTGGTGGCTGGACGCTATTGTACTGGGGATGGTGGCTTTCCTGGTCGCCGTTTGTCGGTATGTTCATCGCGCGCGTATCCCGTGGCAGGACAATTCGTGAGTTTGTCACGGGCGTGCTGTTTGTTCCCGCAGGTTTTACCCTCATGTGGATGACGGTGTTTGGTAACAGCGCCATTTATCTCATCATGAATCAGGGAGCAACAGATCTGGCAAATACCGTCCAGCAGGATGTCGCGCTGGCCCTGTTTAATTTCCTTGAACATTTCCCGTTTTCCTCAGTGTTGTCATTTATTGCAATGGCGATGGTCATTGTCTTCTTTGTCACCTCGGCTGACTCCGGGGCGATGGTTGTGGATACGCTGGCATCGGGTGGCGTCGCTAACACGCCTGTATGGCAGCGAATTTTCTGGGCCTCGCTCATGGGGATTGTGGCCATTGCACTGCTGATTGCGGGTGGGCTAAGCGCGCTGCAAACCGTGACAATAGCGAGCGCATTACCGTTCTCCGTGATCTTATTGATCTCAATATACGGACTGTTAAAAGCCCTGCGTCGGGATTTGACCAAACGTGAAAGTCTGAGCATGGCGACGATTGCGCCGACTGCCGCACGTAACCCTATTCCGTGGCAGAGAAGGTTGCGCAATATTGCCTATCTGCCGAAACGTTCTCTGGTGAAACGGTTTATGGACGACGTTATCCAGCCTGCCATGACGTTGGTTCAGGAAGAACTGAACAAGCAGGGGACGTTGAGTCATATCAATGATGCGGCTGACGATCGTCTCCGGCTTGAAGTTGATTTAGGCAATGAGCTGAACTTTATTTATGAAGTGAGGCTACGTGGCTATAATTCGCCAACTTTTGCTCTTGCCGCTATGGATAATGACGAGCAACAGGCAGAGCAACACCGCTATTATCGCGCTGAAGTGTATCTGAAAGAGGGCGGTCAGAACTATGATGTGATGGGCTGGAATCAGGAACAGCTTATCAATGACATACTGGACCAGTACGAAAAACATCTGCACTTCCTGCATCTGGTTCGTTAATACCAAAATGCCGTCCGATGGGACGGCATTTATTTTGCCACTGACTGTGTGAGACCGCCTCATGTTAGCCACTGTACTTATCATTATTGTTGCGTTAATCCATCTCTATATTCTGGTGCTGGAGATGTTCCTGTGGAACACCAAAACCGGGCACAAGGCTTTCAATCTCACGCCCGATTTTGCGCGTGACACCCGCGTACTGGCTGCGAATCAAGGGCTGTATAACGGTTTTCTGGCGGCGGGTCTGCTCTGGGGACTCTGGCTCGGAGAGCGCGGTGTCCCTGTGACCGTCTTTTTCCTGAGCTGCGTGCTACTTGCCGGAATTTTTGGCGCAGCGACTGCCAGTCGAAAAATCCTCTATGTTCAGGCTATGCCGGCTCTCGCTGCCTTACTTGCGCTGCTTATCTAATACTTTGGTCAACGTAATGCGTCCGCTATACTCGGTGCATCACCCGCTAAATGACAGACGAGAGACTGTTTATGAACAACGATATTCCGCTTAAATATTATGACATCGTCGATGAGTATTCGACGGAAACCGCTGAGCCAGTCAGTGAGTCAGAGCATGACGCGCTGGCGTACTATTTCCAGCTGCTGCTGACGCGGTTAACGAACAACGAGGAAATCAGCGAGGAAGCCCAGCAGGAAATGGCCAGTGCGGCGGGGATCCGCACGGCACGCATCGATGATATTGCGAATTTCCTTAATCAGTGGGGGAACGAGTAGCCCGCAAGGGCATTCTCATCGTAAGTTTCTTCGCCAGTTCACTGCGTGTCAGTGATTTTGAGAAGTACCACCCCTGGATCAGAGCGTCAGGATACCTGTCCGCAATAAAACGATACTGGGTTTCACTTTCCACCCCTTCGAAAACGAGCGTTTTGTTGAGCCTGGCAAGCGCATCGCAAAAAATAGCAAAAATATTCTGCTTATAATGTTCATTGATACCGTCCACCAGCGACTTATCGATTTTGATTTCGTCATATTCCAGCAGAGAGAGTCGGTCCAGGTTTGAGTTTTTCACGCCGAAATCGTCTATCGATATTCTCACCCCAAGTTTTTTCAGCTCCAGACAAAACCCTTCCAGAATATCCGCACTGGATACCGCTTTTTCTGAAAGTTCCACTTTTATCAAAGACAGGGGGATGTGATTAAATGCACATTCACGACGTAACGTCTGGATAAACTGTCCATCTTCAATCTCTGTTCGCCCAACGTTCAGCGAAATCATCAGCTGATGTTTAATGGCAAGCGGTGCGATCTCAGACAGCGATTTTTCAATAATATTAATATAATACTGTCGGTACAGCCCAATTTTCTTAATTAAAGGAATAAACAGTTCCGGAGAAACATCGGTGCGATGATAATCGCGCCATCTCGACAGCACTTCTACCCCGACAATGCTTTTATCCTGGATACGTATAATCGGCTGGTAGTTAACGCTGATAGAATTGTTTTTTACCGCCTTAACCAGCGTTCGCTCCAGTGAGAAGCGATCTTCGTAAATGCGCATGAAAAACAACGAGATTGCGGTCCAGATAAAACACAAAATAGTCGTCAGAAGAATAAACACCACAACGGGGAGCGAAGCCAGGCCCGCGTCGTAATGCTTCACCGTAACGCATATGTCCCATCGCGTGCTGCACTGCGTCAGGGTCAGGGTAAAAAGCGCTGAATCTGGCCAGTGGTGTTTTATGACATCTGGCTTAACCGAGAAAAAAGTTCGGTCGAAATTTTTCGTCGTGGTACTCAGCGCATAGTTTGCCGTAACCGGCATGAATTTATCGTAGGCATAACGCGAGGTGAAAATAATCACATTATTATAGATTGCCGCGTTGCCAGTGAAAAAATCTTTTCTCGAAAACTGCGCTAACAGAAAGCCTCTTGGTGTTTTATGGAGTTCTGTCGGTAGAGGGACTGGAGTGGCGAGCTTACCCCAAAAGGCAGTACAGACGACTTGCCCATTTTCAACAAAACCGATATCGGAAAAATAGGGGCTGTCGAGTTTTAGCTTTCTGTAGCGATCAAGGCTGGTTTGATCGCAGCCTCGGGTTGTTACCTCTTTAAGGGCCAGCGCGATGCTTTCGGATAATCCTTCGGAATAGTGCAAAAGCGTCTGGGCGATCTCACGCTGTTTATCCTTCTGCTGGCTGATGATAACCGCATTTACCGCATACAGAGACAGAATGACCAGAATCGTTGATACGATAGCAACGGCAATGATTTTTTTCATTTTCCGGTTATCCTGTCAGCTCCCTGATGGGGTGAATCTTAACACAGCCGGGGCAGGGTACAAGCCTGGTCCTCACGGGAGAGAGCGGCAGGCGCCAGGGGATCTCCGTAATAACCCTGACGCAAATTTTAGTGAAGCAAAATAATAACCGCTTCTTATTGTGCGCTTAAGTGCAATTTATTTTCCTCTTATCCTGACCTTTGTTACAGTGACACGAGTTGTCAGCCAGGGATGTCAGGCGTGATAAGGTGGAAAAGCTCGTGCATGTGAAAAATACTTTTTACACAACAACCATTACTGTCATCATTGTCTCGTTGATCATCTCGTTGTCGCTTGCGGTCCAAATTACCACGTCCAGACAGCAGTCAATTCAGCAAATTAATACCAGCGTTGCTAACCTGAGCCATACCCTGGATGTTTATACTGAGGGGATCATGCGTCAAAGCGAAATGCTGATCACCACCATTTCAGACATGATCGACATTTATGGTATGACCCCGGAACAGGCGACCAATATTCAGCGGATAATAGAAAACCAGGATAATCTTCTTAGCCAGATTAATAATGTGGTTATTTACAATGTCAATGGTGACATCTTTACGGCATTGTACGGACGTTTTTCCGGGCCGCGAAAAGGGGCTGACAGATCGTTTTTTATCTATCACAAGGAAAATAAAAGTCAGCAGATTTTTATTGGCCAGCCGGTCGTGAGCAGAACGAACGGGAAATGGGTGATTACGATCAGTCGACGGCTTGAAACGCAGACCGGAGACTTTAACGGCGTTGTCGTGGTGACGCTTGGAATCGAAAATTTTCTGGCACTCTACGGGCAGATTAATATTGGCCATGCTGGAGTCATTGGCCTCACGACACAATCCGGCGTGTTGCTGGTTCGCTATCCGTTTAAAAATAACTACATTGGCGCGATTGTTTCAGACTCACCCCTGTTCAGAGAATACCTGAAGGTACAAAATTCAGGGATTGCCAGCTCGGTTTCGCGGTTTGATAAAGTCGAACGCATTTTCGCTTTTGAGAAAAACAAACGTTACGGATTGGTCACCACCGTTGCAGTGAGTAAAGAAGAAGCACTTGCAGCCTGGCGTAAGCAGGCCATTCAGCTCGCCGTACTCATTCTTATTTTTACCGTGGCGCTTATCGTCGCGTCTTATTTCCTCTATTCGGATCTGTCCAGAAAAACCAGAGATAACAAAGAGCTCAAGATAATAGCCTCTGAAGATGCGCTGACGGGGCTTTTCAACCGCCGCACGTTTGATGAAAAAATTCTGTCTGAAATCGCCACGTGTGCGGATAACGACACGCCAATTTCTATCCTCATTGTCGATGTCGATTATTTCAAAAAATACAATGATAACTACGGTCACCCAGAAGGAGACCGTTGTCTTACCCTGCTGGGGAATAGCCTCAGAGAGAGCCTTACCCGCAACAACCAGCTTGTGGCGCGTTATGGCGGCGAAGAGTTTGCGCTGATCCTGCCAGACGCCGATATTCAGGAAGCCATCCGCCTGGCCCAGACGATCATCCGCAATGTATTTTCACTGCATATTGAGCATGCCTTTAGCCCCTTTGGACGGGTAACGGTCAGCGTCGGGGTGTCAACCGCACGTGCCGTTGACATTGCAGGCAGCCAGCAGAACATTATTATTGCGGCTGACCAGGCGCTCTATCAGGCAAAACGCGCAGGACGCAACCGCTATGCCTTTATCGCCGTATAAGCGGGCAAAAAAATGCCCACTAAAGCGTGGGCAAAAATACTGGAAGCAATGTGAGCAATGTCGTACTGAATACCTGAGTGTTTAACTCAACTATTCAGTGTTGAGAAAGATAATCTTTCTCATCTTAAGTTGCAACCCCACATTTCGTGTGGTGCGGTTTTGGATACTAAATGCGCACTCTCTCGCTGTGATACTAATCACAAATTTCCTTTCCCGGATCCTGTGCTATCCTTTTTGTGTCGTTGATTTAATGACAAAAACCATACAGAGAGGAAAGTTATGGGAATTTTATCCTGGATTATCTTTGGGCTTATTGCGGGTATTCTGGCGAAGTGGATCATGCCGGGCAAAGATGGCGGTGGTTTTATCGTTACCGTGATACTGGGTATTGTCGGCGCGGTCGTCGGCGGCTGGATCAGTACGCTGTTCGGGTTTGGCAAAGTTGACGGTTTCAACTTCGGCAGTTTTGCTGTCGCCGTGATCGGCGCGCTGGTTGTTCTGTTTATCTACAGAAAAATCAAAAGCTAAGTTTGATAAGCGTTAAAAAAGGCTGCCAGATGGCGGCCTTTTTACGTTGCGGTGTTACCACCAGCCAAATTGCGTGCCAGCAACGGCGACGATGGCGAGGAGCAGCATAATGAGGGTGGTTTTTCTCATTTATGCTCCCGGAGCCGCGTAACCACCGACAAAAAACCATGCTAAAAAAACCACCGCCGTTATAAAAATAACGACCGGGAAGAGGATCCCTATTCTCATGCCATCACCTTTTTCGGTTTTCAGAATGCCGTAAAGTGTACGGGGTTAATCCAAAACGTGAAAGCGCGTTTTGCCTTTACCCTTTTTATCCTGATACATCGCAACATCCGCGACGCGTAATGCGCTGTCCGGATCCATCCCGGCAGGATCAACTTCGACAACTCCCAGGCTTGCACCCGGGTACACAATACTCACACTGCCCAACCCGTATTGGCCGGCAATCCGGTCGCGAAGCCGCGCCCTGAGCAGGTTAATCTGGCCCTCATCAGCCTGATTTTCCGCTTTACTCAGGCAGGCTACCAGGAACTCATCGCCCCCCAGGCGGCCGATAATCTCGTCTTCGGTCTTTTCATCTGACAGACGTTTGCCGACTTCAATGAGGAATTGATCGCCTGCTTCATGCCCGTACTGGTCGTTAATCCGTTTAAAATCATCCAGATCGATAAAAGCGATAATTACGTTGCGTTTAAGGTGGCGGCCTAAAGAAAACAGGGTATTGAGATCTTCAAAGATGGCGCGGCGGTTGGGTAAACCGGTGAGAACGTCGGTAAAGGAGTAGGCGATGAGCGCTGCATTCGCTTCTCGAAGTTGAGAAAGCAACGACTCTTTCTGAATATACTGGGCAATCAGCCCAGCAAAGAGTTTCAGCACGTGTTCGCCGCGTTCACTGAGCAGCTTCTTTTCCGTGCTGGTCGCACAGAGCGTGCCGTACAGGGAACCATCCGCCAGGTGAACCGGCACGCTCATGTACGTGGTAATACCGAGCGCTTTCGCGGCGTCGCAATCCGCCCAGCGTTCAGAAACCTCGTTACTGAAAATGGTGTCACTGTCCAGAGCGCGTTTGCACAATGTATCGCCCCAGGGCACGCTTAGTCCCTCCGGGATCTGCATCTGCTTACTGTTTCGGGCATACAAAATATGCTGAAGACGGGCATTGATATCGACCTTCGTCAGGTAGGTCGACTCCATTTCGGTCACAAGTTCCAGCATCTCCAGCAACTGGCGAACGAGACTTTCAAGGGATTGTTCCGTGGTGAGCGTTTCTGACACTCGCGCCAGGATGATATCTGACATGACGTAGGTTGACTCCCATGCACAAGACGTCTGCATCTGCATGCTATGCTGAAAATTTCGACTTCAGCCATAGTAAAACATGAATGGTGAGAATTTTATATATCCACCAGAAGCAGGCAGGGGAGAAAAAGGCCCCGTTGTTGAGACCGGGGCAAAGACATCTTGATTACGGAATGATGTTCTCTGGTCATAAGGAGAACACGCCTCACTATAGTGTTGAAAAGTGCAGTTAAAATGGAGAAATGATGGAGAAAGCGACGGCGACCCGTTACCCTTATCTTCTGATGATGTAAAAAGGATCAACACGATGAGATTTCTGCTTTTGGCTCTCGCGCTACCCCTGGCGGCCTGTACCACAAAAACGTCTCCACCTGTTGCCCCACCGCCGCCGCATAGGGTGGGGATGGCTAACCCTGCCTCTGTCTATTGTCTGGAAAAAGGGGGAGAGCAGATCCCAATCCAGAGCCCGCAGGGCGTGCGTACGGAGTGTAAATTGCCCGGTGGCGAAGTGATCGACGAATGGGAGCTCTACCGCCGCGATCATCCGCAACCCGCCAGGTGACAGCAGGACAAAGATTGCGATACACTTCTCTTTAAGATTATTCTTAGCCAGTTTCTGGCCACCGTTATCGTGAGAGAAGTATGTTTCAGCTTAAACCGGGCAGCATGGCGTTGATCATTGGTGCCCGCACGGCCTCAGGCCGTCGCAATGTGGGTAAATCCGTTGAGTTGTTTGGCCTTTGCCAGCCCGGCCAGCGCTTCGTTAACCCGGTCAATGGCGTGATGACGCAGCTGCCTGCGACAGCGGATCGCGCGCTCTGGCTGGTGACGGGCGATGTCTACGCCTTTGATAATCAGCACGGTTTTGCGTTTGTGCGCGCCGAACATCTGCTGCCGCTCACGCCGGATGAGGCACCGCAAACCTCCGATGCGCTGACGGCCAGCTAATCACAGATGGCGCAGCCAGTCGGCTAAGACCATTGCGTGATTCTGTTCGGTATTTTTCGCGGCGTAGAGAAGGGTTAAGGTTTGCTGTCTGGCGAGGGTTGCAAGACGCAATCCTTCGTCTTTATGCTGCGCCAGCTCTTCCCGATACGCCTGGCTGAAGGCAGCGAAATCAATGGTTTCACTGTGAAAGGCCTTACGTAACCCGTCAGAAGGCGTAAGCGCTTTGCACCATTCATCATGCACAAGGTCTGCTTTTTTCACCCCTCGCGGCCACAGTCTGTCCACCAGCACCCGATAGCCATCCTCCGGGGCTGCCTGTTCATAGACGCGCTTGCACTGAATCATCATTTCCCCCTCCCAATTTAAGGTATTGTGATTATTGCAGAAGATCGGTAGTCTGAGGTTCCTTATGTTATCTGATAATACTCTGGCATAAGGAACCTTTCATGGAACACCTCCCGGTTAAAACGACGCTGCGCATTGCGCTGGTTGGCGATTACAATCCCGATGTGATTGCGCACCAGGCGATCCCGCTGGCCATTGATGATGCTGCTGCAGTACTGGATCTCACCGCTGATTACGACTGGCTAGCGACGACGGAGCTGACCAGCCCTGAAGATCTGGTGGGTTACGATGCCATCTGGCTGGTTCCTGCAAGCCCCTACAAAAACACCGAAGCCGCCTTTATCGCTGCACGCTACGCGCGCGAAAACAGCATTCCGTTTCTCGGCACCTGCGGCGGTTTTCAGCATGCATTGATTGAGTATGCGCGTAATGTGCTCGGCTGGAGCGATGCGGCGCACGCCGAAACGGACACCGAAGGCTCAATGGTGATTGCGCCGCTGACCTGCTCGCTGGTGGAAAAAACCGATGCGATTGAACTGCGTAACAACACGCTTATTGCGAAAGCCTACGGCAAGCCGGAAATTGAAGAGGGATATCACTGCAACTACGGCGTATCGCCGGAATTTGCGCAGGAGCTGGAGAGCGGTGATATGCGCGTGACGGGCTGGGACGAGCAGGGGGAAATCCGTGCCGCAGAGCTGGTCACCCATCCGTTCTTCGTGATTACCTTATTCCAGCACGAGCGTGCAGCGCTGGCGGGGCGTCCGGTGGTGTTGGTACAGGCGATGCTGCGTGCGGCACGGGGATAAATAACAGGCAGACCGTCAGGTCTGCCACTGTTTTTAGCGGGGCGTGATCTCCCGGTCGCGCCCGGCAAGCATGCCGCAGATGGCCATCACCACCGAGGCCAGCGCGCAGGCCAGAAGGGGGATCTGCCAGTCACCGGCGGTATCGTGAATTTTCCCCATCAGCGGAGGCCCGCAGGCGGCTAGCAGATAACCAATCGACTGCGCCATACCGGACAGTGCCGCCGCCTGATGAGCAGAGCTGGCGCGCAGGCCGATGAACGTCAGACCGAGGATCATCGTTGCTCCGGTGCCAAAGCCAAACACCAGCGTCCACACGACCGCCAAATCCGGTGCAAACCAGAAACCGGCCGCACTCACTGCGCACATCAGGGCTACGGCGCCAGCGATCCCGCGTTGATCGTTCAGACGATGCAGGATCAGCGGCACGGCAAGGCCCGGAATGGCCGTGGCCAGCTGTAAGAGCCCGTGCATGGAGCCCGCCTGCGCTTCGCTGTAGCCGTGGCTGAGTAATATCGCGGGTAACCAGCCGATGATGACGTAGTAAATCAGCGAGTTAATGCCGAGAAAGAGCGTCACCTGCCAGGCGAGGGCAGAACGCCATATGGCGCGGTTGTGCAGCGCTCCTGCACCGGTCACTGTGGCGACCTGCTTCTGGCGCCACTGTGGCAGCCAGAGCAGCAGCGCCAGCAGGGGAAAGATCATCAGCATTAGCAGCGCGCCATGCCAGCCTGCGGCTCCCTGGGCGAGAGGAACAATCAGCGCCGAACCGAACGCCGCCGAAACGCCCATCGTCAGGGAATAGGCCCCGGTAAGGCGGGCAACCTGGCCGGGAAAGTCGCGTTTGATTAAGCCCGGTAACAACACATTCCCGAGCGCGATACCGCAACCGATCACCGCCGTGCCGGTAAACAGCAGGGCCGCAGAGGGCAGAGAGCGCACGGCAATCCCGGCGCAGATCAGCAACAGGGCGAGGAACAGGCTGCGCTCCATGCCGATACGCCGTGCTACGCCCGCGGCAAGCGGCGAGACAAGGGCAAACGCTAATAGTGGCAGGGTGGTTAGCAGGCCGGTTTGCGCGGTGGTTAATCCATATTCAAGGCGAATGGTATCGAGCAGCGGCGCTGCGCCGGTAAAGGTGACGCGAAGCGTCGTGGCAATCATCAGAATGCCGGCGATCAGCAGCGCGCCTTTGCGAGTAGCAGTAGTCATTGTTTTCTCATACGTTCAGGCGAGCGCACACAATACCGATTTTCGCCGTGGTTGAAATCAGGCTAAAATGACAGTTTATCGCTAATATCGGACAACCTGATGAACGGTCTGGGACTCGACGGCTACGATCCCGATAGCCAATTCGATGCCGCGGTCGCGTTTCGCATCCGCGTGGTAGCGCAGGAGCAATATATTCCGCTCCATCAGCACCGCAAAGGGCAGCTGATTCTGGCGCTGGGTGGTGCAATCACCTGTGAGGTAGAAAATGCCATGCTGATGGTACCGCCCCAGTATGCCGTGTGGATCCCCGGGCAGATGCCCCACAGCAACAGGGCCACGCCAGGCGCGCAGCTCTGCTTTTTGTTTATTGAACCGGGTGCCGTCAGTCTGCCGGACCGGTGCTGTACCCTGAAAATATCGCCGCTGGTTCGGGAGCTGATTCTGTCGCTGGCGGGAAAAACGCGTGAGCAACTGCCGCTTGCCACCACCTCGCGTCTGGTGGATGTGCTGTTTGATGAACTGCCGCTCCAGCGACAGGAACATTTACAGCTGCCCGTTTCCCCTCATCCTAAAATTCGGTTGATGAGCGAAAAGATGGCGGAAGAGCCCGCCGCGTGGCAGACGCTGGCGCAATGGGCGAACCACTTTGCCATGAGTGAGCGCAACCTGGCGCGGCTGGTGGTCAAAGAGACGGGCTTAAGCTTTCGCCGCTGGCGTCATCAGCTGCAGTTGATTGTGGCGTTGCAGCTGCTGATTGGCGGGAAGTCAGTTCAGCAGGTGGCGCAGTCACTTGGTTATGACTCCACCACCGCCTTTATTACGATGTTTAAAAAGGGGCTGGGGCAAACGCCCGCGCGCTATATTGCCAGCCTGACTACGACTTCCCAATAAACAGCGAAACCAGCCCGGCGGCAATGAGCGGGCCCACCGGAACGCCGCGAAAGAGCGCCACGCCAAGCACCGTTCCCACCAGCAGGCCAGCCACCAGCGAGGGCTGGCTGCTCATCAACGTGACGCCGCGACCACCCAGCCATGACACGAAAATCCCCACCGCGATAGCCACCAGTGATTTCCAGTTAACAAACGAGTGCAGCAGCGTTGAGGCCGGAAGCGTGCCGCTGGCAATGGGGGCCATCACCCCAATGGTCAAAATGATTATCCCGATCGTCAGGCCTTGTTTTTCTATCCACGGGAAAAAAGTGTTTAACGGGGTGACGCGCACAATGATCAACACCAGGATCGAAATGGCGACGGTGGTGTTATGGCTGATAAAGCCGAGTGCAGCGAGTGCCAGAAGAATGAGCAGAGTAGGGTCAAACATGAGGAGTCCTTGCCAGAATAGTAAGCCTGCTTACTTTACGCGGAAAAACGGCTGACGACAGCGTTTAAAAAAAATAGGAGATTGTCATATCCGTGTCATTTGCAGGGGATAAAACGGCATCAGGCATCGCAAAGGGTTGCTAAAGATGAACGATCACATGTTTGTTGAAACGCTGATTATCTCCTCATCGTTTTTCGCTATTGCGGTGATTTTGATCGCATCAGTTCTGTTTCTGGAAAAGAGAGGCTGACAGAGGCGTCAGCCATCACGGTCACGCTTTACGAAACGTCACCAGTTCAGGGCGGGCAATGCGCAGATAATCCTGGGTATCCATGATCACGGATTTTTCCAGCAGACCGGCATTGAACGCGATTTCGTCAAAACGCTCGAACAGGAGCGGGTCGGCGACCAGCGTCAGATCCGGATGGAAGCTAAACGGTGGGATAGCGCCAAACACGCAGGCGGTCAGATGATCGACTTCGGCCGGGCTTGCAAGAGAGGCTTTTAAGCCGCCGAAATGGCTGGCAAGCTGGCTCAGGTCGGCCTGCTGGTCAGCGGCCAGGATCGCCAGAACGTGTTTTTTTACGCCGTTTCCCTTCACTTTGCAGACCAGCGCTTTTGCGCCTTGCCCCAGATCGGTTCCGCGGATTTCGCTTACCGCTTCGCATTTTCCTACGGCCTCGTGCTCCATCACGCGAAAGCGCGCACCTTGCTGCGTTAACAGCGAAATGAGTTGCTGGTGGGTAGCCGTACCCTTAACCTCATCAGACATAGTCAGTTTACCTGTTATCTGCCAATACGCAGTTTCCAACAGTAACACAGATCTTTTTGCGAAGGGGATGGACGAAGGGGAAAGAAAACAGCCAGCGTGTCGCTGGCTGTGGGGTCAGGCATTGCTGGTGGCCGATTGCTTGTGGAACAGCTCCCGGAACACCGGATAGATATCATCCTGGTCACGGATGTGTTGCATGGCGAAATTTTCGAACATCGATTGCAGATGTTCATATTCACGCCACAGCGTCTGGTGAGCTCGACGCGTGATTTCGATATAGCTGTAGTAACGCACCACCGGCAAAATTTTCTTCGCCAGAATGTCGTGACACAGCGGCGAATCATCCGCCCAGTTGTCGCCATCCGACGCCTGCGCAGCATAGATGTTCCACTGAGCCGGATCGTAACGCTCTTTCACCACCTCATCCATCAGCTTCAGGGCGCTCGATACGATGGTGCCGCCGGTCTCCTGCGAGTAGAAGAACTCATGTTCATCCACCTCTTTGGCCTGGGTGTGGTGGCGGATATAAACCACTTCCACGTTCTTATAGGTTCTGCTCAGGAACAGATAGAGCAGAATGTAAAAACGCTTCGCCATATCCTTAGTGGCCTGGTCCATTGAACCGGAGACGTCCATCAGACAGAACATGACAGCCTGGCTCGAAGGCTCCGGCCGTTTTTCGTAGTTTTTATAGCGCAGGTCGAAGGTATCAATAAACGGTACCCGCTCAATCTTCGCCCTCAGCTCGGCAATCTCTTTACGCAGGCGCTCCTCTTCCAGCAGTTGCGCCGGTTCTGTGTTTTCTACCACCTTCAGGCTGCTTTCCAGTTCGCGCAGCTCCCGCCGTTTACCGGCCGTCATGGCCGTGCGCCGCGCCAGCGAGTTCTGCAGCGAACGAACGACGCTGATATTGGCCGGTACGCCGTTCGCGGTATAACCCGCGCGATGGGTTTTGTATTCGTTAAGCTGACGGTGCTGGTTCTTTTTCAGATTAGGCAGCGCCAGATCCTCAAAGAGCAGGTCGAGATACTCATCTTTTGAGATCTGAAAGACGAATTCATCCTGACCTTCACCATCCTGGCTGGCCTGTCCTTGACCGCTTCCAGAACCGCCGCCGCCTCCTTGTGGGCGCTCGATTCTGTCGTTCTGAACGAAGTGGTCATTACCTGGGTGTACGCGATGGCGCAGGCCGCCACGCCCCTGATGAAACATCGGTTCGCTGATGTCATCGGTGGGGATGGAGACAGACTCGCCGCTGTCGACGTCGGTTACCGAGCGTTTGTTGATGGCCTCGGAGATCGACTGTTTAATTTGCGCTTTGTAACGGCGCAAGAAGCGCTGGCGATTCACCATGCTCTTGTTTTTGCCGTTCAGACGCCGGTCAATAAACCAGGTCATATACCCCCCGTACTGCATTTGCCAACTTGCATTTTGTCGGCCCGGTGAGCGTTAAACGCTACCGGGCACTTGTTTTAAGACGATTTCCGTACGCGCAGATACCATTCGCACAGCAAACGAACCTGTTTGCGGGTGTAGCCTTTTTCCATCATACGGTCGACAAAATCGTCGTGTTTTTTCTGCTCGTCAGTTGAGGTTTTGGTGTTAAACGAAATGACGGGTAACAGCTCCTCGGTGTTAGAGAACATTTTCTTCTCGATGACCGTGCGCAGTTTCTCGTAGCTGGTCCAGTTCGGATTACGACCGTTGTTATGCGCTCTGGCACGCAGTACGAAGTTCACAATCTCGTTACGGAAGTCTTTCGGGTTGCTGATCCCGGCAGGCTTCTCTATTTTTTCCAGCTCCGCGTTCAGGGATTCACGATCAAACAGCTGTCCGGTATCCGGGTCGCGGTACTCCTGATCCTGGATCCAGAAGTCAGCATAGGTGACGTAACGGTCAAAGATGTTCTGGCCGTATTCTGAATAGGATTCCAGGTAGGCCGTCTGGATCTCTTTGCCAATAAACTCGGCATATTTCGGGATCAGATAACCTTTCAGGAACTCAAGGTAACGTTCCGCCTGCTCCTGTGGGAACTGCTCGCGTTCAATCTGCTGCTCCAGCACATAGAACAGGTGTACCGGGTTGGCCGCCACTTCCGCATGGTCGAAGTTAAACACGCGGGAGAGGATCTTAAACGCGAAACGCGTGGACAGACCGTTCATGCCCTCGTCGACACCCGCGTAATCGCGGTACTCCTGATACGACTTCGCTTTCGGGTCGGTATCTTTCAGACTTTCCCCGTCATAAACGCGCATTTTGGAGTAGATGCTGGAGTTTTCCGGCTCTTTCAGACGCGACAGGATGGAGAAGCGCGACAGCGTTTCCAGCGTGCCCGGTGCGCATGGGGCATGCATCAGCTCACTGTGGTTAAGCAGTTTTTCGTAAATTTTGATCTCTTCGGAGATCCGCAGGCAATAAGGCACTTTAACGATGTACACACGGTCAAGGAACGCCTCATTGTTTTTGTTATTTCGGAAGGAGACCCACTCTGATTCGTTCGAGTGCGCCAGGATTATGCCGTTGAACGGCAGGGCAGAGATACCTTCCGTCCCGTTGTAGTTCCCCTCCTGGGTGGCCGTCAGCAGTGGATGTAGCACTTTAATGGGTGCTTTAAACATCTCGACGAATTCCATAATGCCCTGGTTTGCCCGGCACAGTGCGCCGGAGTAGCCGTAGGCATCCGGGTCATTCTGGGCGTAATTTTCCAGCTTACGGATATCGACTTTACCGACCAGCGCCGAGATGTCCTGGTTGTTCTCATCACCCGGTTCCGTTTTGGCGATGGCGATCTGCTCCAGAATGGATGGCCACACTTTCACGACGCGGAATTTGGTGATATCGCCACCAAACTCATGCAGGCGTTTCGCCGCCCACGGCGACATGATGGTGCCGAGATAACGACGCGGAATGCCGTACTCTTTATCCAGAATTTGCGCATCTTCCTGCGGGTTAAACAGGCACAGCGGATGGTCGTTCACCGGGCTGCGTTCACCGTTGGCGCTCAGCACATAGATAGGCACGCGCTGCATCAGCGATTTCAGCCGTTCAGCCAGCGACGATTTACCGCCACCCACCGGGCCGAGTAAATAGAGGATCTGTTTCTTCTCTTCCAGACCCTGAGCAGCATGCTTCAGGTATGAGACGATTTGCTCGATGGCATCTTCCATGCCATAGAACTCTTCAAACGCCGGGTATCGGGCGACCACCCGATTCGAAAAGAGACGGGAAAGCCGTGGTTCCTGGGCAGTATCAACCATGTTTGGCTCACCAATAGCCATCAATAGCCGTTCTGCCGCGTTGGCATAGGCACTGCGATCTTGCCGACAGATGGTAAGAAACTCCTGCAGTGTGAACTCTTCGTCCTTGGCAGCTTCATAGCGCTGGCGATAGTGATCGAATATATTCATGGCATGCCGTCCTTTCGTTTTTTAGCACAGGATAAGAGCCGTTCGTATGAGTAGTGGAGGCTCCCGGAAGAGAATCTCTCGCACCTCACTGCCAGAGCAGCAACCTGTGTGCCAGGTCAGACGCTAAGAACCGCGGGGCGTGCAGGAAAACTCTTCTTAAATTAAAGCGTAGATGGCATTTGCAAAACTTGCATGCTGATAAAATCTAATTTCAATGACATATCAATAACTCATCCAAAAATATCCATTGCCGTTATATGTCATACGGGCATTTTTCACCCTGCGGTCACAGAAGTGAAAACGGCCTGTCATCTGAAAAATGAAAAATAACGGGTTAATCAAACTGATTAGCAGGCAAAAAATTTGGGGAAGTACGGGTCTGGCGGTTAAACTTCTCCCGCTGATTATTTGACTACAGGAAAGAATGGATTGTGACCAAACTCAAACTTCTGGCATTGGGCGTACTCGCCGCGACCGCAGTTAGCACCGCACAGGCGGAAAGCCAGTGGACGGTAGGTGCGGGCGTTGGCGTCATTAACAGCCCGTATAAACAGTATGATCGTGATGTTTATCCCGTTCCGGTTGTCACCTATGAAGGCGATAACTTCTGGTTCCGTGGACTGGGCGGCGGCTACTATCTGTGGAACGATACGGCCGATAAGCTCTCCATTATGGCCTACTACGATCCGACGCACTTCAAACCGGGCGACAGCGACAGCCACGCCCTGCGTCGACTCGACAAGCGTAAGAGCACCATGATGGCGGGTCTCTCTTATGTGCATAACACCGAGTATGGCTTCCTGCGTACCGCGCTGGCGGGAGACACGCTGGATAACAGCAACGGCTTTATCTGGGATCTGGCCTGGCTCTATCGCTACACGAACGGTGCGTTAACACTGACGCCAGGTATTGGTGTGCAGTACAACAGTGAGAACTACAACGACTACTACTATGGTGTCTCTAAGAATGAGTCCCGTCGTAGCGGTCTGAAGAGCTACAGCGCAGATGATGGCTGGGATCCGTACCTGGAGCTGACCGCGAGCTACAACTTCCTGGGTGACTGGAACGTATACGGTACTGGCCGTTACGAGCGTCTGAGCGACGAAGTGAAAGACAGCCCAATGGTCGACAAGTCCTGGGCGGGTATTTTCTCTGTCGGTGTGACCTACAAGTTCTGATTGCGCATTAAAACAGTGCAATCTTTGCATTATAACGGGGCGCTTGCGCCCCGTTTGCATTGTGCTGGTGCGGTCAAAATAATACCGCGTCTTAGCGCTTCACAATGCGAATAGTTTGCCCTAAGCGAGACGGTTTTTCTTCGCTGGCTTTTTGCGCCGTAGTGACGCAGGCCGTTTCAACGCAGACAAACGTTTTGTAACCGTCATCGGGCACGTCGGCCATGCTCACTGAGAGTGCCGGACCTGGGTTCCAGCCCACCACGTTGCTGTGATGATGGTGAATCACTTCGATGCCACGGTTGAGGGCACTGTCGTGGATCACGTTGCACGCTTCCGGATGCAGGTAAACGCGGTCGGTACGGTCAGGGAAGGTCTGCACGCCGTCGCTGAGTTTCCCTTCTTTTGTATTGTCCACTTTGTCGATATAGGTATCGCCAAGGCCGCTCACTTTTACCGCGCTGATATCACCCACGTTGAAGTAGGTGTGCAAGGCAGAGGTCGTTTCAAACTCGCCGTGCGCTTCCAGCTCAATCTCGCAGGTTTTACCCAGCTTGAAGCGGGCGTACAGGGTAAACTCGTGCGGCCACAGCGCACGGGTCTCGTCATTGGCCTGAAGCTCAAAGGTCAGCACGGCACCGTTATCATCTTCGTTATGCGCTTTCAGGGTCCACTGCTGGTTGCGGGCAAAACCATGAGAAGGCAGTCCCTGCTGCGCTGACGGGCCAAACCATGGCCAGCAGACAGGCACGCCGCCGCGGATCGCCGCTCCTTTTTTGAAAGAGGTCGCATCACTCAGCCACAGCACTTCCGTTTCACCTTCCGGTTTCCAGGAGAGCAGGTGGGCGCCGTTCAGCGCAACGGAGGCTTTCACTCGCGGGTGGTCAACGACGATAACATCAGCGCCATCAATCTGGCGACGGGAGAGCACAGGGGTAAGTTGTTCGACTACCGGAAGTGCAAAAATTTTATTAATCATTAAGCAATCCTCTGTCTTATAAATAAAAAAGGCGACCGAAGTCGCCTTTTTGGATCAAGCACTCATTCCAGTTTATTTGGAGATGTGAGCGATCAGGTCCAGTACTTTGTTAGAGTAGCCGGTTTCGTTGTCGTACCAGGATACCAGTTTAACGAAGTTGTCGTTCAGTGCGATACCTGCTTTAGCATCGAACACGGAAGTGCATACTTCGCCGTTGAAATCGGTAGATACAACGTCGTCTTCGGTGTAACCCAGAACGCCTTTCATTGGGCCTTCGGAAGCAGCTTTGATTGCTTTCTTAATGTCTTCGTAAGAAGCAGCTTTTTCCAGACGAACGGTCAGGTCAACAACGGATACGTTAGGAGTTGGAACGCGGAACGCCATACCAGTCAGTTTGCCATTCAGTTCTGGCAGTACTTTACCTACCGCTTTAGCAGCACCGGTAGAGGATGGGATGATGTTCTGAGCCGCGCCACGGCCGCCACGCCAGTCTTTGTGAGACGGGCCATCAACGGTTTTCTGAGTAGCGGTGGTCGCGTGAACGGTAGTCATCAGACCTTCGATGATGCCGAAGTTGTCGTTGATAACTTTTGCCAGCGGTGCCAGGCAGTTGGTGGTGCAGGATGCGTTAGAAACGATATCCTGGCCAGCGTAAGTTTCGAAGTTAGCACCACGAACGAACATTGGGGTGTTGTCTTTGGAAGGACCAGTCAGAACAACTTTTTTCGCACCCGCGGTGATGTGTTCACGCGCAGTTTCGTCAGTCAGGAAGATACCGGTTGCTTCAGCAACAACGTCAACACCGATTTCGTTCCATTTCAGGTTAGCTGGGTCTTTCTCAGCAGTAACGCGGATGGTTTTGCCATTAACAACCAGGTGGCCGTCTTTCACTTCAACGGTGCCGTCGAAACGACCGTGAGTTGAGTCGTACTTCAGCATGTACGCCATGTATTCAGCGTCCAGGAGATCGTTGATACCAACGATTTCGATGTCAGAACGTTTCTGAGCAGCACGGAAAACAATACGGCCGATACGGCCAAAACCGTTGATACCTACTTTGATAGTCATATATTCCACCAGCTATTTGTTAGTGAATAAAAGGTTGCCTGTAAAATTACAAAAACCTTACGCAGCGTCAAGCGGAATCGTGTCAATCATTGCGACAAATCAATCCTGTGACTAACGTTTGTGCGACTGACTCGCCTCACTTTCCCTTTGAGCTAGCAACCACATGGGGGCTGCGCCCGGAATTTTAAAGGCCTCGCAGGATAAATATGTGAGCATGATCACAATTGCCTGACCGCCTTTTCGCGACACATAAGTTTAGATCAAAAGTGCACGCAAGGGTGTTAATGTTTTGTTAGAATCCGGGTTAAAAGGTGTCTGTTTCTACAGCGAGATGTAAGCATATGTCGAACCAACGTAACCCTGACGATTTGAAAAAAAACCTCACAGAAATGCAGTTTTACGTGACGCAGAATCACGGCACGGAGCCGCCATTTACCGGGCGTTTACTGCATAACAAACGCGATGGCGTATACCATTGCCTGGTCTGTGACGCCCCCCTGTTCAATTCACAAACGAAATACGATTCTGGCTGCGGCTGGCCGAGTTTTTACGAGCCGGTGAGTGATGACGCGATCCGCTACTTAACTGACTCGTCGCACGGGATGGTGCGTACCGAAATTCGCTGCGGCAACTGCGATGCGCACCTGGGGCATGTCTTCCCGGATGGCCCTCAGCCAACGGGCGAGCGTTTCTGCGTTAACTCAGCTTCTCTGAGCTTTAGCGACGATGAAAACGGCGACCAGATTAAAGGTTGAAAAAACGATTCAGCAAATTATTCCTTTGAAAGGGTTAGAGCGTGAATATTGATGACATGATTAACGGTATGACGCCGGAAGTTTATCAGCGTCTGGTCACCGCCGTTGAGCTGGGGAAATGGCCTGATGGCGTTGCCTTAACCCCGGAGCAAAAAGAGAACAGCTTGCAGCTGGTCATGCTGTGGCAGGCGCGCAACAACACCGATGCGCAGCACATGACAATCGATACCAACGGCCAGATGGTGATGAAGAGCAAGCGTGAACTGAAGGAAGAGTTTGGTATCACGCCAAAGCCGATTGCGACGATGAAAATACAATAACAGTGCGGGTTGATGCCCTCACTCAACCCTCTCCTTGTGGGAGAGGGTTTGATTGCCTCACTACTTATGCGGGATCCCGAGCGACTCTGCCAGCTGCTTCGCTAACTGGTTATTATCATCCGCCCCATACTCCCAGAACATTGCGCCTGCCAGACCTTTCTCTTTGATATAGTCCGCTTTGATAGCGACGGAACGTGGATTCTCATACGAGAGGGCAAACAGATCCTTCCCGTCGGCGCCCTTCACGGAAAGCCACGGCACTTTCGCCTGGTCGTCCCAGTGTTCAGTAAAGCGCTTTTGCGGGTCGTTTAGCAGTTTCTTCACGATATCGTTGTACTTCACGTAGGTATCTTTGGTCAGGTCATAACCGAGTGATCTGAACAACCCGATCTCCTGTGGGCCGAAGTAAGGCTGTGTCACCGGATTGTTTTGCGCATCGGGCTTGCTCCAGTCAATGCCCGGTTCTACAGCGCGTTTTGGCACGCGCCCATAGAAACCAATCCCAAGGTTCATCTGCTGTGGCTTCAGCCCCGCGGCCAGATAATTGTTCACCACAAAATCAACGCTGTATTTATCTGCTGCCGCCACGGTCGGCCAGGCGCTGGAGTCATACAGGTTCGCGTTAAAATACTGAGTGCCGTACGCCATGTCGTAGGTCATCAGGTTGATATAGTCGAGAAGGGGAGCAATGGCTTTCACATCGACCCAGCTTTTCGGACTTTCCGCATTGGCCCCAACCGCAATCGTGACCAGTTTTTTCTGCCCGAAGGCGGCACGCAGCTCTTTCAGCAGGAAGGTGAAGTTATCCCGGTCTGCAGGCGTGCTTGCGACCAGCCCCCATGCGCCGTTTACCGGGTACTCCCAGTCAAGGTCGATCCCGTCCAGACCGTATTTCTCAACAATCTCCTGCGCCGAGCGGATAAACACCGCGCGGCTCTCTTTGGTGGCTGCTGCGCCCGAGAAACCACGGGCACCCCAACCGCCGACGGAAAGCAGAACGTTTAAATTCGGGTTTTGTTTACGAAGCTGTGGGATAAGCGCCAGGTCGGACGCCACTTTCGGAGATAACCAGATCTGATGCAGCTTCGCCGGATCTTTCAGTGCGGCGTTGGTTTCGTCTTTTTCGTTATTGTAGATAAGGCCAAACGAATAGTTCAGGTGGGTGACCTGGCGGACATCAAGCGTATTAATATCGCCGCCGGGTCCGGCAGTGACATCACCACCGCCGTTAAAGTAGCCCACGGACATCAGGGGAGTGGCGTAAGCAACTGACGCGCAAAGCAAGGGTAAAGCTGCCAGCAATGGCAAACGTTTCATAGGTGTTCCTCTTTGACAGAATAAAAATAACCACGCCACAGAAAAAGCGTGGCGAAAAAACAGCCTGAAAAGCATAGCATCGCCGCTTCGCTGGTGATGCGAGGGAGTTCACTTTATGGGGATCGGAGTGGAAATGCCGGGAAAGGCGAAGCCGCCCCCCGGCATAAAAGACTACGCCTGCGTCTCCAGCCAGTCTGCCAGCGTATACAGCGTCGCGCCTTCAGCGGCCATATCCATAAACGCCTGCGCGCTGTCCTGCGGTTGAATGTTCACCCCGCGACAGCCGTCGGTGATGACGCTGACCGTATAACCCAACTGGAGCGCGTCCAGCACGGTAAACTTCACGCAGTAGTCCGTTGCCAGCCCCAGCACAATCAGCTCGATGATTTCGTGGTGACGTAACCACGCGTCCAGCGCCGTTTTCTGACGATGTCCGTTATCGAAAAAGGCGCTGTAGCTGTCAATAGCCGGGTTTTCGCCTTTATGAAACACCGCGTCGATGGCTTTCTGATTCAGCAGCGGATGCAGCGCGGCGCCTTCCGTTTGCTGCACGCAGTGATCGGGCCAGAAGGTTTGCGCCAGACCGTCGAGCTCACCCTGGCTGAAGGGTTCAACGCCGTGCTGGCTGGCAAAACTGCCATGGTTGGCCGGATGCCAGTCCTGGCTTGCGACAACGGCTTCACCGCGCAATTTACACCAGTCAATCAGGGTATTGGCCACGTCGACCGTGCTTTCACCTTCTGCGACGGCCAGTGCGCCGCCCGCGCAGAAATCATTTTGCAAATCGACCAGTAACAGGGCGCGTTGCTTCATGAGGCCTCCTTATTCGTCCGGGGTCAGTTCGCCGCGCAGGTTTTGCATCATGGCGCTGCGAATGGACTGGATGTCCAGATCCTGACTCAGTAAATAATGAAGTTTAGTCAGTGTGGCCTCGACGGTCATATCGAATCCGCTGATCACCCCCGCATGCGCCAGGGCATTACCGGTGGCATAGCCGCCCATATTGACCTTGCCGGACATACATTGCGTCAGGTTAACCACCACAATCCCGCGCTCGCTCGCTTCCTGCAGCTCTTTCAGGAATTCACTGTTCTGCGGCGCGTTACCCACACCGTAGGAGCGCAAAATCAGCGCTTTTACCGGCTGGCGCAGGAAGTTACGCACCACATCAGCAGAGATGCCCGGATAAATGGTTACCACACCGATCGGCTGCGGGGTGATCGGGTGAACGATCAGCTCGCCTGAGGTGGTCGGCGCAGGCGGCGTGCCCAGACGACGAATATGAATACCCGCTTCCAGCAGCGGTTGCAGGTTTGGTGAGGCGAAGGCGTCAAACCCATCGGCGTGCGCTTTGGTGGTACGGTTGCCACGATACAGACGGTTGTTGAAGAACAGCGAGACCTCGTTAATCGGGTAGTTCGCCGCCACGTAGAGGGAGTTAAGCAGGTTAATCTGTCCATCCGAGCGCAGTTCCGCCAGCGGAATTTGCGAGCCGGTGACAATCACCGGTTTGCTCAGGTTTTCCAGCATGAAGGAGAGCGCCGAGGCGGTAAAGGCCATGGTGTCGGTACCATGCAGGATCACAAAGCCGTCGTACTGGTCGTAATGGGCTTTGATGTCATCCGCGATATGCTGCCAGTCTTCCGGCGTCATATCGGAGGAGTCCATCAGCGGCTCGTACTCGTGGATGGTAAAGTCAGGCATTTCCGGGCGGTGGAATTCCGGCATCAGGGCAAGCTGACGTTGAAGATGACCGGACACAGGAATATAGCCGTTTTCAGAGCGCTGCATCCCGATGGTACCGCCAGTGTAGGCTACATAAATCGATTTCTTCTGCATGGTAGTGATTTCTTGTTCTTCAAAAGAAAAAAATCCCCTCTTCACCGGAAGAGGGGACGGGGTTTAACGTACGTTTGCGCAGGTCAGGCAAAACGCGTAACGACTTTGTGGATCATTAAACGCCGCGAGCTTATCGCTTTCCGCTTTCATCGCTTTAGCGGCCGTGGCGACAGGCGCTGGCAGATAAGCCTGCAGCGCTTCCGGCAACATGGCGCGCACGGAGACGGACATGCTGTCCATCACCATATCGAAGAACGACGGCTCATCCTGATAGTATTCAACATGCCACTGTTTGAGCTTAGCCAGTTCGGCGGCTTTCTTCACCGCGTCATCAAAGTCACCCAGGCTGTCGACCAGGCCGTTGCTCTTCGCATCCTGTCCTGTCCAGACGTGGCCCTGAGCAATTTCGTCGATCTGCTGCGGCGTCTTTTTACGCGAGTCAGCGACCAGCGTGATAAAGCGCTTGTAGCCATTCTCAATGCTGAGCTGCATCATCTCGGACACTTCAGGTGGCAAGGATTTGGTTACCGACACATCCGCCAGCGGTGAAGTGGCCACACCATCCGTATGCACACCCAGGTAATCCAGGCTGTTCTCTACCGTGTTGATCACCCCGAAGATGCCAATTGATCCGGTCAGGGTGCTTGGGTTAGCGACGATGTAGTTAGCCGGGGTTGAGATCCAGTAACCGCCGGAAGCCGCCATGCCGCCCATGGAAACCACCACCGGTTTACCTGCTGCACGCGCAGCGGCCAGCTCGGCGCGGATCACTTCAGAGGCGCTGACGCTGCCCCCCGGGCTGTTCACACGCAGCACAATCGCTTTCACTTTCGGGTCAAGACGCGCGTCACGGATCTGCGACGCGGTGGTATCACCCCCGACGTTCCCCGGAGTCTCCTGACCGTCCATGATTGCGCCATTGGCGAAGACGACCGCAACGCTGTCACCGCTCTCATCCGGTTTTTTCGCCGCGTAATCGTACATGCTGATCGCGCTGTAATTTTTATCCTCTTTGCTCCAGCCGAACTGTTTGCTCAGGGACTTTTCGATCTCCGCGCTGGTTCCCAGGGCATCGACCAGCTTGTTATCAAGCGCATATTTCGCGGTATCGCCGTCAACCTTGCGCAAGCCGTCCAGCACGCCCTGAGCACCAGGGAAGACCTGTGCAGGGGTAATCTGGCGGTTACTGGCAACTGTGGTCAGGTAGTTCTGCCACAGCTCACCAATCCAGCGGCTGTCCGCTTCACGGGCGGCAGGAGACATGTCATCACGGATAAATGGCTCAACGGCAGATTTATACGTACCGACGCGGAACACGTGGGTGGTGACCTTCAGCTTGTCGAGCAGAGATTTGTAGTAAAGCCCGTTCGTGGCAAAGCCGTGCAGGTCGACCGTACCCTGAGGTGAAAGCCAGATTTTATTGGCAAAGCTCGCCAGATAATATTGCCCCTGGCTGTAGCTGTCGCCTATTGCGATCACCGGTTTACCGCTGTCACGGAATTCACGCAGGGCTTTGCCGATGTACTGCATAGAAGGCTGGTCGGCCCCGGCAAAATCTTTCAGATCCAGCACGATACCCGTAATGTTGCGATCATCTTTTGCCTGACGAATGGTATCGACAATATCGAACAGGGAGTTTTCCTGCAGGCGGTCCGAGGTAGCGCCGAACAGCTGACGACCAATCACTCCCAGACGATTGCTGGTGGAAGGCTTATCGACAATCACGCCGGTGATGTCGAGCAGCAGCGCGCCGCGCGTCGAATGCTGTGACTGGTTTGCGTTACTGATGTGCATCCAGATGCCCGCGCAAACCAGCACCAGGAGGATGAAAACGAGGTTCATCACCAGGTTGCGGACGAAATTGAGCAGTCGCCACGTCCATTTAAAGAAACCGGCAAAGATTCGCCAAAGGGTTCGCATGTATTCTCCCTAACCAGAAAATGACTGTTTCCGTCGCCACTGGACGGTAATGTTGGGTTATCGTAATGACCCAACCGCCACTTGTCAGCAGGAATCGCCTGCCAGGCTGTAACAAAATCTGCCGTCGTGTTAATTTTGTGAGTAAATTTCAAGAAAGGAGTTAACCAATGGACGCACTTGAACTGCTTGTTAACCGCCGTAGCGCGTCACGTCTGGCGGAACCTGCGCCAGCGGGTGAGCAGCTGGAGAACATTCTGCGTGCCGGTATGCGTGCGCCGGATCACGGCACACTTCAGCCGTGGCACTTCTTTATTATTGAAGGTGAAGGCCGCGAGCGCTTCAGCCAGCTGCTGGAGCAGGGGGCGGTTGCCGCCGGTCAGGATGAGAAAGGGATCGATAAAGCCCGTAATGCGCCGTTCCGTGCGCCGATGATTATCGCCGTCGTGGCGAAGTGTCAGGCGGAGCATAAAGTGCCGGTATGGGAGCAGGAGATGTCGGCGGGATGCGCGGTGATGGCGATGCAGATGGCCGCTGTTGCACAAGGCTTCAACGGTATCTGGCGTACCGGGCCACTAACTGAAAGCCCGGCGGTGCGCGACGGACTCAACTGCGGCGAGCATGACAAAATCGTCGGTTTCCTCTATCTCGGCACCCCTCAGCTTAAAGCCTCCAGCACCATTAGCGTGCCGGACACCACGCCTTTCGTCAGCCGTTTCTGATAACGCGCGCTAAACTGTCTGGATTCTGAGCATCTGCCGCAGAATTCAGACAGTCATACTTACCTCTTTAAGGAATGAGCGCTACCATAGCGCGATTGCATTGACAGGAGATGTCCATGAGCGAGCAAACCATTCGTTTAACGCAATACAGCCACGGAGCCGGTTGCGGTTGTAAAATTTCCCCCAAAGTGCTGGAAACCATCCTGCACAGTGAACAGGCGAAGTTTGTCGACCCGAACCTGCTTGTTGGCAACGAAACGCGTGACGATGCAGCGGTTTATGACTTGGGTAACGGCACCAGCATTATCAGTACCACTGACTTCTTTATGCCGATTGTCGATAACCCGTTCGATTTCGGGCGCATCGCAGCGACCAACGCCATCAGCGATATCTTCGCGATGGGCGGTAAACCGATTATGGCGATTGCGATTCTGGGCTGGCCGATCAACACCCTTGCGCCAGAAATAGCCCGCCAGGTGATTGAGGGCGGACGCTTTGCCTGCCAGCAGGCGGGGATTGCCCTGGCCGGTGGTCACTCTATTGATGCGCCGGAGCCGATCTTCGGTCTGGCGGTCACGGGCGTGGTGCCTACCGAGCGCGTCAAACGCAACAGCACCGCGCAGGCGGGTTGCAAGCTGTTCCTCACCAAGCCGCTGGGCATTGGCGTGCTGACCACCGCCGAGAAAAAATCCCTGCTGAAACCCGAGCATAAAGGTCTGGCAACGGAAGTGATGTGCCAGATGAACCTGGCCGGTGCCGCTTTCGCCAATATCGACGGCGTGAAGGCGATGACCGACGTCACCGGTTTTGGCCTGTTGGGGCATCTCTCTGAAGTGTGTCAGGGCGCGGGTGTGCAGGCGCAGGTCTGGTATCAGGACGTGCCGAAGCTGCCAGGCGTGGAAGCGTACATTGCCCAGGGCGCCGTGCCGGGCGGTACTCAGCGTAACTTTGCCAGCTATGGTCATCTGATGGGCGAAATGCCTGAAGAGTGGCGTAACCTGCTGTGCGATCCGCAAACCTCGGGTGGTCTGCTGCTGGCAGTCACGCCGGAGTCAGAAGCCGAGGTGCAGGCAACGGCCGCCGAGTTTGGTATTACCCTGACGGCGATCGGCGAACTGGTGACCGCGCGCGGTGGCCGACCGATGATTGAGATCCGTTAATTCGATGCGGTTGTTTATTGCCGAAAAGCCGAGTCTGGCTCGTGCCATCGCCGATGTGCTGCCGAAGCCGCATCGCAAAGGCGACGGCTTTATTGAATGCGGTAACGGGCAGGTGGTCACCTGGTGCATTGGTCACCTGCTTGAGCAGGCACAGCCAGACGTCTACGACAGCCGCTATGCCCGCTGGAACCTCAACGATCTGCCTATCGTGCCGGAAAAATGGCGCCTGCAACCGCGCCCCTCCGTCACCAAACAGCTCAACGTCATTAAGCGCTTTCTGCATGAAGCGTCTGAAGTTGTCCACGCCGGTGACCCGGACAGGGAAGGACAACTGCTGGTGGATGAAGTGCTGGACTATCTGGAGCTGGCGCCGGAAAAACGCCAGCAGGTGCAGCGCTGCCTGATTAACGACCTCAACCCGCAGGCGGTGGAGCGGGCGATTTCACGTCTGCGCGCCAACAGCGAGTTTATCCCGCTGTGCGTGTCCGCGTTAGCCCGCGCGCGCGCAGACTGGCTGTACGGGATCAACATGACCCGCGCCTACACGATCCTTGGGCGGAATGCCGGCTATCAGGGGGTACTCTCCGTAGGCCGCGTGCAAACGCCGGTGCTGGGGCTGGTGGTGCGCCGTGATGAAGAAATTGAAAACTTCGTCGCCAAAGATTTCTTCGAAGTGAAAGCGCACATCGTCACCCCGAAAGAGGAGCGTTTTACCGCCGTCTGGCAGCCGAGCGATGCCTGCGAATCGTATCAGGATGAAGAAGGCCGTCTGCTGCACCGTCCGCTGGCGGAGCACGTGGTCAACCGGATCACCGGTCAACCTGCCATCGTCACCAGCTATAACGATAAACGGGAATCCGAACCCGCACCGCTGCCGTTTTCACTTTCTGCCCTGCAGATTGAGGCCGCGAAGCGCTTTGGCCTGAGCGCGCAGAACGTGCTGGATATCTGCCAGAAGCTCTACGAAACCCACAAGCTCATCACCTATCCGCGTTCAGACAGCCGCTACCTGCCTGAAGAGCACTTTGCCGGACGCCACGCGGTGATGAACGCCATCGGCGTGCATGCGCCGGATCTGCTGCCGCAGCCGGTCGTCAACCCGGATACCCATAACCGCTGCTGGGACGATAAAAAAGTCGATGCCCACCATGCGATCATCCCGACGGCGCGGGCCAGCAACGTCAACCTGACGGAGAACGAAGCGAAGGTCTATAACCTGATCGCGCGTCAATATCTGATGCAGTTCTGCCCGGACGCGGTGTTCCGCAAGTGCGTCATTGAGCTGGAGATCTCCAAAGGCAAATTTATTGCCAAAGCGCGTTTTCTGGCGGAAGCGGGCTGGCGTACGCTGCTTGGCAACAAAGAGCGTGACGAAGAGAACGACGGCACTCCGCTGCCGGTAGTGGCTAAAGACGACGAGCTGCTGTGTGAGAAAGGGGAAGTGGTAGAGCGCCAGACGCAGCCACCACGCCATTTCACCGATGCGACGCTGCTCTCCGCCATGACCGGGATTGCCCGTTTTGTACAGGACAAAGAGCTGAAAAAGATCCTGCGCGCCACTGACGGGCTGGGAACTGAAGCGACCCGCGCGGGGATCATCGAGCTGCTGTTCAAACGCGGCTTCCTGGAGAAAAAAGGGCGCTATATTCACTCCACCGAGCCGGGCAGGGCATTAATCCACTCCCTGCCGGAGCTGGCCGCCAGGCCGGATATGACGGCGCACTGGGAATCGGTGCTGACGCAAATCAGCGAGAAACAGTGCCGTTATCAGGACTTTATGCAGCCGCTGGTGGGGACGCTGTACCAGCTGATCGATCAGGCACGCAGCACGCCGGTGAAGCGGTTCAGAGGAATGGTGGCACCGGGTGGTGGTGCGAAGAAACCGTTTAAAAAGAAAAAGAGCGCGGCCTGATACCCTCGTTTTTTTCCCCTCTCCCAAAGGGAGAGGGCACCCGGCCGCACGTTAAAACTTAAATCACACCTTGTCCAATCATCGCGTCCGCCACCTTCACGAACCCGGCGATATTCGCACCACGCACGTAGTTGGTTTGCGAGGCCTCACCGCCGTACTCTACGCAGGCGTGGTGAATATCCAGCATGATGTGGTGCAGACGGGCATCCACTTTCTCTGCTTTCCAGCCCAGACGCGCGGCGTTTTGCGCCATCTCCAGACCGGACGTTGCCACGCCGCCGGCGTTGGCGGCTTTGCCCGGTGCAAAC
Organism: Enterobacter cloacae complex sp. IR5384; assembly: GCF_049237265.1. Taxonomy (NCBI): domain Bacteria; kingdom Pseudomonadati; phylum Pseudomonadota; class Gammaproteobacteria; order Enterobacterales; family Enterobacteriaceae; genus Enterobacter; species Enterobacter cloacae complex sp. IR5384. The sequence goes on along the minus strand of NZ_JBMKHJ010000007.1, from coordinate 122,794 downwards.
AGTACGCCTGCTTCCAGGAACAGATCGGTCGCCTCGATGGTGGTTGGCATATTCGCCCCTTCGGCTACCGCTTTTACGCCATTGCTGATTAAGGTGCGGGCGGCTTCAACGTCCAGTTCGTTCTGGGTTGCACACGGCAGGGCGATATCCACCGGCACGCCCCACGGTTGTTTACCCTCAAGATAGGTCAGACCAAACTCGCGGGCATAATCGGCCACGCGGCCATCGCGACTGGCTTTGATTTCACACAGACGCGCCAGTTTCTCAGCCGTGAAGCCGGCTTCATCCACGACGGTACCGCTGGAATCAGACGCGGTGACCACGCGGGCACCAAACTGCATTGCTTTTTCGATGGCATATTGCGCCACGTTGCCGGAGCCGGAGACCGCCACGCGCATGCCTTCGAAGCCTAAGCCGTGGCGTTTCAGCATCGCTTCGGTGAAATAGACCAGACCGTAGCCGGTCGCTTCCGGGCGGATCAGGCTGCCGCCAAAGGAGAGTCCTTTGCCGGTAAAGACGCAGGCGCTGTTGTTTGAGAGCTTTTTCATCATTCCGGCCATAAAGCCCACTTCACGCCCGCCCACGCCGATATCACCAGCAGGGACGTCGGTGTCCGGGCCAAGGTGGCGATAAAGCTCGGTGATCAGCGCCTGGCAGAAGCGCATCACTTCGCCTTCGCTTTTGCCTTTCGGGTCAAAATCGCTGCCGCCTTTACCGCCGCCCATCGGCAGGGTAGTGAGCGCGTTTTTAAAGGTCTGCTCAAAGCCAAGGAATTTCAAAATCGACAGGTTCACTGAAGGGTGGAAGCGCATCCCGCCCTTAAACGGCCCGATAGCCGAGTTAAACTGCACGCGCCACGCGCGGTTCACCTGCACCTGATTGCGGTCGTCCACCCACGCCACGCGGAACTGGATCACGCGCTCAGGTTCGACGAGGCGCTCAAGCAAAGACATCTGACGATAACGTGGGTTTTGTTCCAGGAAGGGCCACAGGGTGGTCATTACTTCACGTACGGCCTGCGCAAACTCGCTCTGATGCGGGTCGCGCTGCTGAACATGGGTGAGAAAACTTTCCAGAGTGCGTGTCTGATCCATAGATATAAGAACCTCTTATGATAATTTCCGTATGTGTCTTATACGATTTGTGTTGTTTTTTTGACTATACCACCCGTACCGCTTTGCGAAGCAAGCAGAAATTTATGTCGAAAGGGAAATTAATGACCAGTGCGGCGTCATAACCAAAAGCGATGACGAGATAAATTAAAGGTTCCGCGATGATTAACCGTTATAGTCATTATCAGGACACAACAGGAAGAGAAGTCTATGAACCGTTACGTGATGACCGCGTTATGTTTGATGCTGAGCGCTGGCGCGCAGGCTGACCGCATTCGCCCGGATGTGGAAGTGAACGTACCGCCGGAGGTCTTTAGCTCCAGCGGCCAGAGAGCGCAGCCCTGTAACCAGTGCTGCATCTATCAGGATCAGAACTACTCAGAAGGGGCGGTGGTGAAAGCGGACGGCATCCTGCTGCAGTGCCAGCGCGATGAACGCACCATCAGTACGAATCCACTGGTCTGGCGTCGCGTAAAAGAATAAAGGCTTCCAGCAGCGGAATATCCGCCGGGGCTAAGGGGTAGTCAAACGCCTCTTCAGGCGTACACCACACCAGGGCGCTGTGGTAGTGCGCCGTTAGCTCACCACTGAAGTGGGGCACGTGCCAGGCGTGTAAATGGATTAACCGCTGTGACACTTCCCGCTGGTGGCTTGCCACGTAGTACGACGGTCGCGCGTGGATCCCTAACTCCTCCTGCAGCTCGCGGATCAGCGCTTCGGGCTGCGTTTCTCCGGCTTCCACCTTTCCACCGGCAAACTCCCACAGGCCCGGCTGATCGGCATGCATGGGGCGCTGCGCCAGTAAAATTTTATTGTCTTTTTCGATGATTGCCGCAACGACATCGAGTGTTTTCAGCATGGTCGTCAATACTTGATAGCGAAAAACACCATATTATCGTGCCCTTTCCAGGAGTCCAGTCATCAGGAGAATCACGTGAAAGAGACATCCACCTGGGTTGCCCCGGTTGAATCCCTTCCCGCCAGCCTCAAACCTATTGCCGCCATGCAGAAAAAACACTTTGGCGCAGTGCTTAACCCCACGCGCTGGTGGGGACGTATGCCGCGCCTGTTCTGGCTGGTGGCGCTGTTTGTCGGGTTTCTGGAGCGACGCAACGCCCGCCTGACGCCGGTGCTGCGCTCGCTGCTGATGACGCGGGTATCCCAGCTCTGTCACTGTGCATTTTGTATTGATGCCAATAGCCTGCGTCTTGCCGAACGCGCGGGCGCGTTGGATAAAGTGCAGGCCGTGAGTCAGTGGCGTGACGCCGCGCTTTTCAATGAGCAGGAGCGCGCGGCGCTGGCCTACGCGGAGGCCGTCACCGCCACGCCGCCGCAGGTGGATGAGGCGCTCAAAAGCGAGCTCAAACGCCTTTTTACCGATGAGACGATTAGCGAAATGACGGCGCTGATTGCGTTTCAAAACCTTTCGGCCCGCTTTAATGCCGCCCTTGATATCCCGGCGCAGGGACTGTGCGACACGTTTAAAGGAAAGCCGCATGCTTGATCGACATCTTCATCCCCGGGTAAAGCCCGCCCTTAACCGGCTGGCCTCCTGGCTGGATAAACCCGGCATCACGCCCGATGGCTTAACGTTAACCGGATTTGCCGCAGGCGTGCTGACGCTACCGTTTCTGGCGCTTGGCTGGTATCCGGCGGCCCTGGTCGCCATTGTGGTTAATCGCCTGCTGGATGGCCTGGACGGCGCGCTGGCACGCCGCAGAGGGCTGACGGATGCGGGCGGGTTTCTGGATATCGCGCTCGATTTTCTGTTCTACGCGCTGGTGCCGTTTGGTTTTGCCCTCGCGGCTCCCGCTGAGAATGCGCTGGCCGCGGCCTGGCTACTGTTCGCCTTTATCGGAACCGGCAGCAGTTTTCTGGCTTTTGCCGCTCTGGCGGCGAAACACAATATCGATAACCCCGGCTATGCGCACAAGTCGTTTTACTATATCGGCGGATTAACGGAAGGGACGGAAACCATCGTGCTGTTTGTGTTGTGCTGCCTGTTTCCGGCGCACTTCACGCTTCTCGCGTGGGTATTTGGCGCGTTGTGCTGGCTGACCACCACAACGCGCATCTGGAGCGGGTATCTGACGCTGCGTTCACTCACGCCCTAGCGCGAACTGTCGGGTCCGCGTTCGCCAGACGACACCGGGTTTTGCGGGTGGCTGCTCCATTCGTACCAGCCACCGTCATAGACGGAGATGTTTTTCCAGCCCATCGCCCGGGCATACATAAAGCCCTCAGAGGCTCGCCAGCCGGTACCGCAATAAAAGGCCACGTGCTGTTCCGGCAGGATGTTCCAGCTTTTCCACATGGCGGCGATGTCATCGGCGCTGCGCATGGTGCCGTCCGGGTTATGGAAATCTTCCATATGGGTGGCATCGCTTCCGGCATGACCCCAGCGGGCACCGGCAATTTCACCTTTGGGTTTGATATAGCTGTAGCCGCTGGTTTCGCCAGTAAACTCCGGCCACGAGCGAATGCTGACCAGCGACGCATCCTGGCGATGCAGCATCCCGCGCGCCTGCGCCATATCGATCATCAGCTGTGGCTGACCGGGGATCGGCGCGCCGAAATCGGGAGCGGGTTTGACATCAGCAGGCATCCCTCTTTCCACCGGCAGATTGGCCTCTGACCACGCTTTCCAGCCACCATCAAGGATACGCACGTCCTTCACGCCCGCATAGAGCATAATTTGTGCCACGCGGGCGGCGGCATAGACATCGCGACCATACAGAATGACGGTGGTATCGTGACGGATCCCGTGTTTTGCCAGCATCGCTTTCAGTTTGTCGTCAGAAACCTTATTCCACAGCGGCTCGCTTTCCACTTCGTTGGTATCAATATAATCCGCGCCGGGAATGTGGTTCAGCAGATAGAACTTCGGTGCTCCCCAGGCGGCTTCAATCACTTTCCAGTCACCGGCCGGGGCGGCTGCCACCGGTTTACCCTGCGAAAGCTGGTAAATCCACTCCGGGTAAACGAGCTGTTCAAAGTGCGGCAGGCGCTGCAGACGCTCAGGGGACTGCAGGGCATCGCTGAGAACGGAAACCCGGGGATAACCGGCTTTCTTCAGGCGGGCGCTCACCGCCTGGTTGTCAGCGTCACTGCCGTAGAGGGCGATAGTCGTTGTGGGGGTAAGCTGATGCTGTTTTGCCCAGCGGCCAATCTGGTCGTCGCTCATCGCGCTCAGCCAGGTGGCAGAGAGGTTAAGCGCAGCGGGCTCGTGCCCGGAGGGGGCGCTCAGCGTTTGCGGCCAGCCGTTATAAAACGCACTGGCACGGGTATCGATCGCCGCGCCGTGCTCTTCCTGGAGCTGAGCCAGTGTGAGCGAATGGGGCATATCAGCGGCCATGCAAGAGAGTGAGGCGAGGCCGCAAAGCAGGGCCAGCGCGGTCAGTTGAGAAACACGTTTCATCGAATAACCTGACGTCAGTAAAAGAGGGGGGCATTGTCGTCTCTCCTGAAAGGTAAAACATTGCGTTAGCACATTATTGCCAGCGAGAAATCTCAATCACCTCGCCACCCGGCAAAATATCTTCATCGTCATGCGTGACCAGCACCACCGGGATATTGCGTGCGCGCAGGGCATCAAACACCCATGTCCGAAAGGACGACCGCAGTGATTTATCAAGGCGGCTAAACGGTTCGTCCAGCAACAACGCCTGCGGCTCGGCAAGCAGAGCCCGCAGCAGGCTCACCCTGGCACGCTCCCCGCCGGACAGCGTGGCCGGATCGCTGGCATAGTGGCGATTTAGCCCGGCTGAATCCAGGGCCTGTTGCACCCTTTCCCGGCGTGCGCGTCCGGTTATTCGCGCCGGTAACGCCAGCAGCAGATTTTGCCCGACGCTGTACTGGTCAAACAGCAGTGCGTCCTGAAAGAGAATACCGATCCCGCGTTGCTCGACAGGCAGCCCGTCACAGCGGCGATCGTCAAGCCACAGCTCGCCCTGCGCCTGAAAGTCGTCAGACAGTGCCCCAACCATCCATGAGAACAGGGTCGATTTCCCGCTGCCGGACGGCCCCATCAGGGTGACGATTTCACCGCGAGGGACATAAAAGTTAACCTCACGGAACAGCGGCGCAATGGTGAGATTGTTGACCTTCAGCATTAACGTAATCCTCGTCGATAATGGCCTGCGAGCCGGGATAACAGTGCGGCAACGCCGAAGACGGCCCCTGTCACCAACAGAAGCCACAGCGCCCGGTTAGCCAGAATCGGGATGCTGCCGCCGCTGCTGAGCGCCACGGTTTCGGTGGTAAGGGTGCTGAAACGCCCCGCGCCGAGCCAGAGTGTTGGCATGTATTGCGCCATGCTGACCGAAAATCCGGTTGCAAACGCCAGCAGCGCGGGGCGCAACAGCAGGGGACATTTGATCAGGCAGAAGACTTTTGTCCGCCGCCAGCCAAGCGTTCTGGCCGTGAGGAGAAGCCGCGGATCGATGCGCCGCCAGGCGGGTTGCAGTATCAGCAGCATCCACGGCAACACCCACAGCAGATGACTCCAGAGCACGGCGGCGTACTGCCCGTCGATACCCAGCCATAACGCCACCCTGTATTGCCCGGAAACCAACGGCAGCGCAGGAAGGGCGAGAGGGAGCCAGACCCACAGCGCACCACGCCGCGGCCCCCATTCCAGCCAGAGCAGTATCGTGATCAGGCCTATCAGGCTGGCAAGCAGGCCGAACGATAAACTGGCACGCACGGCGCTAACATCATCCCACTGGGCCAGAATCAGCAGCACTCCGGCGCAAAGCATGCCGCATGCGGGGAGGATTCCGCTGAGCATTCGGGCGGGCGGCGCGAGGGGTAACGTCCGTCGCACCCCTGTCTGCGCGGGCAGCGTGCGACGCCACGCTTTCCAGATACCGAACCCCAGCGCCGAAAGCACGGCCAACAGCGCGAGCATCAGCAGGCAGAGCAGCATGCCTTTCGTTTGCTGCTGCACGTCGCCCTGGGTCAGCCACTGCCAGGCCAGTACCGCCAGGGTAGGCGGATTCCCCGGCCCCAGGATAATGGCGACATCCACAACAGAGAGGGACCAGGCGAGAACCGCCAGCATTGTGGCACCCAGCGCCGGCGCGATCTCCGGGATCACCAGCCAGCACAGTCGCTGGAACCGCCCGTATCCCAGGGTTTGCAACACGACATTCTGGCGGGCCAGTATGGTTTCAGGTAACACCGCGTATATCGCCCACAGCACGAAGGCGCTCTCCTTGACGGCGAGAGTTAGCCCCAGCCCAATCCCGTAGCGATCCAACATCGGGGAGCAGCGTGTACAGAGCTGATAAAACAGACCGCCTTCGGCAAAAGTCAGCAACACGCTGGTGGCGAAAGCAACGTGGGGAACGGCCAGCAGCCACGGCAAACGGGTGCACAGACGACGCCAGCGCTCACCGGGCCAGAGCGTGGTGACGAAAATCAGGGCGATAAACAGGGCGCCGAGAGTGGCAATCAGCGTGGATACCAGGGTGGCGGCGAGCGCCTGCGGGATCTGCGGGTCGTCAAACAGGCGTTGCCAGTTTCCTGCCGACAGCGCCGGCGTCAACAGCATGGCGGCGGCGGGAACAAGCGGCAGATACACTGCCGCCATCGCCAGCCAGATGAGTGCGCTCAGCGGGTGCCGTAACGACGCAGCCATTCCTGCTCCAGCGCGTTAACCCAGGCTGCGTGTGGCTCCGCAAGCATCCGCGGAAGCCCTTGTGGCGTGTGGGCCTGAAGCTGTTTTGCTTCATCTGCGGGCAGCGTGTTCGCCTGCAGTACGCTCGGATCGCCCCAGATAGCCGGGTCGGCTTTGCGGATCTGCGCCTGAGGTGAGAGCAGGAAATTGGCAACCACCCTGGCCCCCGCACTGGCGCTGGCGTTCGCCGGGATGGCAGCAAAATGAACGTTACCGATCATCCCGTTATGAAAACCAAAGCTGTAGCTGTCGGCAGGCAGTTCACCGCTGGCCACTTTTTGCAGCGCATGTGCCGGGTTAAAGGTCAGCGACAGGCTCAGACTGCCGCGGGCGAGCAGGGTATCCATCCGCGCAGGTGAAGGCGGGAAATCTTTTCCTTCTCGCCACAGCAGCGGGTGGAGTTTGTCGAGGTAGTCCCAGAGCGGCGCGGTAACCTGTGCAAAGGTGTCATCGGGCGCGCGTTTCAGCGCATCGGGCCGGGAGGTGAGCGTGAGAAGCAACTGTTCCAGAAACGCGGTGCCGGTAAAATCAGGCGGACGAGGATAGCTGATTTTACCCGGATGCTGCTGCGCCCAGGCCAGTAATGCCTGCGGGTCTGATGGCGGAGTCGGCATGCTCGCTTTGCGGGCGATAAAGGTAAGCTGCGCGCCACCCCACGGAGATTCTGCGCCCTCGGTTGGCAGGGCGAAATCTTCCGTGACCGGTTTGCCCGTGTCGACATAGCGCCAGTTAGGCAGCGTCTGTGCCCATCCGGTTTGCAACAGGTTAGCCTCTTTCAGCGTGCGGAAATTCTCACCGTTAACCCACAAAAGATCCACCGAGCCATGGGTCTTACGCCCGGCGGCAGCTTCTGTCTGGATCCGTTTTACCGCATCCGCCGCATCGGCCAGGTGGACAATGTTGAGGTTGATCGCGTAGTGCATTTTCATCTCGCCGCTGACCCAGTCGAGGTAGCGGTTAACCGCCTGATCGCCTCCCCAGGCGTTAAACCAGACGGTCTGGCCTTTGGCCTGTTGTTGGATAACGTGCCAGCTGTCGGCGGCACACAGAGGAGTGGTCAGCAGCAGACCGGTCAGAAACGCGCAAAAACGCACACGGCGCATAATGCCTCACTTTTTAAACGAAGAGGGGAGTCGGGAAAACAGCCATCGGCTCATCAGCGGTAATAATCCCAGTAGTGTAAAGGCTAACAGCATACCCGGCGACAGAATATCGCGCAGCGAGGTGATTTTTCCCAGCTCGCGGCCGGCGTTGAGGAAGATAACCGTTGCGGGCAGCATGGCGAGCTGGCTGACCCACCAGTACCGACGCACCCCAATGCGGGTCAGCCCCATCAGCAGATTGACCAGAAAAAACGGGAACAACGGCATCATGCGCAGGGCGAATAGATACCCTGCGCCGTCACGCGCCATCCCGGCGTTCACCGTTTTCATCTGTTGGGCAAACCGTCGCTGAACCCAGTCGCGCAGCAGATAACGGCTGGCGAGCATCGCGAGCGTGGCGCCGAGCGTGGAGGCAAACGACACCAGCAGCGTCCCCTTCCACAGCGTAAACAGCGCGCCGCCCAGCAGGGTCAGTATCGCGGCACCGGGGATAGAGAGGGCGGAAACCACCACATAGAGCGCAAAAAAGATCAGCGCACTTTGCTGCGGGGCGTGTTCGACGCAAGCGAGCAAGGTTTGCTGATGCGTTTTGACGGTTTCAAGAGAGAGCGTGCCCGGAGGAAGAGTGAGCCACGTCAGCATAAAGGCGCCCAGCAGGGCGCACAGTACGAAAATTTTTCGAATGTTCACACGGGGTTACAGCTTGAATTTCGCCCACACCGGCGCGTGGTCCGACGGTTTTTCCATGCTGCGGATATCGTAGTCGATCCCGGTTTCAATGCAGCGCTCCGCCAGCGGGGAGGTTGCCAGCAGCAGGTCTATGCGCAGCCCGCGGTTGTCATCAAAGCCTTTTGAGCGGTAATCGAACCATGAGAAGCGATCCTGGGTGTCTGGGTTAGCCGTGCGGAAGGTATCCACCAGACCCCAGCTCAGCAGACGATCCATCCACTCCCGCTCTTCCGGCAGGAATGAACATTTGCCGGTGCGCAACCAGCGTTTGCGGTTCTCTTCACCAATGCCGATATCCAGATCGGTCGGGCTAATATTCATGTCGCCCATGATCAGCACCGGATTCTCTTTTTTCAGTTCGGTGGTCAGGTAATCCTGCAGATCCTGATAAAACTTCGCTTTCGCCGGGAATTTGGTCTCATGGTCACGGCTCTCCCCCTGCGGGAAATAGCCGTTGATCACGGTGATATTGCCGAGCGCTGAAGGAATTTCCGCCATGATGATACGGCGCTGCGCTTCTTCGCCATCACCCGGGAAGCCGCGGCGGACGGAAACCGGCGTCTCTTTGGTCAGCAGGGCAACGCCGTAATGCCCTTTCTGTCCGTGATAAAAGACGTTGTAACCCAGTTTCACCACCTCTTCGAGGGGGAACATATCGTCGTGAACTTTTGTCTCCTGCAGGCCGATCACATCAGGCTGATGTTGTTCAACAATCGCTTCAAGCTGGTGAGGGCGGGCACGCAGGCCGTTGATATTAAAAGAGACAAATTTCATAGTCGCTGCCAGTGCAAGGTGAATAGTGCATGGATGGTAGCAGAATTTGCGTCGTCTGTTACGGGGATTGACCAATAACTGCGACAGATAATGCCAACGGTGCAATATTTGCACCATTCTGACGCGCTTCGCCCTTAAAAGGGGCGTAAATGGCCAATAAATTTCGCGAGCGATCACAATTCCAGAATTATATTTGGCCTCTGCATACTCTTTCTGATTTTCATGCGGCAAAGCGCCGCTTGTCGTAAAAATATTCACTTTTTATGCACTAACAGTGAATAACCCCATATTGTAACTTATTGATATTCTGTTACCTCCCCCCGTTTATGCATTTTTATCGCTGGCTGGCACGAAGGCTGCAATCTACATTCACAGTGCAAACACTCAATTATTTAACATTCAAATAACCTTTTATTTACCGGATGAGGTCGCTATGTCTCTGTCAATTACGCGTGAAAATTTCGATGAATGGATGATGCCGGTTTACGCTCCGGCGGCTTTTATTCCGGTTCGTGGGGAAGGCTCGCGCCTGTGGGATCAGCAGGGTAAAGAGTATATCGACTTTGCGGGCGGGATTGCGGTTAACGCGCTGGGCCATGCACACCCGGCGCTGCGCCAGGCGTTAAACGACCAGGCGGCGAAGTTCTGGCACACCGGGAACGGCTATACCAACGAACCGGCGCTGCGTCTGGCGAAAAAACTGATCGACGCGACGTTTGCGGAGAAAGTCTTTTTCTGCAACTCGGGCGCGGAGGCAAACGAAGCGGCGCTGAAGCTGGCACGCAAATATGCGCACGATAAATTCGGTGTGCACAAGAGCGGGATTGTGGCCTTTAAGAACGCGTTCCATGGCCGCACGCTCTTTACCGTCAGCGCAGGGGGGCAGCCGTCCTACTCTCAGGACTTTGCGCCGCTGCCGCCGGATATCCGCCACGGGGTGTATAACGATCTGCAGTCAGCCCGCGAGCTGATCGACGACACCACCTGCGCGGTGATCGTCGAGCCAATGCAGGGGGAAGGCGGTGTGCTGCCCGCACAGAAAGCGTTCCTGCAAGGGCTGCGGGAACTGTGCGATCGTCATAACGCGGTACTGATTTTCGATGAAGTGCAGACCGGCGTAGGCCGTACCGGTGAGCTGTATGCGTATATGCACTACGGCGTAACGCCGGACGTTCTCTCAACGGCGAAGGCGCTGGGCGGCGGCTTCCCGATTGGCGCGATGCTAACCACCGATAAATTCGCCAGCGTAATGGTCGTGGGCACGCATGGCACCACCTATGGCGGTAACCCGCTGGCAACGGCCGTGGCCGGACAGGTTCTGGATATCATCAATACCCCGGAAGTGTTGAAGGGGGTTAAACAGCGTCACGACTGGTTTGTGGAGCGTCTGAACGCCATTAACAGCAAGACCGGTCTGTTTAAAGAGATTCGCGGCCTGGGGCTGTTAATTGGCTGCGAACTGACGCCGGAGTTTGCCGGAAAAGCTAAACTTATTTCACAGGAAGCGGCGAAACAGGGCGTGATGGTGCTGATTGCCGGTGCCAACGTGGTGCGTTTTGCCCCTGCGCTGATTGTCAGCGAGGAAGAGGTGAGCACCGGTTTAGACCGTTTTGCGCTGGCCTGTGAACGTGTGAAATCCGGGGTGTCATCATGATGGTCATCCGTCCCGTTGAGCGCGGCGATCTCGCCGGGCTCATGCAGCTTGCCGGTAAGACGGGGGGCGGGCTGACCTCGCTTCCTGCCGATGAAAAAACGCTGTCGGCGCGTATTGAGCGCGCCCTGCAAACCTGGCAGGGGACGTTGCCAAAAAGCGAACAGGGCTATGTGTTCGTGCTGGAAGATACCGACACGGGGACCGTAGCCGGGATCTGCGCCATCGAAGTGGCCGTTGGTCTTAATGACCCGTGGTACAACTACCGCGTGGGCACCATGGTTCATGCCTCGAAAGAGCTGAACGTCTATAACGCGCTGCCGACGCTGTTTCTCTGTAATGACCACACCGGTGCCAGCGAGCTTTGCACGCTGTTCCTTGACCCGGCGTGGCGTAAAGAGGGCAACGGGTATCTGCTCTCCAAATCGCGCTTTATGTTTATGGCCGCTTTCCGCGATCGTTTTAACGAAAAGGTGGTGGCTGAAATGCGCGGTGTGATCGACGATAAAGGTTATTCGCCGTTCTGGGAGAGCCTGGGCGAGCGTTTCTTCTCGATGGAGTTCAGCCGGGCAGACTATCTGTGCGGCACCGGGCAGAAAGCGTTTATCGCTGAGCTGATGCCGAAACACCCTATCTATACCCATTTCTTAACCCCGGAAGCGCAGGCGGTGATTGGCGAAGTCCATCCGCAAACTGCGCCTGCCCGCGCGGTGCTGGAGAAAGAAGGCTTCCGCTACCGTAACTATGTCGACATCTTTGACGGCGGGCCGACGCTGGAGTGCGACATCGACCGCGTGCGCGCGATCCGTAAAAGCCGACTGGTTGACGTCTCTGAAGGTCAGTCCGCGCCGGGTGACTGGCCGGCGTGCCTGGTGGCGAACGAAAATTACACCAACTTCCGCGCCATGCTGGTGCGTACCAACCCGAAATGTGAACGTCTGGTGCTGACGGCTGCAGAACTGGATGCCCTGAAATGTAATGCCGGCGATACGGTTCGCCTGGTGCGACTCTGCCCTGAGGAGAAAACAGCATGACTTTATGGATCAACGGAGACTGGGTAACGGGCGAAGGCGAACAGCGAGTGAAGACCAATCCGGTCGGCAACGAGGTGCTCTGGAAAGGTAATGATGCCAGCGCCGGGCAGGTTGAACAGGCCTGCCACGCCGCGCGCCGCGCGTTTCCGGCGTGGGCGAAACAGCCGTTCACCGTGCGCCAGGGGATTGTCGAAAAGTTTGCCTCTCTGCTGGAAGCGAATAAAACCGAGTTGACCCGCACGATCGCCCTGGAGACCAGCAAGCCACGCTGGGAAGCGGCGACTGAAGTGACGGCGATGATCAACAAAATCGCCATCTCGGTAAAGGCGTACCATACCCGCACCGGCGAGCAGCATACCGAAATGGCTGACGGCGCGGCCACGCTGCGCCATCGCCCCCATGGCGTACTGGCGGTGTTTGGCCCCTACAACTTCCCGGGGCATCTGCCAAACGGGCATATTGTGCCCGCACTGCTGGCGGGAAATAGCGTCATTTTCAAACCGAGTGAATTAACGCCGCTGACCGGTGAGGTGGTGGTGAAGCTCTGGGAGCAGGCGGGTTTGCCGCCGGGCGTGCTGAACCTGGTCCAGGGCGGGCGTGAAACCGGCCAGGCGCTGAGCGCGTTAAGTGATATTGATGGCCTGCTGTTTACCGGCAGCGCCGGGACGGGCTATCAGCTGCATCGCCAGCTGGCCGGGCAGCCGGAAAAAATTCTGGCGCTGGAGATGGGGGGGAACAACCCGCTCATTGTTGAAGATCCTGATGATATTGATGCGGCAGTCCACCTGACCATCCAGTCGGCCTTTATTACTGCCGGCCAGCGCTGCACCTGTGCGCGTCGTCTGCTGGTGAAGCGCGGGGCGCAGGGCGATGCGTTCCTCAGGCGTCTGGTTGAGGTGAGCGCGCGTCTGGTGCCTGCGACGTGGGATGCCGACCCGCAGCCGTTTATCGGCGGGCTCATCTCCGAACAGGCGGCGCTGAACGTTCTGAAAGCCTGGCAGGACCATGTCTCACGCGGCGCGAAAACCTTGCTGGAGCCGAAGCAGGTTCAGCCGGGCACGTCGCTGCTGACGCCGGGCATTGTTGAGATGAGCGGCGCGAGCAACGTGCCGGATGAAGAGGTCTTTGGGCCGCTGCTGTGCGTCTGGCGCTATGACGATTTTGACAGTGCCATTGCGATGGCCAACAACACCCGCTACGGCCTGTCGAGCGGTCTGATTTCACCGCAGCGCGAGAAGTTTGATCAGCTGCTGCTCGAAGCGCGCGCCGGGATTGTTAACTGGAACAAACCGCTGACCGGTGCCGCGAGTACCGCCCCGTTTGGCGGCGTAGGGGCTTCCGGGAACCATCGCGCCAGCGCGTGGTATGCCGCAGATTACTGCGCGTGGCCGATGGCGAGCCTGGAAACACCTGCGCTGACGCTGCCGGAAACGCTGAGTCCTGGTCTGGATTTTAGTCAGGGAGATCGCCATGAAAGCGCGTGAAGTCAATTTTGACGGCCTGGTGGGACTGACGCACCACTATGCCGGGCTCTCCTTTGGTAATGAAGCCTCGACGAAACACCGTTTTCAGGTCTCCAACCCGAAACTGGCGGCAAAGCAGGGGCTGCTGAAAATGAAGGCGCTATCGGACGCGGGTTTTCCGCAGGCGGTGATCCCGCCGCAGGAGCGTCCAAACGTGGCGGTGTTACGTCAGCTTGGTTTTAGCGGCACTGATGAACAGGTGGTGGAGAAAGCGGGAACGCAGACGCCACACCTGCTCTCGGCGGCGAGTTCTGCCTCCTCAATGTGGGTGGCCAATGCGGCGACCGTTGCGCCCTCTGCCGATACGCTGGATGGCAAGGTCCATTTGACGGTGGCGAACCTGAACAACAAATTCCACCGCGCCACCGAAGCGGAGACCACGGAGCGCGTGCTGCGCGCCATTTTCCATAATGACGCCCATTTTGCTGTCCATCCGGCTCTGCCGCAGGTGGCGATGTTTGGTGATGAAGGTGCTGCCAACCATAACCGTCTGGGCGGCGATTACGGCGAACCGGGGTTACAGCTGTTTATTTACGGGCGGGAAGAGGGTGGCCACTCTGCGCCAACCCGCTACCCGGCCCGACAGACGCTGGCGGCAAGCCAGGCCGTGGCGCGTCTGAATCAGGTCAATCCGTCGCAGGTGATTTTTGCCCAGCAGAACCCGCATGTGATCGACCAGGGCGTGTTCCATAACGACGTGATTGCCGTCTCTAACCGCCAGGTTCTGTTCTGCCACGAGCAGGCGTTCGCCCATCAGGAGAAACTCCTCGCCACGCTGCATGAACGCGTGCCCGAGTTTACGCCGATTCAGGTGCCGACGCAGGCGGTGAGCGTGCAGGATGCGGTTGAGACCTACCTCTTTAACAGCCAGCTGTTGAGCCGGGACGATGGCAGCATGATGCTGGTGCTGCCGCAGGAGTCCAGCGATCACCCGGGCGTGTGGCGTTATCTGACTGAACTGGTGAAAGCCGATAACCCGATTGCGGAACTGCGCGTCTTTGATCTGCGCGAGAGCATGGCAAACGGGGGCGGTCCGGCCTGTTTACGCCTGCGCGTGGTCCTGACGCCTGCCGAAATGCAGGCCGTTAACCCGGCAGTGATGATGAATGAGACGCTGTTTAACACCCTCAACGACTGGGTGGACCGCTACTATCGCGACCGGTTAACGCAGGCCGATCTGGTTGACCCGCAGCTGCTGCGCGAAGGCCGCGAGGCGCTGGACGCGTTAACCTCACTCCTGCAGCTGGGTTCGGTTTACCCGTTCCAGCGCTAAAGGAGGCGCTATGGAAAATTTACTGGCGCTGACGCTGGCAGACGAAACGCCCTCACAACGTGAGGGGGAGGGCCCCTCATTCCACTGGCGGTGGCTGGGGCGCGGCGTGCTTGAACTGACACCGACCGCCAGGAGTGAACTGTCGCTTCTGCTCTCAACCGGCATTCACGGCAATGAAACGGCGCCCGTCGAGATTGTCGACCTGCTGCTGCGCGCGTTGTATAGCGGGGAGATCGCGCTGCACTGCCGTCTGCTGGTGGTTCTGGGAAACCCGCCTGCGCTGGCGCAAAACAAACGCTATCTGGTGAGCGACATCAACCGCATGTTCGGTGGCCGCTGGTCGCAATTCCCACAAAGTGATGAAACGGCACGGGCGCAGTGGCTGGAGCAGATCGTCACCTCCTTTTTCACCGACGCGGGGCCATCGCGCTGGCATCTCGATCTGCATACGGCGATCCGCGCCTCGTATCACGTGCGTTTTGGCGTACTGCCGCAGCGTAATCAGCCCTGGGAGGAAGATTTTCTGCGCTGGCTGGGGGATGCGGGGCTGGAAGCGCTGGTCTTCCATCAGTCGCCGGGGGGAACCTTTACCCACTTCACCTGTGAACGCTTCGGCGCGCTGGCCTGCACGCTGGAACTGGGAAAAGCGCTGCCGTTTGGGCAAAACGATCTTACGCGCTTTGCCCCGACGCATTTTGCGCTGCGGGCGCTGCTGGGGGGGACGGAGCCGGAGCATACCAGCCAGCCCGTCGAGCGTTATCGGGTTGTGCAGCAGATCACCCGCCGTAGCGAGGCTTTCCAGCTACATATGGCGGCCCACACGCTCAATTTTACGCCGTTTCGCAAGGGGGCATTACTGGCGGAGGACGGCGGCGAGCGCTATGAAGTGCAGAAAACAACCGAATATGTGCTGTTCCCCAACCCGACGGTGGCCTTTGGTCTGCGGGCCGGGCTGATGCTGGAAAAAGTGTCCTGATCGTGTCCCCTCCTGTCTGCGGGAGGGGAATATTAAAACTATATTCTTAGCGATTAAGGCGATCGCATTTTCTTTGCAGAATATTCCTGGATAATTGCTTTATTATTAAACGGCAGTTGGTTATACTTCTGCACAATCTCTTAATAATCAGCTTATTGCATATTTTTGTTGCAACTCTCCACGCTTTATCCTTATTTTCTCCATATTTGACGAAAATTTGTTTTTTACACTTTCATTGTTTTACCGTTGCTCTGACTAATTGACGATAAACCCCGTAAAGTTAATCTCGTCAACACGGCATAGCGCCGAAGAATAACTGAAAGTAAGGAAATAAATTATGCGTAAGTTTACTGCACTGTTTGTTGCTTCTACCCTGGCTCTGGGCGCTACCAGCATGGCGTTCGCCGCAGATACCGCAACCACCACTGCCGCGCCTGCTGAAGGCAAAATGATGATGCATCACAAAGGCAAGCCGGGTATGCACGAGATGATGATGTTCAAAGATCTGAACCTGACGGATGCGCAGAAACAGCAGATCCGCGACATCATGAAAAGCCAGCGTGACCAGATGAAACGTCCTCCGCTGGAAGAGCGCCGCGCGATGCATGACATTATCGCCAGCGACAGCTTCGATAAGGCAAAAGCCGAAGCGCAGATCGACAAAATGGCTGAGCAGCATAAAGCCCGCATGCTGGCTCATATGGAAACCCAGAACAAGATCTACAACATTCTGACGCCGGAACAGAAAAAACAATTTAATGCCAATTTTGAGAAGCGTCTGACAGAACGTCCGGCAATGGAAGGTAAAATGCCAGCACCAACCGAATAAACGGTTCACTCTCTTAAGACCGCCGGGATCCTGTCTACAAAAGCGCAAATGCTGTGGACAGGACCGGCGGTTTTTTCTTTCTTACCCTCTTGTCTGCCGCAACAGGCGCGGTATTCTCCTGTCATCGCTTCAGAGAATTCATGACGTTAGATTTTTTATCAGCGTCCCGCTAAGGCTTGCCCGCTCTGCTGCCGATACTACGTCTGTAACTATTCAATCATAACAAACAAGACAGCAACGATAGCGATATCCTTGCCCTGGCGCTCGTTGCGCCATTCAGGAGTGGTGATGGAGTTCTTTGATATCCGTAAAATGCCGGTCAGTCTCTGGCGCAATGGTGCTGGTGAGACGCGCGAAATTTGTTGTTTTCCTCCCGCGACGCGCGATTTTTTCTGGCGTGCCAGCATTGCGACGATCGCCAGCAATGGCGAATTCTCCTCCTTTCCCGGTGTTGACCGGGTTATCACCCTGCTGGAAGGGGGGGAAGTGACGCTCGATGCCGGTCAGGCGTTTTGCCATACCCTGAAGCACCATCAGCCCTTTTGTTTTTCCGGCGACCAGCCGGTAAAAGCGCTGTTAAGCGACGGGCAGATGTCGATGGACTTCAACATCATGACCCGGCGGGATTGCTGCCAGGCGAAAGTGCGGGTGGCGGACCGCACCTTCACTACCTTTGGCTCACGCGGGGGTGTGGTCTTCGTCTTAAGCGGTGCGTGGCAGCTGGGGGATAAATTGCTGACAGCCGATCAGGGCGCGAGCTGGGAGGAGGGAACCCACACCCTGCGTTTGCTGGAATCGCACGGCAGGTTATTATTCAGCGAAATCAACTGGCTGCCTGGTCATTAAGCACAATAACGTCAAACTCGCCGGTCAGCACGGGCTTACAGAGAATTTTGTAGCCATCATGGTCGAAGCCGGCGGGTGTGCGTAACAGGGTGGCGGCCTCCTGCAGATTATCGACCGCCCCCAGCCAGAACCAGTTATGAACAATGTGGTACTGTGTCATTGTCTCTCCCACCTCTTTTAGCGCAACGGCCCCTTCCCATGGCCAGCACTTCACGCTGATGGCCGCCAGCCCGCCAAGAAGCCGGGCGTGATGATCCTCGACGCTCTCTTTGCCGCAGCAGGCACCCGCACAGCGTTTGAGCGCAGAGCGGAAACAGGCGCGTCCACGAGTGGTGGCCTCCAGCCCCAGCAGGCTGTAGCAAAGCTGCTGCTCGTCCGCCAGCGTTTGCAGCGCCTGTAGCGCAGCACGTTTGTTGGCGAACAGGCCGTACAGATTCGGTGCGTGCGAAAAATCGACGTCGCGCGCATAGACAACCTGCGGTTTGCCCGCGGTTATCTGCAGCGAGCAGAGCTGACGATTGCGGCGCAGACGCTTATTAAACAAGGGCTGTTGCTCTTTGATCAGCCGGGCTTCCAGTAAGAGCGCTCCCATTTCCCCTGCCGTCGGATACCAGCTGATGCGTCGCGACTGGCGGAGCATGGCGGCTTCGTCCGGCGTGCGCAGATGGGACAGCACCCGGCTGCGAATATTCACGCTTTTGCCGATATAGAGCGGCAGAGTGTCGCTTTCGCCATGAAAGATGTACACGCCCGGCTGTTTAGGCAATTCCTCAAGCCAGGGGCGGAGATGTTCGGGATATTCATAGATAGCCGCCGCTTCAAACTCCAGACGCGGGGCAGATTGACGCCTGCTCACATACGACTCCATATACTGTTCAGCTATACAGTGTAGCAGGTGTGGGGTGGTTAAAAAAGAGCCGGGTCGCCTGATGCTCTCACCCCAACCCTCTCCCTCGGGAGAGGGCGCAAACACTAAAAACGGTAACCTGGGTTACCGTTTTGCTTTTATTTCTTCCAGAAATCGTCAAACACGGTAATGGGTGGGCGGCGTTTGTGCTCGGTTTTCAGATACCAGCCTTCGATAATCTTCGCGATACTCTCGTCCAGTTTCTTGCCTTCCAGATAATCATCGATGTTGTCATAGGTCACACCGAGCGCCGCTTCATCCGGCAGGGAAGGGCGATCGTCTTCCAGATCCGCCGTTGGCGCTTTCTTGTATAAATGCTCCGGGCAGCCCAGCGCAGCCAGCAACTGTTTACCCTGACGCTTGTTTAAACGGAAGATAGGGTTAATGTCGGTGCCCCCGTCGCCATATTTGGTGAAGAAACCGGTGATGGCTTCTGCCGCGTGATCGGTCCCGACAACCACGCCTTTGGTCATGCCTGCGATGCTGTACTGCGCTTTCATACGTTCGCGCGCTTTTTCATTGCCGCGCACAAAATCGCTCAGCTCAATGCCCGCTTCACGCAGCGCCTGCTCACTCGCCAGCACCGATCCTTTGATATTGACCGTCAGTACGCGGTCTGGCTGGATAAAGGCGATGGCATCCTGACAATCCTGTTCGTCTGCCTGCACGCCATACGGAAGACGCACGGCGATAAACTGCAGCGCTTCATCTCCCGTCTCTTCGCGCAGCTCTGAAATGGCCATCTGGCAGAGTTTGCCGGTCAGCGTCGAGTCCTGTCCGCCGCTGATGCCCAGTACCAGCGTTTTCAGAAACGAGTTCGTTTTTAAATAGGATTTTAAAAAATCAACGCTTCGGCGGATCTCTTCATTTGCATCTACCGCAGGCTTCGCGCCCAGCGCCTGAATAATCTCGTGTTGCAGAGCCATCACGCCCTCCATATGCAGACCATAAACAGAATGTGTTAACTGTTAAAACTAACCCTTCAGGCGTAAAACGACAAGGATCACAGTTTCGAGTGCGCTATTTTGCGGCGTTTTAGCAGCTTATCGTTGTTTTATTGGAATTTTCCGAAATTCGTCTGGCGTAACTCGCAAAGTTGAACAATAGTACTTTTTATCCCATGCTTAGATAACACGCTGATAAACAAGAGGACGGAATATGAACAAGAACGTAGCAGGAATTCTTAGCGCAGCGGCGGTACTGACTATGCTGGCAGGGTGTACGGCTTACGATCGCACCAAAGATCAGTTTACACAGCCGGTAGTAAAAGATGTCAAAAAAGGCATGACCCGTTCGCAGGTGGCTGCGATTGCCGGTAAGCCTTCGTCAGAAGTGACCATGATCCATGCGCGTGGTACCTGCCAGACCTATATCCTGGGTCAACGTGATGGTAAGGCAGAAACATACTTTGTTGCTCTGGATGACACCGGTCACGTCATCAATTCCGGTTACCAGACCTGTGCTGAATACGATACCGATCCGCAAGCACCTAAGGCGCAGTAACCCTGCTTGCCTGAGGATGTTAACAAGCCGGCCTTTGGGCCGGTTTTTTTATGCATACGTAAATCTTATTTCTTTGCGCGAATTATTTGCCTGAAATGTGAAGGTAGTCAACAAGCCAGGTCAATGAGAGACAATTTAGGCCTGTGCAGAATTATCCCCCCTCTGTACCATTACGTATACTCACTCCAACGATAAACAACAGTCAGCACATTACCTGTCAGCCAGGAGAGCGAGTCGAGTGATAGCGAGACGGCAGGTAGTCATAAAAGAGGGAAATCATGATGGAAAAGAAACATATCTACCTGTTCTGCTCTGCAGGCATGTCAACGTCACTGCTGGTGTCGAAGATGCGTGCACAGGCCGAAAAGTATGAAGTGCCGGTGGTGATCGAAGCGTTCCCGGAAACGCTGGCGGGTGAAAAAGGCCAGACCGCAGATGTTATTTTACTGGGTCCGCAGATCGCTTACATGTTGCCAGAAATTCAACGTCTGTTACCGAATAAACCGGTCGAGGTTATCGACTCAGGGCTGTACGGTAAGATTGATGGTTTAGGTGTACTGAAAGCTGCTGTGGCAGCAATTAAAAAAGCTGCTAATTAATTTTTATTTTTCCCGTCAAAGAGTTATTTCACACACAATACGCCGCGACATACGTTGCGGCATTTAAGGGTATTTTCCTATGAGTAAAGTCATCGCTTCACTTGAAAAGGTACTCCTTCCTTTTGCTGTTAAAATAGGAAAGCAGCCTCACGTTAACGCCATCAAAAACGGCTTTATTAAATTAATGCCGTTGACGCTGGCCGGGGCAATGTTCGTTTTAATTAACAACGTTTTTCTGAGCTTTGGTGAAGGTTCCTTTTTTTATTCATTAGGAATTCGGTTAGACGCTTCAACCATTGAAACCCTTAACGGTTTTAAAGCCATCGGCGGCAACGTATATAACGGTACGTTGGGTATTATGTCGCTGATGGCGCCTTTCTTTATTGGGATGGCATTAGCCGAAGAACGTAAGGTGGATCCGCTGGCCGCGGGGTTATTGTCCGTTGCCGCCTTTATGACCGTCACCCCATACAGCGTGGGTGAAGCTTATGCTGTGGGTGCCAACTGGCTGGGTGGGGCAAACATTATTTCCGGTATCGTTATCGGTCTGGTGGTTGCCGAGATGTTCACCTTTATTATCCGTCGCAACTGGGTAATTCGCCTGCCGGATAGCGTACCGGGCTCCGTTTCCCGTTCATTTTCCGCGTTGATTCCAGGCTTCATTATTCTCTCCATCATGGGGATTATTGCCTGGGCGCTCTCTCACTGGGGCACAAACTTCCACCAGATCATCATGGACTCTATCTCTACGCCGCTGGCGTCGATGGGTGGCGTGGTCGGTTGGGCGTACGTGATTTTCACCTCCCTGCTGTGGTTCTTCGGCGTACATGGTTCACTGGCACTGGCCGCGCTGGACAGCGGTATCATGACCCCATGGGCACTGGAAAACGTTGCACTTTATCAGCAGTACGGCTCCGTTGATGCGGCGCTGGCAGCCGGTAAAACCTTCCATGTGTGGGCGAAGCCGATGCTGGACTCTTATATCTTCCTGGGGGGTACCGGGGCGACGCTGGGTCTGATCATCGCGGTCTTTATTGTCTCTCGTCGCGCTGACCATCGTCAGGTTGCGAAGCTGGCGCTGCCGTCAGGCATCTTCCAGATTAACGAGCCGATTCTGTTTGGTCTGCCTATCATCATGAACCCGGTGATGTTCATTCCATTCGTCCTGATTCAGCCGCTGCTTGCGGGGATCACTCTGACGGCCTATTACCTGGGCATTATCCCGCCTGTTACCAACATTGCGCCGTGGACCATGCCGGCGGGGCTGGGGGCGTTCTTCAACACCAACGGTAGCGTCGCGGCCTTCCTGCTGGCGATATTCAACCTCGGGATTGCAACACTGCTCTACATGCCATTCGTGGCGATAGCCAACAAAGCCGCGACCGTGATTGATGAAGAAGAGAGCGAAGAGGATATCGCCCTCGCACTGAAATTCTAAATATTGCCTGGCGCGGGGTAACCCGCGCCAGCGAAAAGGAGCTTAAAGATGTTAGATTTGGATAGTATCGTAGCCGAAGACGCCGTAGAGAGCGATCTGGAAGAAGTGGTGATGGGGCTTATCATCAACTCCGGGCAAGCACGTAGCCTGGCGTATGCCGCCCTGAAGCAGGCCAAGCAGGGCGATTTTGCCGCCGCTAAGACCATGATGGATCAATCCCGTATCGCGCTGAATGAAGCGCACCTGGTGCAGACTAAGCTTATCGAAGGCGACCAGGGGGAAGGGAAGATGAAAGTCAGCCTGGTGCTGGTGCATGCACAGGATCACCTGATGACCTCGATGCTGGCACGCGAGCTGGTGGCAGAGTTAATTGAGCTTCACGAGAAGCTGCAGTAAGTCAGACTGAGTAGCAGGAGGTCAGCACGATGGAAATTAAAACCGCACTTGAACAGCAGCTGTTTAATGGCAAGAATTTTCACGTGGTTATTTACAACAAGACGGAGAGCGCCAGTGGTCTGCATCAGCATGACTACTACGAGTTCACGATTGTTCTGACCGGCCGCTACTATCAGGAGATTAACGGCAAGCGTGTCCTGCTGGAGCGCGGTGATTTTGTTTTCCTGCCGATGGGATCTTATCACCAGAGCTTTTACGAATTTGGGGCCACCCGTATTCTGAATGTTGGCGTCAGCAGACGTTTCTTTGAGAAACACTATCTGCCGCTGGTGCCGTTCTGCTTTGTGGCGTCACAGGTCTATCGCGTGAAAAACGAATTTATGACCTGGATCGAAACGGTGATCGCCTCGCTCAACTTCCGCGACAATGAGTTCGATGAATTTATTGAAACCGTGACGTTCTATGTGATGAACCGCCTTCGCCATCACCGCGAAGAGCAGCAGGTGAGCGACGACATTCCGCAATGGCTGCGCAGTACCGTCGAGTTGATGCACGACAAAGGGCAGTTCAGCGAGAATGCTCTGGAAAATATGGTGTCACTGTCCGGAAAATCCCAGGAATACCTGACCCGGGCGACACAGCGTTATTATCGTAAAACACCCGTGCAAATTATTAATGAAATCCGCATTAATTTTGCCAAAAAACAGCTGGAAATTACCAACTACTCTGTCACCGATATTGCTTATGAGTCCGGTTACAGTAGCCCCAGCCTGTTTATTAAAACCTTTAAGAAATTTACCTCATTCACACCAAACAGTTACCGGAAGAATTTGACGGTAATTAATTAGTGCCTGGCGAGTTTATTCGCCACGAATATTGACTTGATTGCTTGCCCAAATAGCGGGAAGAGTCCGCTATACCTTGCAGGCGATTAACCTGATACGCTAAGGGAGATGTTATGCAAAAGAAATTAAAAGTCGTGACCATTGGCGGCGGCAGCAGCTATACCCCGGAATTACTGGAAGGTTTCCTGAAACGTTATCATGAATTACCGGTCAGTGAATTATGGCTGGTGGATGTTGAAGAAGGGCAGGAAAAGCTAAATATTATTTTTGACCTGTGCCAGCGGATGGTAGAAAAAGCCGGTGTGCCCTTAACCGTGCATAAAACCCTCGATCGTCGCCTGGCATTGCAGGACGCTGACTTCGTTACCACTCAGCTGCGCGTGGGCCAGCTCAAAGCGCGTGAACTGGACGAACGCATTCCGCTGAGCCACGGCTATCTGGGACAGGAAACCAACGGCGCGGGCGGCCTGTTTAAAGGTTTGCGCACCATCCCGGTCATTTTCGACATCATCAAAGATGTGCAGGCGATCTGCCCGAACGCATGGGTGATTAACTTTACCAACCCGGCCGGGATGGTCACCGAGGCGGTCTATCGCCATACCAACTTCAAGCGTTTTATCGGCGTCTGCAATATTCCGATTGGCATGAAGATGTTCATCCGCGACGTGCTGGAGCTGACCGACAACGACGATCTCTCTATTGATCTGTTCGGTCTCAACCACATGGTGTTCATCAGAGATGTGATAGTAAACGGCCAGTCTCGCTTTGCTGAACTGCTGGACGGCGTGGCTTCCGGCCGCCTGACCGCAGCATCCGTAAAAAATATCTTCGACCTGCCGTTCAGCGAAGGGCTCATCCGTTCCCTGAATCTGCTGCCATGCTCGTATCTGCTTTACTACTTCAAGCAGAAAGAGATGCTGGCCATCGAAATGGGCGAGTACTATAAAGGCGGTGCCCGCGCTCAGGTTGTGCAGAAAGTTGAAAAGCAGCTGTTTGATTTGTATAAAGATCCAAACCTGAACGTGAAGCCGAAAGAGCTTGAACAGCGCGGTGGAGCGTACTATTCCGACGCGGCGTGCGAAGTGATCAACGCCATTTACAATGACAAGCAGGCTGAGCACTACGTCAATGTGCCGCACCATGGCCATATCGACAATATCCCGGCCGACTGGGCCGTAGAGATGACCTGTATCCTGGGCCGTGAGGGGGCAAAACCGCATCCGCGTATTACCCACTTTGATGACAAAGTGATGGGGCTCATCCATACCATCAAAGGGTTTGAAGTGGCGGCCAGCAACGCTGCGCTGAGCGGTGAGTTGAATGACGTGCTGCTGGCGCTGAACCTCAGCCCGCTGGTGCATTCCGACCGCGATGCGGAAGGGCTGGCCAGCGAGATGATACTGGCGCATGAAAAATGGCTGCCAAACTTTGCCGCCACGGTTGAGAAGCTCAAGCATCAACACCGTTAAGAGGACGTGCGATGGAAAACCTGCTGATCGTCAATGCTGATGATTTTGGCCTGTCTAAGGGGCAAAACTACGGCATTGTTGAAGCCTGCCGACGGGGTGTGGTGACCTCGACCACCGCGCTGGTGAATGGAGAGGCGATAGAGCACGCGGCGCAGTTGAGCCGTGAAGCGCCTGAGCTGGGCGTGGGCATGCACTTTGTGTTGACGCTGGGGAGGCCGCTTTCAGCGATGCCGGGCCTGACGCGTGACGGGCAACTCGGGAAATGGATTTGGGAACTGGCGGAGCAGGACGCGCTGCCGCTCGAAGAGATTGCTCGCGAGCTGGACTGTCAGTACAACCGTTTTGTTGACCTCTTTGGTCGCGAACCAACCCATATCGACAGCCATCATCATGTGCATATGATCCCGGCGATTTTTCCGCTCGTTGCGGATTTTGCTCAGCGTAAAGGCGTGGCGATGCGTGTGGATCGTGACGTGCGCGGGTTGCCGGACTTTGCCGTGACCACATCGGAGGGGTTCAGCAGCGCATTTTACGGTGAGGAGATCGACGAAGCGCTGTTCCTGAAGGTGCTGGATGATTCCGCAGCCCGGGGGGAACGGTCGCTGGAGGTGATGGCGCATCCTGCGTTTGTCGATAACACCGTCCGTAAGAGCGCCTACTGCTGGCCGCGCCTGGCGGAGCTGGAGGTGCTGACGTCGCCGTCGCTGAAATACGCGATTGCCGAGCGCGGGTATCGGTTGGGGACTTTCGGGGATCTTTAAGACAAAGCCCAGTGGCGGCTTCGCCTTACCGGGCCTACAAAACCAGTCGAAATGTAGGCCGGGTAAGCGCAAGCGCCACCCGGCTTTTTTTACGCCGGTATCTGGTCAATCTTGCTGCTGCGCGACCAGACGCGGTGCGCGGCTAGCAGATCAAACAGCTTCGTCATAAACGCGTCGTCGACGTTATCGCCTTCCACAATCCCGTCTTCACCCTGATCGGCCACGTTCAGGCGTGCTTTAAACTGTCGCGCATCACCGGAAAGGGCGATCGGTTTCAGATGCTTATAGGCTTCAAGCAGATAATAGACCGCGTCACCGTTGCTCAGCAGGCTGGCAATATCGCCGCACGGCACAATCACCGCGTCCACTGTCAGGGATGGCGCACCGGCAAAGGTGGCGGCAACCGGCAGCACTGACCCGTCATCGGCAGTCACTTCACCCATTCGGGAGTAGAGCAATTTGGCGTGTACGCCTTTGGTTTTCAGCGCCTGCATGATCCCCAGCACGTCGCTGGCGCGAGTTTTGTCGTTAAGCAGGATCGCCACCACCCGGCCTTTAATCGAGCCTCCCGGCACCGCGTACAGGCTGAGCGCCGGATCTTTTTTCACCCCGTTGACCTCTTTTGGCGGGGCAAGATTGCGTTGCTCATCCGTCAGCGTAATGCCGAGGTTATCGGCCACGCTCTGGGCGAGTTGAATATCAATGTGTGCCAGCTGATCGACCACGCGCTCGCGGATGTAGGTCCGCACAACCTTGCTCAGTTCAAAGCTGAAGCCGCCGATAATATGCTGCTGCTCAATCGGTGTCTGGCTGTTCCAGAACAGGCGAGGGTGGGCGTAATACTCTCCAAATGACGGGCTGCGCTCGCGGATTTTGTTGCC
Organism: Enterobacter cloacae complex sp. IR5384; assembly: GCF_049237265.1. Lineage (NCBI taxonomy): Bacteria > Pseudomonadati > Pseudomonadota > Gammaproteobacteria > Enterobacterales > Enterobacteriaceae > Enterobacter > Enterobacter cloacae complex sp. IR5384. The sequence goes on along the minus strand of NZ_JBMKHJ010000007.1, from coordinate 96,465 downwards.
GTCCACACGTTCCTGATACGACTCAAATCCACCCCGTTTCGGGCCAGGAGGCGTTTCGCGCGGCCAGTTATCGTTGATGGAGTTCGGCTCATAGTTGGCCGGGTTGGTATCAATATCCTGACGATGCATCCCGTCGCGCTGGAAATTGTGGTACGGACAGGTGGGGCGGTTAATCGGAATTTCATGGAAGTTCGGCCCGCCGAGTCGGCTGATCTGCGTATCGGTGTAGGAGAACAGTCGCCCCTGCAGCAGCGGATCGTTGGTGAAATCCAGGCCCGGGACGATATGCCCGGGGTGGAAGGCCGCCTGTTCGTTCTCGGCAAAGAAGTTATCCGGGTTGCGGTTAAGCACCATTTTGCCCACCAGCTGAACCGGTACCAGCTCCTCGGGGATCAGTTTGGTCGGATCCAGCAGGTCAAAATCGAATTTGAATTCGTCCTCTTCCGGGATCAGCTGTAACCCCAGCTCATATTCCGGGAAGTCGCCCGCTTCAATGGATTCCCACAGCTCGCGGCGATGGAAGTCCGGATCGCGCCCGGTCAGCTTCTGGGCTTCATCCCACACCAGCGAGGCTTTCCCGGCGACCGGTTTCCAGTGGAAACGGACAAACGTCGCTTTGCCCTCGGCGTTGATCATCCGGAAGGTATGAATGCCAAACCCTTCCATGGTGCGATAGCTGCGCGGGATCCCGCGGTCAGACATCGCCCACATCACGTTGTGTAACGTCTCGGGTTGCAGGGAGACATAGTCCCAGAAGGTGTCATGCGCACTTTGTCCCTGCGGTATCGCCCAGTGGGGCTCCGGTTTTACCGCATGGACAAAGTCAGGAAATTTATGCGCATCCTGAATGAAAAAGACCGGGGTGTTATTGCCGACCAGGTCGAAGATACCCTCTTCGGTATAAAACTTGGTGGCAAAGCCGCGAATATCTCGCACGGTATCAGCCGAACCTGCGCCACCCTGCACGGTGGAAAAGCGCACAAACACGGGGGTGATCTTATCCGGGTCTGAAAGGAAGTCAGCTTTGGTGATTTCCTTCAGGCTCTTGTAGGGCTGGAAATAGCCGTGAGCGGCGGAACCGCGCGCGTGCACGATACGCTCCGGGATACGCTCATGGTCAAAGTGGGTAATTTTTTCCCGCAGGATGAAGTCTTCCAGCAGAGTCGGTCCGCGGGATCCCGCGCGCAGGGAATTCTGATCGTCAGCGATGCGCACCCCCTGATTGGTGGTCAACGCATAGCCTTCTCCGCCTTTGCGGTGTGGCTCGAGTGATTTTAGTTTCTCATTGCCGGTGTCCGGCGATTTCATACTACCGGGCGCGGTCGGCTGCTCGCCAGGGGCTGAGGGACCCGGTGAAGGGCGATGAGAGCCATCTTCAGGTGCAAGGGAGTCCATACCCGGCTGTGATTCTTCAGTGCCATGAATGGGTGATTGATGTGTGTTATCTTTGTTCGACATTGCACGCTTCTCCTTTATTCATTCCTAAAAAACCCTGTTAACTATAGAACAATGTACGGAAAGGGCAGGCGAACTCAGCTTTTTCAGACACCGCCTTAGTAAAAGAGGCGGTCCACCACACGCAAGACGCGACGCGTGGGGGCAGGATCGGCTATCATAGAAATTTCCTGCTTTCAGAATGTGCTTTAATGAACCAGTCGCTTATGAAACCTCTTCGTCAACAAAATCGCCAGGTTATTAGCTACGTGCCCCGTGTCGAACCCGCTCCCCCTGAACATGCGCTGAAGGTGGATGGCTATCGCGATGTCTGGCAGTTACGTGGCAAATATGTGGCCTTTGTGCTGATTGGCGAGCATTTCCGTCGTTCCCCGGTGTTTACCGTGCCGGAAGCGGCCCAGCGGTGGGCGGTACAAATTCGACAGGATGAAGAAGTTTGAAAAATAACACGTATAAAAAAACCGCCTGATGGCGGTTTTTTTATTTTCAATGATTAACGGTGCGCCAGCTCGGCGTCGTCTTCACTATCCAGGATGGCTTTGTCGGTCTGCTTCAGCCACTGGCTGGTCAGCGTACCGGCCGTCATTGAGCCGCTCACGTTCAGTGCGGTACGCCCCATGTCGATCAGCGGTTCAACGGAGATCAGCAGGGCCACCAGCGTCACCGGCAGGCCCAGCGCAGGCAGAACAATCAGCGCGGCGAAGGTAGCACCGCCGCCCACGCCCGCAACGCCTGCGGAGCTAATGGTGACAATACCGACCAGCGTAGCAATCCAGACCGGATCCAGCGGATTGATCCCAACCGTTGGCGCAACCATCACGGCCAGCATCGCCGGGTAGAGACCCGCACACCCGTTCTGACCAATCGTGGCACCAAAGGAGGCCGAGAAGCTGGCAATAGACTCAGGTACACCCAGGCGACGAGTCTGCGCTTCGACGTTCAGCGGAATAGATGCGGCGCTGGAACGGCTGGTGAAGGCAAAGGTCAGCACCGGCCAGACTTTACGGAAGTATTTCAGCGGGCTTACGCCGTTCACACCCAGCAGGATGCCGTGTACGACAAACATAATGCCCAGACCCAGATAAGAGGCGACGACGAAGCTGCCCAGCTTAATGATGTCCTGCAGGTTAGAGCCAGCAACCACTTTGGTCATCAGCGCCAGAACACCGTAAGGGGTCAGCTGCATCACCAGACGAACCAGCTTCATCACCCAGCTTTGCAGGGTATCGATAGCGGTCAGCACGCGCTCGCCTTTCGGCGCATCGTCTTTCAGCAGTTTCAGTGCCGCCACGCCCAGGAAGGCGGCGAAAATCACCACGCTGATGATGGAAGTTGGGCTGGCGCCTGTCAGGTCAGCAAACGGGTTCTTCGGAATGAAGGAGAGCACCATCTGCGGCACCGTCAGGTCAGCGACTTTACCTACGTAGTTGGTCTGAATTGCGGTCAGACGCGCGGTTTCAGCGGTACCCTGAACCAGACCCTCGGCGGTCAGGCCGAACAGGTTGGTCACCAGCACCCCCACCAGCGCAGCAATCAGCGTGGTAAACAGCAGCGTACCGATGGTCAGGAAACTGATTTTACCCAACTGCGTAGCGTTATGCAGACGAGCAACAGCGCTCAGAATAGAGGCAAATACCAGCGGCATGACGATCATCTGCAGCAACTGGACATAGCCGTTACCGACAATATTGAACCACTGAATGGAGTCTTTCAGTATCGGGCTATCGGAGCCGTAGACGGCATGTAAGGCCAGGCCAAACACGACACCCATGACCAGACCCACCAGCACTTTCTTCGCCAGGCTCCACTGTTTGTGACGCGCCTGGGCGAGAAGCAATAGCAATATAACGAACACGACAATGTTCGCGATGAGTGGAAAATTCATCCCCGTTCTCCTGATTTATTATGTGGCCGGTTTTTACCGGTCCTGTTGGCGCAAGGTTAGCAGAAGTGTGATGTCGCGCTTATATCCAAATGGAATGGGTTATGACAAATGCGATAATTTTGCTGGTTTACTGTTCAATCTGGTGATGAATAAAGCGATTGAACTGAAATTGCAGCGAATTGATCATCTGAGATGACCAGCGCACTGCACTGTTTTCGGGCAATGTCTGCGGCATCCAGACGGCATAGGCGAACAGAGCCATGCACAACACGCGCTCAAGCTGATTCCCTTTCTGGGGAACGAGAACAGGCAGGCGGAAACGCCAGCGGCAGGGCCACAGCAGCGGCACGCCAGCAGGCGTCAGCATATCGGCGAGAATATGACTCAAATAGCCCAGCACCATGCCCTGAATGGCATCGGCGGGCACTATCCAGCTTTCAGGTACTTTTAAATAGAACAGCGTTAGCAGGGCAAACACGGCCAGCAAGCTGTGCGTAAACCCGCGATGGCCAAACGCACGGGCGATAGGTTTTGAGATCCACTTCAGGCGTTGCCCAAGAAAAGATTTAGGATGGTCGATGTCGGGCAACAGGCAGGTCAGCACGGCAGAAGGAACAATATGCCACCAGTCCCCCTGTGCAAGCACGGGGGTAAGCTCAGCGTTTTTGGCAAATACTGCGCACGCAATGGAAAAAAGCAGGTGGCCTTCCGCCGTCATGATAAAACCCAGGAAACTGTCAATTCATACAGTATAGGGTTTTTATACAGTAGGCGAAAGAGGTGACGGTGTAACTCTTTGTCACAAAGCGGGTCAACGCGCCAGCCAGCCCCCGTCGACGGCCAGGGTATGGCCGTTCACGTAGTCTGAGGCGGCGGAGGCCAAAAACACCACCGGGCCCTGCAGATCTTCCGGTACGCCCCAACGCCCGGCAGGAATGCGGTCAAGGATTTCCTGGCTACGCTGCTCGTCATCACGCAGCTGCTGCGTATTATTGGTCGCCATGTAACCCGGTGCGATAGCGTTGACGTTAATGCCATGCGCCGCCCACTCGTTCGCCAGCAGACGGGTGATCCCCAGCACGCCACTTTTTGAGGCGGTATAAGAGGGCACGCGGATGCCGCCCTGGAAGGAGAGCATTGAGGCGATGTTGATGATTTTCCCACCCTGACCCTGGGCGATAAACTGCTTTGCCACGGCCTGTGAGAGGAAGAAGACGGATTTCAGATTGAGGTCGATCACCTCATCCCAGTCCTTTTCCGTGAACGCCAGCGCATCTTCCCGGCGAATCGTCCCGGCGTTATTCACCAGAATATCGACGCGCCCCATCTCAGCGACGGCACGCTCCACAACGCCCTGAAGACTCGCCTGCTGGCCGAGGTCGGCCCGAATGGCCGTAAACCGTCTGCCGAGCCCCGTCACGCTGGCCGCTGTTTGCTCAGGCGCTTTACGGTTGACGCCCACGATATCGCAGCCCGCCTGTGCCAGCGCGATGGCCATGCCTTGCCCCAGACCGGTATCGCATCCGGTGACGATGGCCACTTTTCCTGAAAGAGTAAAGGTATCCAGTATCATTCGCGCCTCAGAAGCAGGTGATTGTCGTTCTGAAACTTAGAATAGGAGTCGGGCGTGAGAAATGCAACCGAAATGGAACGGTGTTTTATTTTATTTTCAGGCAGCACGAGGCTGCCTGAAACAGAGCGTTTATTCGCCTCGCAGGTGTTGCACCGTCAGGTCAGCCAGGGAGTTTAGCTTCACGTCGGCAAGCGCAAAACGGGGATCGTGTCGGCCCTCTTCAGCAGGAACGACAATGGAACGCATCCGCGCAGCTTTTGAGGCCACCATGCCGTTAACGGAATCTTCCAGCGCCACGCAGGTTAGCGGATCAAGACCGAGCTTAGCAGCACAGTCCATATACACCTGGGGATGGGGCTTACTGTAGGGGAGCTTTTCCGCAGAGGCCAGCGCATCGAAACTGTCACGCAGCTCAAACATGGTGAGCACTTTTTCCAGCATGTGCAGCGGGGAGGCGGAGGCCAGTCCCACCTTCAGCCCCTGCGCCTTGCACAGGGCGACAGCTTCACGGACGCCCGGCAGCAGCGGCCTGGACTCTTCCACCAGCGCAATGGCGCGGCTGATAATGCGGGCGGTGACCTCATCGCGATCCGGGCCCACCCATGGCTGATGGGCATACCACAGGTCAACCACCATATCGATACGCAAGCCCAGCGTATCCGGAAGTTCATGGCGGCGGCTGATATCGACGCCGAGGCTGGCCATGACGTCCAGTTCAGCACGATCCCAGAGCGGTTCGGAATCGATCAGTAATCCATCCATGTCAAAAATAGCGGCAAGAATTTGGCGCGGTGTCGACATCACAACGTCTCCTTATTAAGGGTGTACGACAGACGATACGTGCTAAGTACAATCTGCAATTTAGCATATTGCCTTTAAAGATCGGGCGAAAATGACGGTCAGGAGGTAGACTTAGCCACAAATAACGCGTCTTTATGAAGAGGAACTGATGACGTATCAACAAGCTGGACGCATTGCTGTCTTAAAACGGGTTGCTGGCTGGGTGATTTTTATTCCTGCCGTTATTTCTACGCTGATTTCTGTGCTCAAGTTTATGTACGATCACAGCGAAAAACAGCCGGGTATCAATGCGGTCATGCTTGATTTTGCGCATGTCATGATTGAGATGATGCGTTTTAACACGCCATTTTTGAATATCTTCTGGTTCAACTCGCCCACGCCGGACTTTCACCAGCAGCTGAATATCGGGTTTTGGGTGATTTATGCGCTGATTTTTATCGCCATGGCGTTACAGGCGTCAGGCGCACGCATGAGCCGTCAGACCCGTTTTTTACGTGAAGGGGTGGAAGACCAGATGATTCTGGAACAGGCCAAAGGCCCGGAAGGGATGACGCGTGAACAGATCGAGTCCCGCATCGTGGTGCCACGTCACTCTATCTTCCTGCAAATCTTTCCGCTCTATGTCCTGCCGGTGATCATTATTGTGGCGGGCTACTTCTTTTTCTCACTGCTCGGCTTTTTATAATCACAGGGTGGCCTGAGGCCACCCGTCCTGCCTTCACGCGGCCAGTACGCGCTCAAGCGCCCGCTGTGCGTTCACCAGATGCTCACCCCCAAACAGGATTGCGCGGTTCATCAGGGTATAAAGCTGATACACCGGCTGGCGGTCGAGGAAGCCCTGCGGTAAGGGGGAGATTGACTGATAGCCGTCATAAATTTGTGGCGGCTGCTCGGGGTGGAGGGGCAACATGGCGAGGTCGCACTCTCTGTCGCCCCAGTAGCAGGCCGGATCGTATATATAAGGCCCATTGGGGCCCAGCGCGCAGTTATCGGACCACAAATCGCCATGCAGCAAAGAAGGCTGAGGCTGATGAGAGGCCAGGCGCTGCTGTATATGCTCGACGATGGCATCAATGTTGCCAAATTCGAGGCCTTTCTCGGCGGCGAGCTCAAGTTGCCAGCCGATACGCTGCTCGGCAAAAAAGGTTGACCAGCGGCGTTGCCAGGCATTCGGTTGTGGTGTGGTGGAGAGATCGTTATCAAAGTCGAGACCAAACTGCGGCTGGTCGCTCCATTGATGCAGGCGCGCTATCTGCTGTCCCAGAATAAACGCATTGTGGGCATCCAGCGGACGGACAGGGAGATATTCCATCACCAGAAAGCTGTAGTCGCGGTCGCAGCCCACGGCCAGCACCTCCGGGACGGTGACCGTTTTGCTGCGCGACAACAGTTCCAGTTGATCGGCTTCGGCGGTGAAAATCGGGAGCAACTCTCGCTCGTCGCATTTTACGAAGAGATCGCGCCCTGAGTAGCGTATATGCCATGCGGCGTGGATCTCTCCGCCTGGCAGTTCGTTACGCAGTTCAATTTCACCTTCGCCCAGTTGTTCACGTAAAAGATGACTGATAGCCTGCCACATGATCTCTCTCCCATGTTGTCTGCCAGATCATAAAGTTAGCGCATAACTGCGGTAAAAAAATACGAACTAACGCACACCTGAGCGGTTTACCTTCATGCAGGGCACTTATTGTTCTTTTTTCTGCCAGGTTTCCCAGGTATCCACATCAATTTCGGCAGGTTTATCTGTCACGCTCTCAGCCAGGCTTTCCGCCAGCGCGCGAACCTCCTCTTCGCTGAGGGCGCTTATCAGGCCGAATGCCAGCGTGCCTAAATCATGAATATTGCCTTCTTCATCCGTCAGCGTGAGCAGGAAATTGGCCCGGGTAAAGGCGTTGTTAAGCTCATTCAGCTCGGTCAGCGACGCTTCATGAATGTTGACGGTAACGACGTAGCGGGTGATGTCACCACTGCTCATAATTCACCTCATTGTTATCATGAAAGTTTTCTTAGCATAGTCGATAGTGTGTGTTTGGCGACTTTGCACTGCATTTCCCCTTCAGCGCGAAGGGGAAAGCGGGTTAATTTCGGGACAGGTAATCGACAATTTTTTGCGTATCGGCCAGCGAACACAGCCGCGTTCCCTGGTTGATGGTTGCCGCGCTACCTGCCGCCACGCCGTAGCGTGTCATCTCCAGCAGCGTCGCGCCCTGGGCCAGTTTTAGCGTCATTGCCCCAACCATGCTGTCGCCTGCGCCTACGGTACTCTGGCTTTTCATCGGCGGCGGGACAACCTGCACTGACCCCGTTTCATCCACGGCCAGCGCCCCTTGTGGGCCAAGAGAGACCACCACGCGCCGCGCTTTACCCGTGCGCACCAGCTCCTGGGCCGCGCTGCGCACATCATCTGGCTGAGTGAGTTCGCGGTTAACCAGCGCGCTCAGCTCTTTCTGGTTTGGTTTGACCAGCTCAAGATTGCCTGGCTCTAATGCTGCCTGCAACGCCTCGCCGCTGCTGTCTACAATACAGCGGATGCCGCGCTGCTGTGCGGCCCGAATGAGCGCCGTCAGCTTTTCCGTACTGACACCGGGCGGCAGACTGCCGCTGATGACCAGCAGTGAACCGCTTTCAATCGTCAGCACTTTCTCTTCAAGCTGACGGAACTCGTCGTCGCTCAGTCTGGCGCCTGGCATCACAAAGCGATATTGCTCTCCGCTGGACTCCACGTGCACGTGCAGATTTTGACGTGTCCAGTCTTTGGCCTCGACCGTCTCCACGGCGACCTGTTCATCTGCCAGCAGAGAGACAAGATGTTCGCCGGTGGCTCCGCCTGCGGGGAATATCGCCGTGGCTTTCCCACCGAGATGGGTGATGGCGCGTGCCACGTTGATCCCTCCGCCGCCGGGCTCAAACACCGGGGCACTGCAGCGGAGTTTACCTTCCGGGTAAATCTGCGGCGTGAGGGTGGCGGAATCGAGGGAAGGGGAGAGCGTCAGAGTGTAGATAGAAACCATCATTACCTCCTTTTAGCGTGGGTTCCTTTTAGTCTGGCACCATTTGGCAGGAAGGCAATGTAAATAACAGTATGATTTTCAATATGAATAATGACAAAGCGAAGGCTAAGCGATATATAAAATAAAACGCATTTTGGGATCGTTCTTATTCAAAAAATGAAATAAGAAAACATTGCTATGTTATTTGCGGCTTTTTATAATTTGTTACCTTTCTCTGGACGCCTTGTCATTGATCCTCAAGAAAGTTTCCGGGACCGTGTGGTCTCTTTTTTTGTTGTACGGACTCCTTAATAAAATGAAGCTTTTGAAGACAGTGCCCGCTGCACTGATGCTGGCGGGTGGCGTGTTTGCGGCTATGAACGCAACCGCTGATGATTCCGTTTTTACTGTCATGGACGATCCCACCGCGGCGAAAAAACCTTTTGAAGGTAATTTGAACGCCGGGTACCTGGCGCAATCCGGTAACACGAAAAGCTCCTCTCTGACGGCGGATAGCACGTTGACCTGGTACGGTAACACCACCGCCTGGTCTCTGTGGGGAAACGCCAGCAACACCTCCGCTAACGATGAACGCTCCTCCGAGAAATACGCGGTAGGTGGACGTAGCCGTTACAACATGACTGACTATGACTACCTGTTTGGCCAGGCAAGCTGGCTGACTGACCGCTACAACGGCTATCGTCAACGCGATGTGTTCACCGCAGGTTATGGTCGTCAGTTCCTGAACGGTCCGGTTCATAGCTTCCGCTTCGAATTCGGTCCGGGTGTCCGTTATGACGAGTTCACCGACGGCGATACCAAAACGCAACCGCTCGGCTATGCGTCTGGCACCTACGCCTGGCAGATGACCGACAACACGAAGTTCACCCAGGGTGTTTCTGTGTTTGGCGCCGGGGACACAACGCTGAATTCTGAGACAGCGCTGAATGTGGACATCAACGAACACTTTGGCCTGAAAGTGGCCTATAACGTGACCTGGAACTCTTCGCCTCCAGAGACTGCGCCGGATCATACCGACCGCAGAACCACCGTTTCACTGGGCTATAAGATGTAATGCAGACGGGCCGATTATTTCGGCCCGTTTTTTATTTTCAGAAACTGTGCTGTTTTATATTAAACGCCGTTTTAAAATAATTGGTCCTCAAAATCTTCTTAATTTCTTCATAATTCATCCTGGCCAGACCGCATTCTGTTTATTTGACACAAATTGATAATAACCAGGCGAGGCAAAAGGATGAACCAGCGTTATACTCAATACACAGGCATTTATTTGCCTTGAGAAGTATTGCATGTCTTCAGAAAGAGAATAATAGTATGAAAAAAATCAAAAATACTGCTGCAGCCATGGTGCTTTCTGCACTTTCGTTTGGTGTATTCGCTGCAGATGATGCCAGTCAGGTTGGAATGACTCACGCTTCTGACGTTGAAGCCGGGTCAAACATCGCGCCGGGCGCGCCGTCTACCGGTCAATCAATGAATGACGCGTTTGATGTACATAAACTGGTAGCAGGTGAATGGTCCTGACAGGTAATTGTGTACGCCATTATTCCACCTGTATTTCGCCTTGACGAAAAACAGGTGGAATATCGATAACGTGTTTTATTCTGTACGCCGTTGCGTCAAATTCCCGCTTAGCCCCAAATCATCGCCGCCCAACGCAATAGCAGCATTGCACCGCAGATGGCAATTAAGACCAGCACCATTTTCCAGTGTTTGACGGCAAATCGTTTTGTTGGCATAACCTAATCCTTGTCTGTTGATGCCTTCAGTCTATCAAAATACGCGCTGTCGGGGACAGAAGGTTATGCCACATCATCGGTTGGGCTAGAACCAATGAAATCTCTCGGCAAGGATCAACGCTAAACCGGCAGCAGAAAGTATATTCAATATCACTACGGTTCTACTGGATACATTCATGTGATGCCTCATGGCTGTGTCAGGACCTGTTCAAGAATAGCTCAACAATCGGGTATTGCGAGCTCTGGCAGGCGATCGTGCCCTCATACGTTCAAACTGGTCGCAGAGGGTGCATACGCCCTGTCATTAGTGTTACCATTAGAAAGCCTGCCGTAAACCGGCATTATTCTGATTTTGGCAGGTGCAGGATGACGAGCCAATTTGACGATTGTTGGTCAGATGGTGTCGTAATCTCTTGTTAAACTATGATTATTTTCTTTGTATATGCTCTTATGTGTGGGGCATCACTGCAAATAAGGATATAAAATGCCTGTAATTACTCTTCCTGATGGCAGCCAACGCCATTTCGACCACGCCGTTAGCCCAATGGATGTTGCCCTGGACATCGGTCCTGGACTCGCGAAAGCGACCATCGCGGGCCGTGTGAACGGTGAGCTGGTTGATGCATCCGATCTGATCGAAAACGACGCGCAACTCTCTATCATCACCGCAAAAGATGAAGAAGGTCTGGAGATCATTCGTCACTCCTGTGCGCACCTGTTAGGTCATGCCATCAAACAGCTGTGGCCAAACACCAAAATGGCGATCGGCCCGGTTATCGACAACGGCTTCTACTACGACGTTGACCTTGACCACACCCTGACCCAGGAAGATATCGACGCGCTCGAGAAACGTATGCACGAGCTCGCCGAAACCAACTATGACGTCATTAAGAAGAAAGTCAGCTGGCACGAAGCGCGTGAAACCTTCGTGAAGCGTGGCGAGAGCTATAAAGTCTCTATTCTTGATGAGAACATTGCTCATGATGACAAGCCTGGCTTGTATCATCACCAGGAATACATCGACATGTGCCGCGGGCCGCACGTGCCGAACATGCGCTTCTGCCATCACTTCAAACTGATGAAAATTGCTGGCGCCTACTGGCGTGGCGATAGCAACAACAAGATGTTGCAGCGTATTTATGGTACCGCGTGGGCAGATAAAAAAGCCCTGAACGCCTACCTGCAGCGCCTGGAAGAGGCGGCGAAGCGTGACCACCGTAAAATCGGTAAACAGCTTGACCTGTACCACATGCAGGAAGAAGCACCGGGTATGGTCTTCTGGCATAACGACGGCTGGACTATTTTCCGTGAACTGGAAACCTTCGTGCGTTCCAAGCTGAAAGAGTACCAGTATCAGGAAGTGAAAGGTCCGTTCATGATGGACCGTGTGCTGTGGGAAAAAACCGGCCACTGGGACAACTACAAAGATGCGATGTTCACCACCTCTTCTGAGAACCGAGAATACTGCATCAAGCCAATGAACTGCCCGGGCCACGTTCAGATCTTTAACCAGGGTCTGAAATCTTACCGCGATCTGCCGCTGCGTATGGCAGAGTTCGGTAGCTGCCACCGTAACGAGCCATCAGGTGCGCTGCACGGTCTGATGCGTGTTCGTGGCTTTACGCAGGATGATGCGCATATCTTCTGTACTGAAGATCAGGTACGTGATGAAGTTAACGCCTGTATTCGTATGGTCTACGATATGTACAGTACCTTTGGCTTCGAGAAGATCGTGGTCAAACTCTCAACGCGTCCGGAAAAACGTATCGGTAGCGATGAGACCTGGGATCGTGCAGAAGCGGATCTCGCCGTGGCGCTGGAAGAGAACGGAATTCCGTTTGAATACCAGCTGGGTGAGGGCGCCTTCTACGGTCCGAAAATTGAATTTACCCTGTATGACTGTCTCGACAGAGCTTGGCAGTGCGGCACAGTACAGCTGGACTTCTCCCTGCCTCAGCGTTTAAGCGCCTCTTACGTTGGCGAAGACAACGAGCGTCAGGTCCCTGTAATGATTCACCGTGCTATTCTTGGTTCTCTGGAGCGCTTCATTGGCATCCTGACCGAAGAGTTCGCGGGCTTCTTCCCAACCTGGCTTGCGCCGGTGCAGGTAGTGGTCATGAACATTACCGATTCTCAGGCGGATTACGTTAAAGAATTGACGCAGAAACTACAAAATGCGGGCATTCGCGTAAAAGCAGACTTGAGAAATGAGAAGATTGGCTTTAAAATCCGCGAGCACACTTTACGTCGTGTCCCGTATATGTTGGTCTGTGGTGATAAAGAGGTGGAAGCAGGCAAAGTTGCCGTTCGCACCCGCCGTGGTAAAGACCTGGGCAGCCTGGACGTAAGTGAAGTGATTGAGAAGCTGCAACAAGAGATTCGCAGCCGCAGTCTTCAACAACTGGAGGAATAAGGTATTAAAGGCGGAAAACGAGTTCAAACGGCACGTCCGAATCGTATCAATGGCGAGATTCGCGCCCAGGAAGTTCGCTTAACAGGTCTGGAAGGCGAGCAGCTGGGGATTGTGAGTCTGAGAGAAGCAATCGAAAAAGCTGAAGAAGCTGGAGTAGATTTAGTTGAAATCAGCCCTAACGCCGAACCGCCAGTTTGTCGTATCATGGACTACGGCAAGTTCCTTTATGAAAAAAGTAAGTCTTCTAAGGAACAGAAGAAGAAGCAAAAAGTTATCCAGGTTAAGGAAATTAAATTCCGTCCTGGTACCGACGATGGCGATTATCAGGTAAAACTCCGCAGCCTGATTCGCTTTCTGGAAGATGGCGATAAGGCCAAGATCACACTGCGTTTCCGCGGTCGTGAAATGGCCCACCAACAGATTGGTATGGAAGTGCTTAACCGCGTCCGTGACGATCTGAGTGAACTGGCAGTAGTCGAATCCTTCCCTACGAAGATCGAAGGCCGCCAGATGATCATGGTGCTCGCTCCTAAGAAGAAACAGTAAGGCCTTCAAGCAGCAAAATCTGTGGAGCCTTCGGGCCTCATAGGTTTTGCTCGCCTATGTTTCGTTTATTTAACAATGCGAAGTGGAAGTTATTAAAATGCCAAAAATTAAGACCGTACGCGGTGCTGCTAAGCGCTTCAAAAAAACCGGTAAAGGTGGTTTTAAGCACAAGCACGCTAACCTGCGTCACATTCTGACTAAGAAAGCTACCAAGCGTAAACGTCACCTGCGTCCAAAAGCCATGGTTTCTAAAGGCGATCTGGGCCTGGTTATCGCGTGCCTGCCGTACGCATAAGTCGTTAACGTTTAACTTTTTTAACTTAGAATAGATACAGGAGAGCACACATGGCTCGCGTAAAACGTGGTGTAATTGCACGTGCACGTCACAAGAAAATTTTGAAACAAGCTAAAGGCTACTACGGTGCGCGTTCACGCGTATACCGCGTTGCCTTCCAGGCTGTTATCAAAGCAGGTCAGTACGCTTACCGTGACCGTCGTCAGCGTAAGCGTCAGTTCCGTCAACTGTGGATTGCGCGTATCAACGCAGCAGCACGTCAGAACGGTATTTCTTACAGCAAATTCATCAACGGCCTGAAAAAAGCCTCTGTTGAAATCGACCGTAAGATCCTGGCTGACATCGCAGTATTCGACAAAGTCGCGTTCACCGCGCTGGTCGAAAAAGCGAAAGCAGCACTGGCATAAGCCAGTTGAGAGAGGGGGCCTGGCTCCCTCTTTTCATATACCCGTCATACTTCAAGCTGTACCTGCGTTGGCTGCGTTCGTTCCGAATTATTTAGGGTATAACCTTATCAGAAGATTGACTTTTATCCGTGCAGGCTTTTCAATAAGGTCTTAACGGTTTTTACCACACAAGGTAACGCAAGCATGAATGCTGCTATTTCCCGCTTCTTCTTTTACTTTAGCACCTGACTTCAGGAGGCTAGCGCGTGAAAGATGAAACGAAAAACAGCGCCAGATAAGCCTCCCGATGGAGGCTTTTTTTGTGCCTGAATTTGAGAGAATACGTCCACCAAATCGGTGTCTGTACCGACATAATGAGGAAAATCATGTCACATCTCGCAGAGCTGGTTGCCAGTGCAACAGCCGCCATTAATCAGGCCTCAGATGTTGCCGCGTTAGACAATGTCCGCGTCGAATATTTGGGTAAGAAAGGGCATCTGACCCTTCAAATGACTACCCTGCGTGAGTTGCCGCCGGAAGAGCGCCCGGCAGCCGGTGCGGTGATAAACGAAGCCAAAGAGCAGGTGCAACAGGCTCTGAACGCGCGTAAAGCGGCGCTGGAAAGTGCCGTGCTGAATGCGCGTCTGGCGGCAGAGACGATCGATGTTTCTCTGCCTGGGCGCCGTATCGAAAACGGTGGCCTGCATCCGGTGACCCGCACTATCGATCGTATTGAAAGTTTCTTCGGTGAGCTCGGCTTTACCGTGGCGACTGGCCCGGAAATCGAAGATGATTACCATAACTTCGACGCTCTGAACATTCCAGGCCATCATCCGGCACGCGCTGACCACGACACTTTCTGGTTCGACGCCACCCGTCTGCTGCGTACTCAGACCTCCGGCGTACAGATCCGTACCATGAAGGAGCAGGAACCCCCGATCCGTATCATTGCACCGGGCCGCGTCTACCGTAACGATTACGATCAGACCCACACCCCAATGTTCCACCAGATGGAAGGGCTGATCGTTGATAAAAACATCAGCTTCACCAACCTGAAAGGCACGCTGCACGACTTCCTGAACAACTTCTTTGAGGAAGATCTGCAGGTTCGTTTCCGTCCGTCCTATTTCCCGTTCACCGAACCGTCTGCGGAAGTGGACGTGATGGGCAAAAACGGCAAATGGCTGGAAGTGCTGGGCTGCGGCATGGTGCATCCGAACGTACTGCGCAACGTGGGTATCGACCCGGAAGTTTACTCCGGCTTTGCGTTTGGGATGGGCATGGAGCGTCTGACCATGCTGCGTTATGGCGTGACCGATTTGCGTGCATTCTTCGAAAACGATCTGCGTTTCCTCAAACAGTTTAAATAAGGGCAGGACAGAACAATGAAATTCAGTGAACTGTGGTTACGCGAATGGGTGAACACCACGCTGGACAGCGAAGCGCTTTCCAACCAGATCACCATGGCGGGTCTGGAAGTTGACGGTGTAGAGCCGGTTTCTGGCGCCTTCACCGGCGTGGTTGTGGGCGAAGTGGTTGAATGTGGTCAGCATCCTAACGCTGACAAATTGCGCGTCACCAAAGTTAATGTGGGTGGCGATCGTCTGCTGGATATCGTCTGCGGCGCGCCAAACTGCCGTCAGGGCCTGAAAGTGGCCGTGGCGACTGTCGGCGCTGTGCTGCCGGGCGATTTCAAAATTAAAGCGGCCAAACTGCGCGGCGAGCCGTCTGAAGGCATGCTGTGCTCGTTCTCCGAGCTGGGTATTTCCGACGATCACAACGGCATTATTGAACTGCCGCTGGATGCGCCAATCGGCACCGATATCCGCGAATACCTGAAGCTCGATGACAACACCATCGAAATCAGCGTGACGCCAAACCGTGCAGACTGCTTAGGGATTATCGGCGTGGCTCGCGATGTTGCGGTGCTGAACCAGACCGAACTGAACGCGCCGGAGATCGTCCCGGTTGCTGCTACCATCAGCGACATCCTGCCTATTCAGGTAGACGCGCCTGAGGCCTGCCCACGCTACCTCGGTCGTGTGGTGAAAGGTATCAACGTCAAAGCGCCAACCCCGCTGTGGATGAAAGAAAAACTGCGTCGCTGCGGTATCCGTTCTATTGATGCGGTTGTTGACGTGACCAACTATGTTCTGCTGGAACTGGGCCAGCCAATGCACGCATTCGATAAAGATCGTATCGACGGCGGGATTATCGTGCGTATGGCGAAAGAGGGTGAAACCCTGGTTCTGCTGGACGGCAGCGAAGCAAAACTGAATGCCGACACGCTGGTGATTGCCGATCACGGCAAGGCGCTGGCGATGGGCGGGATCTTCGGTGGCGAACACTCTGGCGTGAACGATGAAACGCAAAACGTTCTGCTGGAATGTGCCTTCTTCAGCCCGCTCTCTATTACCGGTCGTGCGCGTCGTCATGGTCTGCACACCGATGCCTCTCACCGCTACGAGCGTGGCGTTGACCCGGCGCTGCAGTACAAAGCGATGGAACGTGCGACCCGTCTGCTGATCGACATCTGCGGCGGCGAAGCGGGCCCGGTTATTGATGTAACCAACGAAGGCACGCTGCCGAAGCGCGCGACCATTACCCTGCGTCGCAGCAAGCTGGATCGCCTGATTGGCCACCACGTTGCCGATGCACAGGTCACCGATATTCTGAAACGTCTGGGTTGCGACGTGACGGAAGGGCAGGACGAGTGGAAAGCCGTTGCGCCGTCATGGCGTTTCGACATGGAGATTGAAGAAGATCTGGTGGAAGAAGTGGCCCGCGTCTACGGCTACAACAACATCCCTGACGAGCCGGTACAGGCCGGTCTGGTGATGGGCTCCCACCGTGAAGCCGATCTCTCCCTGAAGCGTGTGAAAACCATGCTGAACGACAAAGGTTATCAGGAAGTGATCACCTACAGCTTTGTCGATCCTAAGCTGCAGCAGCTGATCCATCCAGGCCAGGAGGCGCTGATCCTGCCAAGCCCGATCTCCAGCGAGATGTCGGCAATGCGCCTGTCTCTGTGGACCGGCCTGCTGGGCACGATTGTCTACAACCAGAATCGTCAGCAAAACCGTGTGCGAATTTTCGAAAGCGGTTTGCGCTTTGTGCCGGATAATCAGGCAAATTTAGGCATCCGTCAGGATCTCATGCTGGCTGGCGCCATCAGCGGTAATCGCTATGAAGAGCACTGGGACCTGGCAAAAGGCACGGTTGATTTCTACGATATGAAGGGCGATCTGGAAGCGATTCTCGATCTGACCGGTAAATTATCTGAAATTGAATTCCGTGCAGAAGCCATTCCGGCGCTCCACCCGGGCCAAAGTGCGGCTATCTATTTAGCGGGCAAACGCATTGGTTTTATTGGCGTTGTTCATCCTGAGCTGGAACGTAAACTGGACCTGAACGGCCGTACCATCGTGTTTGAGCTGGAATGGAGTCCGGTTGCAGACCGCGTGATTCCACAGGCGCAGGACGTCTCTCGCTTCCCGGCAAACCGCCGTGATATCGCGGTTGTGGTCGCTGAAAACGTGCCTGCAGCAGATATTTTGGCCGAGTGTAAGAAAGTTGGCGTAAATCAGGTAGTTGGCGTAAACTTATTTGACGTGTACCGCGGCAAGGGCGTAGCAGAAGGTTTCAAGAGCCTCGCTATCAGCCTTATCCTTCAGGATACCAGCCGTACACTCGAAGAAGAGGAGATTGCCGCTACCGTCGCCAAATGTGTAGAGGCATTAAAAGAGCGATTCCAGGCATCATTGAGGGATTGAACCTATGGCGCTTACAAAAGCTGAAATGTCAGAATATCTGTTTGATAAGCTTGGGCTTAGCAAACGGGATGCCAAAGAGCTGGTAGAGCTGTTTTTCGAAGAGATCCGTCGTGCTCTGGAAAATGGTGAGCAGGTAAAACTCTCCGGCTTTGGCAATTTTGATTTGCGAGACAAAAACCAACGTCCGGGCCGTAACCCGAAGACGGGGGAAGATATTCCCATTACAGCCCGCCGCGTGGTGACCTTCAGACCCGGACAGAAGTTAAAAAGCCGTGTCGAAAACGCAACGCCCAAAACAGAGTAATATGAACTAACTAAAAAGGCCGCTCTCGCGGCCTTTTTTCTTTGCTCTCGCTGGCAAACCCGCCGTAAAATCAATTACATCTCACGCTAATAAAACCGTACACATGCTTGATTTTGCCCATCGCCAACAGCGTTCCGATCGACGCCGCCTGCTTTTGCTGGTGCTGCTGCTTTTTGTTGCCGCCGGTTTCAGCCTGTGTGCCGGCGACCAGTGGCTAAGCCCGGCACGCTGGTTTGGTCCTGAAGGGCAGCTTTTCGTCTGGCAAATTCGTCTGCCGCGCACGCTGGCGGTGATCCTGGTCGGTGCCGCGCTGGCGCTCTCAGGCACCATTATGCAGGCGTTGTTTGAAAACCCTCTGGCAGAGCCGGGGCTGCTCGGTGTCTCAAATGGCGCCGGTGTAGGGCTGATTGCCGCGGTGATGCTCGGCGGTGGGGCGCTTTCCCCCTGGGGCGTTAGCCTCAGTGCCATTCTCGGGGCATTGCTGATCACCCTTATTCTCCTGCGCTTCGCACGACGCCATTTATCAACCAGTCGGCTGCTGCTTGCCGGGGTTGCGTTGGGGATCATCTGCAGCGCGTTGATGACCTGGGCGGTCTACTTCTCTACCTCGTTCGATCTGCGTCAGCTGATGTACTGGATGATGGGCGGGTTTGGCGGCGTAGACTGGCGGCAGGGCTGGCTGATGGTGCTGCTGGTCCCGGTCATACTGTGGGCGGGCGTGCAGTCGCAGCCGCTGAATATTCTCGCTCTTGGTGAAACCTCAGCCCGCCAGCTCGGGATGCCGATTGGCGTCTGGCGCAACGCGCTGGTGATTGCAATCGGCTGGCTGGTGGGAGTGAGCGTGGCGCTGGCGGGGGCGATTGGCTTTATCGGGCTGGTTATCCCGCACATGCTGCGTCTGTGTGGCATCACCGACCATCGAATCTTACTTCCCGCCTCGGCAGTGGCCGGTGCGGCAACGCTGCTGGTGGCGGATATCATCGCCAGGCTCGCCCTGAACGCCGCTGAGTTGCCCATCGGTGTGGTCACCGCCACGCTGGGCGCGCCGGTGTTTATCTGGCTACTATTAAAAGCTGGACGTTAAATCGATAACCTGAGGAAATGCTATGCAGTCTGATATTCTGAATACCGAAGTGACCACCATCGACGGGGACAAAACCACCCTGGAACGCTACAAAGGCAACGTGTTGCTCATTGTGAACGTAGCCTCCAAATGTGGTCTGACGCCGCAGTACGAGCAGCTGGAGAACATTCAGAAAGCCTGGGAGAAAGACGGCTTTACCGTACTGGGCTTCCCGTGCAATCAGTTCCTGGGTCAGGAGCCGGGCAGCGAAGAGGAGATCAAAACGTTTTGCAGCACCACCTATGGCGTGACGTTCCCGATGTTCAGCAAAATTGATGTGAATGGCGAAAATCGTCACCCGCTGTATGCCAAACTGGTGGCCGCCGCGCCGACCGCCGTGGCACCGGAAGGCAGTGGCTTTTACGAGCGTATGGCCAGCAAAGGGCGAGCACCGCTCTATCCGGACGACATCCTGTGGAATTTCGAAAAATTCCTGATTGGTCGTGACGGCCAGGTCGTTCAGCGTTTTTCTCCGGATATGACGCCTGAAGATCCTATCGTCATGGAGTCAATCAAGCTGGCGCTGGCGAAATAATGACGCAGCTGATGCAGCTCACGGACGTTGCCGAGACGGGGCGTCTGGAGCCGGTGACGGCGGCCATCCGTGCAGGTGAAATCCTGCATCTGGTGGGGCCGAACGGGGCAGGGAAGAGTACGCTGCTGGCGCGCATGGCGGGGCTGACAGTCGGGCCAGGCTCGATCACCTTGCTCGATAGCCCCCTTGGTGACTGGTCGGCGGTCGCGCTGGCGCACCGGCGGAGCTACCTTGTTCAGCAGCAGGTCCCGCCGTTTGCGATGCCGGTCTGGCACTATCTGATGCTGCATCTGCACGATAAACAGCAGACCGCGCTGCTCACCGAAGTGGCGGCAGCGTTGGGGTTAGAGGACAAACTTTCCCGGCATGCCAGCCAGCTTTCCGGTGGCGAGTGGCAGCGCGTCCGTCTGGCGGCGGTGATCCTTCAGATCCATCCGGCGGGCAACCCTCACGGGCGACTGTTGTTGCTGGACGAGCCGATGAGCGGTCTGGACGTGGCGCAACAGGCGGCGCTGGACACGCTCCTCAGCGCGCTGTGTCAACAAGGCATTGCCGTGGTGATGAGCAGCCATGACCTTAACCATACGCTGCGCCATGCGCACAGCGTATGGCTTCTGGCGCGCGGGAAGATGATTGCCAGCGGCACGCGCGATAGCGTCCTTACGCCGCCAAATCTCGCTCGTGCTTACCATATGCCGTTCCGCAGGCTGGATATCGAAGGGCATAAGATGCTGATTTCTACCGCACACGAGTAACCGTTTCTTGCCTGTTAGCGCCATTGCACGCTAAATTACGAAAAGAATAAAAAAAGCAGAGGATTCGTCTGGACATGCGATTCTGGTTTCTCATGGTGGCAGCGTTATTTCTTGCGGGATGCAGTAGCCATCGCGCACCGCCGCCTAACCCACGACTTTCAGATTCAATCACCGTGATTGCCAGCCTGAACGATCAGCTGAGCAACTGGCGCGGGACACCGTATCGCTACGGTGGCATGAGTCGCGGTGGGGTGGATTGCTCCGGCTTTGTGCTGATGACGTTCCGGGATAAGTTTGATTTGCAGCTTCCACGCGAAACGCGCAAACAGGCTGAAATCGGTACCGAAATTGATAAAGATGAGTTGTTACCCGGCGACCTGGTTTTTTTCAAAACCGGCTCGGGTGAAAGTGGTCTGCATGTTGGCATTTATGATACGGATAACCAGTTTATTCATGCCTCGACCAGTCGTGGGGTGATGCGTTCTTCGCTCGATAATGTTTACTGGCGTAAAAATTTCTGGCAGGCACGACGTATTTAGTCCGCCACCGACCACGCATTTCTGACGGCATGGCACAATTAAACCATGCCGTTTTTTTGCAAATAAGATGATTAAAGTTAAATTTACAACAAATTACTTATGTCCTTATGTGTCTGTTTTATCTAAAACTGGCTATTACGCAGCAACCAGGATAAGATTATTTTAGATTCAGGGATAAATCTGAAAATTAATACGGATCTAATGAAATTAAACTTATTAAAATCAAGACAGTGGAATTGTGTCAGCAATTGCTCCAGGATGTCCTCTCTCATCTTTAATGCGGGGCGAGTGCAATGATTATTACGTTAGATAATGCCTACCAGTCTGAACTGTTGCTCCAGCCTGCCCGCAATAATGCCGGTGAGCTTAAAGGATTAGAGGTGACGGTTAACTTTACTGGCGTCGGCAGCGATGTACGGATCCCCACTGAACTCGTTATCCCGCGTCTGACTCCGGCAGAAGAGTTAGCGTTGTTTCAAGAAAAACTGCAATTGCTTGATACCTGCAAACTGTTTTTTATTCAGCATCAGTTAATTGCATGGATCAATATTACACCTGTAATAGTTGAGTTTTTATTAAGTAATGGGAACGCTGTTTCAATACTTGAGCGTTATCCATTTCTTGAGTTTACTGTTAATGAGAATTATCCAGGTTTAAATAACGGAAAAGACGATCCCGAACTGGCGAGAATGGCGATTCATTTTCCGCTGGTGCTGGCAAACTTTGGTGCCGGTGAAGCCTCGCTTAAAGCCGTTTATGATGGTTTGTTTAAACGTGTCATTCTGGACAAAGGGTTTATCCAGCAGCACGCGGCAGCGCTTTCTTTTGAGCCCTTTATGCGCGCTATTCTGTGGCAAATAACGTCACATTGTCAGTCTGTGCTCGTCGCCGGTATTGACGATCATGCCCTGTTGCAGCGCGTTTTATCCTTCAACTTTGGTGCCATGCAGGGGGCGCTGTGGCCAGCCGTCTCTGCAGAGCGCGTCACCACGCTGGTTCAGTGATAACCCTTTCTTTCGCCCGTGTTTAAGTCCGGGTAAACCCTCTACACTAAAAGCAGGAGGACTTATGACCCTGTCTTTTACTGCGCACTGGCATGACGAGTTGCCGGGTTTTTATACCGCACTCAAACCAACACCATTACATCATTCCCGTCTTGTCTGGCATAACGATTCGCTGGCGAACGACCTGGCTATCCCACCGGAAATGTTCCAGCCTTCAGACGGCGCGGGCGTCTGGGGAGGGGAAACGCTGCTCGATGGCATGCAGCCCCTCGCTCAGGTCTATAGCGGACACCAGTTTGGCGTCTGGGCGGGACAGCTGGGGGACGGCCGTGGGATCCTGCTCGGCGAACAACAGCTCCCCGGCGGAGAGACGGTCGACTGGCACCTGAAAGGGGCGGGTCTCACACCCTATTCACGCATGGGCGACGGGCGCGCGGTACTGCGCTCAACCATTCGTGAAAGTCTGGCGTCGGAAGCGATGCATGCGCTGGGTATTCCCACCACGCGCGCGCTGACGATAGTGACCAGTGACACCCCGGTGGTCCGCGAAACGGTAGAGAAAGGCGCCATGCTGATGCGCATTGCGCAAAGCCATCTGCGTTTCGGCCATTTTGAACATTTTTATTATCGCCGCGAGCCGGAAAACGTACGCCAGCTTGCCGATTACGCCATCCGACGGCACTGGCCGCAGTTACAGGACGAGGCCGACAAATACCACCTCTGGTTCCGGGATGTGGTTGCCCGCACGGCAATCATGATTGCCCGCTGGCAGTCCGTAGGCTTTGCCCATGGCGTGATGAATACCGACAACATGTCAATTCTGGGGCTGACCTTTGATTACGGTCCGTTTGGTTTTCTCGATGACTACCAGCCGGGGTATATCTGCAACCACTCGGACTATCAGGGGCGCTACAGCTTTGATAATCAGCCGGCGGTGGGGCTGTGGAATCTGCAGCGTCTGGCGCAATCCCTGTCGCCGTTTATCGACGTTGATGCCCTGAATGATGCGCTCGACGGCTATCAGGAGACATTGCTGCGCGAATACGGCACGCTGATGCGCAACAAGTTGGGGCTGATGACGCAGGAGAAGGGCGATAACACTATTCTGAATGGCTTGTTTGCGCTCATGGCGCGTGAGGGCAGCGACTATACCCGTACCTTCCGTATGCTCGGCCAGACAGAGCAGCATAGCGCCGCCTCACCGCTGCGCGATGAGTTTATCGACCGACAGGCGTTTGACGACTGGTTTGCCACTTACCGCGCGCGCCTGCAACAAGAGCAGGTGGATGACGCGACCCGGCAGGCGCAGATGAACGCGGCGAACCCGGCGATGGTCTTGCGCAACTGGCTGGCGCAGCGGGCGATTGAGCAGGCGGAGCAAGGTGAGTATGCAGAATTACACCGGCTGCACGTAGCGTTGCGCACGCCGTTTGCCGACCGGGACGACGATTATGTCAGCCGCCCGCCTGACTGGGGCAAGCGGCTGGAGGTCAGCTGCTCAAGCTAATGTTTTGGCCGGGAAGCACAGGCTTGCCCGGCCGATACGTCACTGGGCGACCCACCCGCCATCCATATTCCACGCCGCGCCCCGCACGTGCACGGCGCTGTCGCTACATAAAAACAGCGCCAGTTCACCCAGCTGTTCTGGCGTAACAAACTCTCCTGATGGCTGTTTCTCCGCAAGCAACTGCTCGCGCGCCCGATCCGCAGGCACACCTTCTGCGATACGTTTGTCGATCTGCTGCTGAACCAGCGGCGTAAGCACCCATCCCGGGCAGATGGCGTTAGCAGTAATACCGGTGCGGGCAGTCTCCAGCGCCAGGGATTTTGTAAAACCGACCACCCCATGCTTGGCGGCGACATAGGCTGACTTCTCTTTTGACGCCACCAGCCCATGCACGGAGGCGATATTAATGATGCGTCCCCAGTTTTTCTCGCGCATTGCAGGCAGCGCCAGTCGGCTGGTGTGAAACACCGACGACAGGTTAATGGCAATAATGTCGTTCCATTTCTCCACCGGGAACGCCTCAACCGGGGCGACATGCTGTATCCCGGCATTATTGATAAGAATATCCACTCCGCCGAACTGCGTGTCGGCGTAGCGCATCATCGCGTCGATTTGCAGAGCGTCACGCAGATCTGCATCGTGATAACCCGGTTTTTTCCCCAGCCGGGCGATCTCTTCTCTTGCTGCGTCACTGTCGCCAAAACCGTTGAGGATCAGCTGCGCTCCGGCCTTTGCCAGTACGCGGGCGATGCCCAGACCAATACCGCTGGTCGAGCCGGTCACCAGCGCCGTTTTACCGTTCAGATTCATTTTATTCTCCTTACACAATGCCGGTGAGATAGAACACGGCAATGACAAAAAGCACCGCCAGACTTTTGATGATCGTGATGGCGAAAATACCGCCATAGGCCTGACGATGGCTAAGACCGGTGATGGCCAGCAGCGTAATCACCGCGCCGTTATGGGGGAGTGTATCCATGCCACCGCTGGCCATAGAAGCCACCCGGTGCAGGACCTCCAGCGGAATATTCGCGGCATGGGCGGCGGCGACAAAGCTATCTGCCATGGCCGCCAGCGCAATGCTCATCCCACCTGAAGCCGAACCGGTGATCCCGGCGAGAACGGTTACGCTGATCGCTTCATTCAGTAACGGGTTCGGAATAGCCGCCAGCGCGTGGGATAAGACCAGAAAGCCGGGCAGGGCGGCGATAACTGCACCGAAACCATATTCCGAGGCGGTATTCATCGCCGCCAGGATCGCGCCGCTCACTGCCGTCCGGCTGCCTTCCGCCAGACGTCCCCGGATGTTGCGAAAACCAAAGATCAGCACCAGCACGATACCGGAAATCAGCGCAGCTTCCACGGCCCAGATGGCGGTGATCTTGCTGACCTCGGTCACAATCGGCTTTGCCAGTCCGGGCAGGGTCAGCTCGTGGCTGGTGCCATACCAGCCGGGGATCCAGCGGGTAAACAGCAGGTTGAGGATCCCCACCACCAGCAGGGGGGAAATTGCAATCAGCGGATGGGGAAGGTTAATGTTGTCCGGCGTTTCCGGTTCGTTTTTCAGATCCGTGCCGTAACCTTCATTGTTATTGAGCGCTTTCCGCCGCTGGCGCTCCAGCCAGAGCAGGCCAAAGCAGATAATAAACAGCGAGCCAATCAGCCCCAGCCAGGGGGCAGCCCAGGCATTAGTGCCGAAGAAGCTGGTGGGGATAATATTCTGGATCTGCGGCGTGCCGGGCAGGGCGTCCATGGTGAACGAGAACGCCCCCAGCGCCACGGTCGCCGGGATCAGCCGTTTGGGGATCCCGCTCTGGCGAAACAGTTCGGCGGCGAAAGGATAAACGGCAAACGCCACCACAAAGAGCGACACGCCGCCGTAGGTTAACAGTGCGCAGACCAGCACAATCACCGGAATGGCGTGGCGGCGGCCAAGGATTTGAATCGCTGCGGCAACAATGGAGCGTGAGAAGCTGGAGAGTTCAATCAGCTTGCCAAACACGGCGCCCAGCAGGAACACCGGGAAGTAGAGCTTGACGAAGCCCACCATCTTTTCCATAAACAGGCCGGTAAACGTCGGGCCGACAGCGCCCGGGTCGGTTAACAGCACGGCACCCAGCGCCGCAATGGGCGCAAAAAGAATAACGCTATATCCGCGATAGGCCGCCAGCATCAGCAGCGCCAGCGCCGCCAGGGCAATTAACACACTCATTGCGACTCCTTACTGTTGTTATATTCGGGTACTCACGAGAGGTTTAACGCTCGACGGTCAGCGCAATGCCTTGCCCGCCGCCTATGCACAGAGTGACCAGCCCTTTTTTGGCGTCACGGCGCTGCATCTCATGCAGCAGCGTCACAAGGATCCGACAGCCGGATGCACCAATCGGATGGCCCAGCGCGATAGCGCCACCGTTAACGTTCACCTTGCGCGCATCCCAGCCAAGCAGGTTACCAACCGCCAGCGCCTGCGCGGCAAAAGCTTCGTTGGCTTCGATGAGATCCACCTCATCCAGCGTCCAGCCT
The DNA here is from genome assembly GCF_049237265.1 of Enterobacter cloacae complex sp. IR5384. NCBI lineage: Bacteria > Pseudomonadati > Pseudomonadota > Gammaproteobacteria > Enterobacterales > Enterobacteriaceae > Enterobacter > Enterobacter cloacae complex sp. IR5384. The sequence continues at coordinate 70,298 of NZ_JBMKHJ010000007.1, read as the reverse complement.
GCCCGCGCCAGCGCGGTCTGGCAGGCGCTGACGGGGCCGATGCCCATTACGGACGGGTCGACCCCGGTAACGGCGTAGCTCACGATCCGGCCCAGCACCGGTAGTCCGCTCGCCCGCGCTTTTTCTTCGCTCATCATCAACACCGCGGCGGCGCCATCGTTCAGGGTGGAGGCATTCCCCGCCGTGACCGTGCCGTCCTCCTGGCGAAACGCGGGGCGCAGTTGCGCAAGCTGCTCTGCGGTGGTTCCTGGCCGGGGTTGTTCGTCATGACGAATCACCAATGGCGGCTTCTTGCCCTGTTTCACCGTTACCGGGGTAATCTCGGCCTCAAAGCGAGCAGATTCGATGGCAGACGCCGCCTTTTGCTGTGACCCGGCGGCGAAGGCATCCTGCTGTTCGCGTGAAATGCCGTACTGCCGGGCGACGTTTTCCGCGGTGATCCCCATGTGGTAATCGTTAAACGCATCCCACAGGCCGTCGACGATCATGCTGTCCTGCAGGCCCGTGTGGCCAAAACGCAGCCCGGAACGGGCGCCATCCAGCAGGTAAGGGGCATTGCTCATGCTCTCCTGACCGCCCGCGATCACCACCTCTGCGTCTCCACAGCGGATAGCCTGTGCCGCAAGCTGTACCGCCTTCAGCCCCGCGCCACAGACCAGATTGACCGTGGTGGCAGGGGTACTGACGGGCAGTCCGGCGGCGATAGCCGTCTGACGTGCCGGGTTTTGTCCGCAGCCTGCCGTCAGCACCTGCCCAAAAATCAGTTCGTCTGTGTCACCTGCCGAAAGCGAGCTCTCTTCAAGCAGGCGGCGCACCGCGACAGCACCAAGTTCAACGGCGGAAAGGGGAGAGAGCGAACCGCGAAAACTGCCAATCGGCGTTCGCGTTGCCCCGACTATCATGACGTTTTTCATGTTGAGTCCTCAGCTAAAGCGCATTTCGCGAACGTCGTCCGCCACGATGATTTTTCCGGCAGTTTTGCTGACGATCTCGTCAATGCCGACGCCGGGGGCGTATTCACGCAGAATGAACGCACCGTCTTTAATTTCCAGCAGGGCCAGGTCGGTTAACACCCGGCGGATGCAGCCCACGCCGGTGAGCGGTAGCGTGCAGCGCGACAGCAGTTTGGACTCACCGCTCTTCGACGCGTGGGTCATCACGACAATGATGTTCTGCGCCCCGGCGACAAGATCCATGGCGCCGCCCATGCCTTTCACCATCTTTCCGGGGATCATCCACGAGGCGATGTTGCCTTCCATGTCCACCTCAAACGCCCCGAGCACCGTGAGGTCGACGTGACCCCCCCGGATCATGGCGAAGGACTGGGCCGAGTCGAAAATGGCGGCACCGGTTCGCGCGGTGACGGTCTGCTTACCGGCGTTAATCATGTCGGCATCAAGGCTCTGCGCATCGGGAAATTCCCCCATCCCCAGCAGTCCGTTTTCTGACTGGAGCATCACGTCCATGCCGGCGGGGATGTAGTTCGCCACCAGCGTCGGGATACCGATCCCCAGGTTGACGTAGTAACCGTCGCGCAGCTCACGGGCGACGCGCATGGCCATCTGTTCGCGGGTTAACATGGTCAGACTCCCTCTGCGCGCAGCGTGTGCTGTTCAATGCGTTTCTCAAACTGGCCGACAATCAGCCTGTCGACATAAATTCCCGGGGTATGAATGGCGGACGGCGGCAGCTCACCCGGCGGGACAATCTCTTCCACCTCCACCACGGTTATCCGTCCTGCGGTGGCCATTAGCGGGTTGAAATTTTGCGCGGTGTGGCGGTAGATAACGTTGCCGTACCAGTCCGCTTTCCAGCCTTTGATCAGCGCAAAATCGCCGGTAATGGCCTCTTCAAGGATGTAGTGCTTACCGGCAAACTGACGTACCTCTTTCCCGGCGGCCACGGGCGTGCCATAGCCGGTGGCCGTGTAAAATGCCGGAATACCGGCCCCGCCCGCGCGCACCTTTTCGGCCAGCGTGCCCTGGGGCGTCAGCTCAACCTCCAACTCGCCGCTCAGCACCTGCTGTTCGAACAGCGCGTTCTCGCCGACGTAAGATGCCACCACCTTCCGCACCTGGCGTGTCTCCAGCAGCAGCCCGAGCCCGAAACCATCCACGCCGCAGTTGTTCGATACCACCGTCAGGCCCTGCACCTGACGGCGTTTGACTTCCGCAATCAGATTTTCAGGAATACCGCACAGGCCAAAGCCGCCCGCCAGCAATGTCATCCCGTCCGTCAGCCCCTCCAGCGCCTGCGCATAGCTGCCGACGCGTTTATCCAGTCCTGCCATAGCCATCCCTCCCGTTGTCCGTGGCGGTATCATTGGGGGCGACGACTCTTTTGTTAATTTTGAATTTGTGACCCACTCATTTGGTTTTTTTATTAATTTCCTGTTAGCTAAATTTTTTCAATTAGTTAACAGGAAGAAAAATGAGAATGAGTGTCAAACAGTTACGCGCGTTTTTAGCGGTAGCTCACACTCTCAATTTTGCGCACGCCAGCGAACGGTTAAATCTTTCTCAGCCAGCCCTCAGCCTGACGATTAAAGGGCTGGAGGATGCGCTGGGGGGCCCGCTGCTGCAGCGAAGCACGCGTAAGGTCACCCTGACGCAGGAGGGCGAAACCTTTTTACCGATGGCGCGGCAGCTGTTGGCTGACTGGGATAACGTTGAAGAGGCAATGCACCAGTGCTTTACGTTGCAGCGTGGCAAAATCTCGGTCGCGGCCATGCCGTCGTTTGCGGCTAACGTCCTGCCGGAGGTGCTGAAAGCGTTTCGCGATCGCCATGCCGGGATCAACGTCACCGTGCATGATGTCATCAACGAACAGGTGATTGAGATGGTGCGGGAAGGGCGGGTCGAGATGGGGATCGCCTTTGAACCAGCACCGACGCATAACCTGCTGTTTACGCCGCTGGGCCTCGACCGGTTTGTCGCCATTGTGCCGAAAGCGTCCCCCCTTGCGATGAAAAAACGCCTCTCCTGGAATGAACTGCTGACGCTGGATTTCATTACCCTGCAGCGCCCCTCGGCGGTGCGCCTGATGATGGAAGAGGAGCTGGCCCGTAGCGGCCGCAAGCTGGAGGTGGCGCTGGAGAGCCATCAGCTGGTGACGGTAGGAAGGATGGTCGCCAGCGGGCTGGGCGGCAGTGCCGTACCGGCGCTGTGCGAGGCGCAAATGACATCGCTGGGTGCGGTCTGTATTCCGCTGGACAGCCCGCCGATAGAAAAATGTATCGGGGTGATCCATCCAGGGCACACGCAGCTCTCAAAAGCGGCGCATGCCCTGCTGGAAACCCTGAAAGATTTTTATCAGCCCGGTCAGGGGGCGAGAAACACCTGCGGTGCGGCATGAGCCGGGTGTCGGCCAACGTGCACCTGCGCGCCGTACCAGCGCGTCAGCGTATCGGCCTGCAGAACCGCCTCCGGGGCTCCCTGAGCGACCATTTTGCCGTTATGTAACAGCAGGATCCGATCCGCCCACAGCGCCGCCAGATTGAGATCGTGCAGCACCACACAGACATGCAGATGCCCCCGACGGGTCAGGGAAGAGAGCAGGCGCAGCAGATGCTGCTGGTGGTAAAGATCCAGCGCGGACGTGGGTTCATCCAGAAACAGCCAGCCGCGCGGCGCACCGTCGCACCAGAGCTGTGCCAGTGCGCGGGCGAGTTGAACGCGTTGCTGCTCCCCGCCGGAGAGCGCCGCAAACTGCCTGCCCGCCAGCGGTAAACAGCCGGAGATAGCCATCACCTCCTCAATCACCGACGCCTCAGGGCGGCGCGTCCACGGCGCACGCCCCATCCCGATCACCGCTTCTACCGGCCAGTCGAATCCGAGCTGGGTATTCTGGCGCATGACCGCCCGGTAGCGGGAGAGTCTGTCCGGCGGCCAGGCCGCAAGCGGCGTTCCCGCCAGACTGCACCGTCCGCTCGCGGGTTTGAGATAGCCGGTAAGCAGGCGTAACAAGGTCGATTTCCCGGCACCGTTGGGGCCAATCAACGCCACCAGTTCGCCCTGAGAGAGGGTCAGCGACACGTCGTCGATCAGCGTCCGTTGCCCGGCGTGAAAGACAATATTTTCCGCACAGTAGCGTTCAGCCATGCGCACCTCCGCGACGAAAGATAAGCCACAGGAACCACGGCGCACCGAGAAGACTGGTCAATAAACCGACCGGCATTTCCGCCGGGGCGACCAGGGTACGCGCCAGCGTATCGGCAGCCAGCAACAGTAACGCACCGGCCAGTACTGAGCCGGGGATCACCGCCCGGTGGTCGGCCCCCAGCCACATGCGCACCAGGTGTGGCACCACAAGGCCAACAAAGCCGATGACACCGCTGACGGCCACCGCGGCGGCCACCAGCAGGGCGCTGCACAGCAGCAGGAGCCGCTGTACAACGGCCACCTCCACCCCGAGGTAGTGCGCCTCTTCCTCGCCAAGCTGCAACAGGTTGAGGGCACCAGCCAGGCGCCAGATAACCAGCATGGTGGGAACCATCAGCGAGCAGACGGCCAGCAGCGTTGACCACTGCGCCTGGCCGAGGCTGCCCATGCCCCAGAGTGAGAGCTGGCGAAGCTGGGCATCATTACTGAGCCATGACAGCACGCCGACGGCCGCCCCGCACAGGGCATTGATGGCAATCCCCACCAGCAGCAGTCGCGACAGGGAACTGTCACGTTGCCGGCTAAGCAGGAAAATGACGAAAGTCGCGGCCAGCGCGCCGAGAAACGCCGCCAGCATCGGGGCGTACAGCATCACCAGCGCGGGCAGCGAGAGCGGAATAACCACCCACAGCGCAACGGCGAGTGCTGCGCCGCTGCTGATCCCCAGCAGGCCCGGATCGGCCAGCGGGTTACGAAACAGTCCCTGCATCACACAGCCCGCCAGCGCCAGTGAGCCGCCGATTGCCAGCGCCAGCAGCACGCGGGGCAGGCGGATCGTCAGCCAGATCTGACGCAGCGCGTCGTCGCTGCCGGTCCACAGCAGGCTGACCGGCAGGCGCAACGCGCCCACACCGCTGGCCGCCAGCGTCATGACGGCCAGCAGCGCGGCCAGCAACCACAATGCCAGTACGGCGCGTCGGGACATCAGGGCAGTTGCTCCGCTTTACGGCGTAACTGCTGGATCGCCTGTGGCGTTCGCACGCTAAAGCCCAGCAGCGCCATATCGTCGATGGCCAGCATCTGGCGGTGACGTCCCGCTGGAGTTTGCGCCAGACCGGGCAGTTGCCACACCGCATCCGCCCCACCCAGAGCGTTCACGCCATCCTGCGAGATCACCACCAGGTCGGGCTGGCTGGCGATAACGCCTTCCTGAGACAGCGGCTGATAGCGAGTGAAACCCTGCATCGCGTTCTGCAGCCCTGCCGCACGAATGGCAGCATCCGCTGCGGTTTGTTGCCCGGCGGCCATCGCGGTCATCCCGCCGTGGTTGAGAATAAACAGCACCCGTTTATTGAGCGGTGACGCGGGAAGCGCCGACAGCGCCTGACGCAGCGAGTTGCGCAGCGTTTCCCCTTCTGCCTCGTGGTGCGTCGCCTCAGCAATAACCCGAACCTTTTCATCGATAACACTGAGGTCATTGCCTGCCGGAACGGTGATCACCCTGACGTGACTCTGCTCTACCTGTTTTAACGCCAGAGACGGCTGTGCCTGTGCACTGGCCAGCACCAGCGTGGGGCGCATGGACAAAATGCCTTCGGCATTTAGCTGGCGCAGATAGCCCACGTCCGGCAGCGTGTTCGCCGCCTGTGGCCACTGGCTGGTGCTGTCGCGTGCCACCAGCGAAGATGCCGCGCCGAGCGCATAGACAATCTCGGTGACGTCGCCGCCGAGCGCGACGATTTTCTCCTGCGGCGCAGCAAGTGCCAGCAGCGGCAGGGCGCTGATCAGGGCAAGCCATTTTTTCATGCGGCCAGCCCTTTTGCCGTTAAGGCGTCGATCTGGCTGCGCCACTGACTCTGCTCGGGTTCGCCTTCGCTCCGCTGGCCGTACAGCTGGGCAATCTGCGTGCCGTCGGTGGCAAACAGCTCCAGGCTGGTGACATGCCCGTCAGCCGTCGGTTTGCGCGTGACCCAGGATTCGGCGATGGCGCCTTCCAGCAGATGGAGGGTGAAAGCCGGGTTGAAGATGTTCAGCCAGCCCTTCATCGGCATCAGTTTTTCCACCACGCCGGTGAAGATCTGCACGCAGCCGCGGTTGCCGACGAAAATCATGATTTCGTTCCCGTCCTGGCGCGCCGTTTCCAGCAGCTGGGCCAGCGCGGTGTTGTCGACCCTGCAAGCCAGATCGTCGCCCACCAGGCGAAACGCCTGCTGGCGGCTGAGGTTGTGACGCTTGAGCAGGCTGAAGAACTGATGCACGTCGGTCATGGCACGCCACTCTGTGTCCACGAGCGAGGCGTCCGGGTTTTCAGCGTGAGCCGGGACATCGGCCGTTTTCAACGCCAGCGGCGGATTCCCGGCAAAGATAAAGCGGGTGAGCAGATCGCCCCAGGCGGTGAGGTCGGTGTTATCCGTGGCGTAAACCTTCAGCAGGGCGTCGCCCTGGTGGTCGAAGAACTGAATGCTCTGCCGCTCGCCGTGGGCGGTGGCCTCGCTGATATGAAATACGCTCGCCCACTGGTTAAGGAACAGGCGCAGATCCAGCGCGCGCGGGTTGAGGATCAGCCCGGCGTGGCCGCTCAGGTGTTGATGGGTAAAGGCGCCGACCTGCTCGTGAACGGCGTAGTCGTTGCGGCAGATGCATTTGGTTTCGCCCACCGCTTCCAGCGCGGCCAGGATCTCGCGGACGTCACCGCGCAGGCGCCAGGCGTCATGGCCCACACGGGCGAAGGTCAGCTCGGCTTCGCTGATGTTCATTAAACCTGCAATGTCGCGCGCGTACTTACCCGGATTTTCTTCTTTTAGCTCAAGCCAGCGTGTGTAGTGATTCATTGTCTTTTCCTCTCAAAGCATTGCCCCGGCCAGCCGGGGCGGGGATTACCATTGATAACTGACGAAAATCTTCCCGTTTCGGCCATCCTGCGGAATGCCCTGTGGCGACCAGTATTGTTTGTCGAAGGCGTTGCCCAGCACCAGCGTCGTGGTGACGCCTTTAAGCTGCGCCTGGCCGGTGTAGCTCACGTAGAAATCGTTAACCGCGTAGCCGGGTTGCTCGCTGTAGCTGCTGCTGATGTGCGTTGAGCGATCGACAAAGGTGCCGATCCAGCCGACGGAGAAGCCGCTTTGTGCCAGCGGAATATCCAGCTTGCTGGTGACGGTATCCGGGTTAATGCTGGAAATGTACTCGCCCGTGTCGGTATCTTTTCCGCGCGTGCGGTTATAGGCGAGGTCGAGGTTGAACAGGTCGGCGGAGTATTTCGCCATCACGTCCCAGCCCCAGATTTTGGCGTTCGGGACGTTATATGACATGGTGGTCGCCGCCGCAAAATCGACGGTGGTGGAGATGTAGTCTTTGGCGTTGGTATCGAAATAGCTGGCTTTAAACTCCAGTGCATCGTTGGCCAGCATCAGATCATCAAAGCGCAGACCAAAACCATACTCCTGCGTTTCGTTGGTTTCCGGGCGCAGATTGGGGTTGGGCACCCAGTAGTTGGTATAGAAGCGGCCAATGGAGAAGTGTTTGGCGTCGTTATACATTTCGCCCATGGTTGGCGCGCGGAACGCCTGCGCGTAAGAGCCGAACAGCATCAGCCAGTCGGTCGGGCTGACGGTTAACCCGGCGCGGGAGGACCACTTATCGGCATCCACATCCTTGTAGCCGTCGCTGCTGCCGCGGTAGTTGTCGTAGCGCGTGCCGCCAAGAAGGGTCACGGGGAGGTCGCGCAGGGTGATTTCATCCTGCAGCCAGCCGGAGCTGAAATCGATTTGTGCCTGCGGGAAGCCCGTTGTTGCCCCGCCCGGGCGTTGCTCCTGACGATAATACTCACCGCCGTAGGTCAGCAGATGTGAGGCAAAGGAATCGCTGAACAGGCGGGTGCGGTTCTCCACTTTGCCGCCTTTGGTGGTCTGTTTGCGAAACTCACCGCTGCCGTCGATGTTCTGGGCGTTGATACGCGCTTCGGACCAGTAAATTTTCGCGTCGGCGTTCAGCCAGTCGTTACCCTGTGGGGCAAGGTGATAGCCGAGCTGCGCGTCACGCTGGATGGTGGAGCGGTCGGTCAGCGGGTTACTGCTGCTGTCTGCTGCACTGGTTTGCGGGTTTTTCGGCTCCTGTGCAGCGTTATTGTAATAGCGCAGGGAGCCGGTCAGGCTCTGGGCCGCGTCGATTTTCCAGCTGCCCTTCGCCAGCATGTTCTGAATGGATTCGTCGTTCGGGGCGGTGGTGCCGTCACTCTGGCGCAGATCGCCACGATCCCGGCTCGACCAGGAGAGCAGCCCGTCCAGGGTATCGGTGCGGCCATAGGCGCTGGCCCCCATGCCGATGCTGTGATCGCCCGTCGCACCGGTAGCGAACACCCGATAGCCGCTGTTTTTACCCGGCTCAAGCAGATCTTTGGCATCGACGGTGTCATAGGCAATCACACCGCCCAGCGCGCCGCTGCCGTACAGCAGGGCCGACGGACCGCGCACCACTTCGATACGTTTAATCAGAGCCGGATCGAGGAACGTGCTGTTCAGGTGGCCGGTGTCGGTTCCCTGGCGCACGCCGTCAACCAGTACCAGCACGCCGCGACGGTCATAACCGCGCAGGTTAACGTCCTGGCCGTTGGTACGTCCGGTGCCATCGAGCGTCAGGCCGGGGACGTTACGCAGCAGGTCGGCTGCCGAGCTGGCAGTCTGTTTATCCGGTGTGCTGGCGTCAATCACGCTCACCATCATGGGGGCTTCGAAGGCGCTACGGGCGTTACCCGTGGCGGTCACGGTCATTTCATCTGTGGTAGCAAACGCGACGCCCGGCAGGGTGCTGACAATCGCCAGCGCCAGAAGTGACGGACGTAAAGGCGCGGAAGGCAGGTGTGGCATAGCAACTCTCCATTAAGAATTGAAAGCGCTGGCTGCCTGGGGTTCACCTGGGTGGCTGGCGGAGTTTTTGTGTTGTTTATTTTGTGAGGATCAATTTTCCGGCATGGGTCTGGCGCAGCAGGTAGCGTTGACCGTCATGCTCGATAATGACCCGTCCCTCATCGCCCAGCAGGGTTTTGCTGTCAATGCGACGCTCGGCGGGGGCGGATACTGTGTCTGTTTTTGGCGGCGTTGCCGCAGTGTTATCCGTACGTGACATAATGTTTATAAATAACAATCAATGTAACAATGATAATCATTATCAATAAACTGCAAATTCGCGGCAAGCGTTTTTGTGAAAAAAGGGTGAGAGGATCAAATTTGGGGGTGAAGTGCGGTCAGATGCCCTCACCCCGACCCTCTCCCACAGGGAGAGGGAGAAGGGTACGTATCGTAGGTAGGGTAAGCGCAGCGCCACCCGACAATAACATCAGAAGCGCGAATCTACCGCAGACGCCAGCTTCTCCAGCAGCAGTTCGCTGTCTTCCCAGCTCAGGCACGGGTCGGTGATCGACTGGCCGTAAACCAGCGGCTGACCCGACACGATTTTCTGCGTGCCTTCGCGGATAAAGCTTTCGGCCATAATGCCCGCAATGGCGCTTGAACCGCTGCGGATCTGCTGGCAGATCTCATCGCAGACATCCAGCTGGCGACGGTGCTGTTTCTGACAGTTACCGTGGCTGAAGTCCACCACCAGATGTTCCGGCAGATCGAACTCGGCCAGCGTTTCACAGGCCGCGGCGATATCCCCGGCGTGATAGTTCGGTTTCTTGCCGCCGCGCATAATGATATGCCCGTACGGGTTACCGCTGGTCTGGTAGATGGTCATCTGGCCGCTCTTATCCGGCGAGAGGAACATGTGGCTGGCACGCGCAGCGCGGATCGCATCGACCGCAATCCGGGTGTTGCCATCGGTTCCGTTTTTAAACCCGACCGGGCAGGAGAGGGCAGAGGCCATTTCACGGTGGATCTGGCTCTCGGTGGTCCGCGCGCCAATCGCGCCCCAGCTGATCAGATCGGCGATAAACTGGCCGGTCACCATATCGAGAAACTCGGTGGCTGTGGGAACGCCCAGCTCGTTCACCTGCAAAAGCAGCTTACGTGCCAGCTCAATCCCATGGTTAACGCGATAGCTGCCGTTGAGATCGGGGTCTGAAATTAATCCTTTCCAGCCCACCACGGTACGGGGTTTTTCAAAGTAGGTCCGCATCACGATCTCAAGGCGATGCTGGTGTTGTTCCCGCAGCCCCTGTAGCCGTTTTGCATAATCCATCGCCGCGTCCAGGTCATGGATCGAGCAGGGGCCAATTACCACCAGAAGACGTTTGTCTTCACCATTAAGAATTTTTTCAATGCGTCGGCGCGAGGCCGTAACATGCTCCGCAACGCCTGCGGAAAGTGGATGCCGCTGTGCCAGTTCAGCCGGTGTAACCAGGCTGTCAATGCGCGCTGTGCGGAGTTCGTCGGTTTTATTCATGGAATGTCTCAGAAATTTTTTGCTTCATCGGCAGACTACCGGGAAGTGATGGGCATCACCTTAAACCAATCCCTGCTGATTTCAAGTTCGGGGCGGCTCCACCCCGAGGATGTGGTGGATGATACCTGAATCTGAGCTAATGTACTAGCATATTAGTACATGCGGCGATTAAGACCCATGATGTCGAGAATTTTGGTGGCGATCTCTTCAACCGAATAGTTGGTGCTGTTCAGCCAAGGGATCTGGTTTTTGCGGTACAGTGCTTCCACTTCGGAGACCTCCATTCGACACTGGCGCATGGAGGCGTAGCGGCTGTTCTCGCGGCGCTCTTCGCGGATGGCGGCAAGGCGCTCCGGATTAATGGTCAGCCCGAACAGCTTGTGCTGCAGTGGCTTCAGGGCGGCAGGCAGCACCAGATTGTCCATATCATCGGCAATGAACGGGTAGTTGGCGGCACGAATACCAAACTGCATCGCCAGGTAGAGGCTGGTAGGGGTTTTGCCGCAGCGGGAGACGCCCAGCAAAATGACCTGCGCCTGGTCGAGGTTTCGCAGCGAGATGCCGTCGTCATGCGCCAGGGTGTAGTCAATGGCGGCGATACGCGCATCGTATTTGGTAAGGTTGCCAGGGTTCAGCCCGTGGGTTCGGTGTGCGATGGGGGTCGGGTCGAGCTTCAGCTCGCTCTGCAGCGGGGCCACCAGCGCCTGCACGATATCCTGACAAAAGCCTTCGCTTTGCAGAATGATGTTGCGAATTTCCGGGATCACGATGGAGTAGAACACCAGCGGGCGTACGCCCGTCTGCTGGTAAATGGCATCAATCTGGTCCTTGACCGCCCGCGCGCGGCTCTCATTTTCCACAAACGGCAGCGTGATGCTGTTAATCGAAACGGGGAACTGTGACATCACCGCATGCCCCAGCACCTCAGCGGTAATCGCCGTACCATCAGAAATATAAAAAACGTGGCGATCGACAGCATTATCCATTTTATCCACCCTGAATATCGGACCTAATTGTCTGAAAGCATAAATTAAAAAAGTTAATTGCACAGCAAAGAAGTTATCTGAATTTAAAATGAAATGGTGTTTTTGATTTTCCTGAAAAGTGGATTTCATTTTTCAAATAGCGACGTCATTTTTGTGGTTTTTGGCTGAATATATAGGAATCATCGGCTTATCCGGTGGAGGGAAAGTATCCGAAAAGTTGAAAATTTAAATTGCTTACACGATTCACCGTTTTTTTAGCGTAAATAAATATGCCAGTATAAATACGTAGTCAGGTGTTTCTTACTCCGATCAAATATCACAAAAGGATTGTTTCGATGTCCAACAATGGCTCGTCACCGCTGGTGCTTTGGTATAACCAACTCGGCATGAATGATGTAGACAGAGTTGGGGGCAAAAATGCCTCCCTGGGTGAAATGATTACAAATCTGTCCGGTATGGGTGTCTCCGTACCAAACGGGTTTGCCACGACCGCCGATGCGTTTAACCTGTTTTTAGACCAGAGCGGTGTAAACCAGCGCATTTACGACCTGCTGGATAAAACGGATATTGATGACGTTACCGAGCTTGCTAAAGCCGGGGCGCAGATCCGCCAGTGGATTATCGACACACCTTTCCAGCCGGAACTGGAAAAAGCCATTCACGATGCGTACAACCAGCTCTCCGCTGATGATGCGCAGGCCTCTTTCGCCGTGCGCTCCTCGGCAACCGCAGAAGACATGCCGGATGCCTCGTTCGCCGGACAACAGGAAACTTTCCTGAATGTTCAGGGGTATGACGCGGTACTGGTGGCGGTGAAACACGTGTTCGCCTCCCTGTTTAACGATCGCGCTATCTCCTATCGCGTGCATCAGGGCTATGACCATCGCGGCGTCGCGCTCTCTGCGGGCGTACAGCGTATGGTGCGTTCCGACGTGGGCTCTTCCGGTGTGATGTTCTCCATTGATACCGAGTCCGGCTTCGACCAGGTGGTATTCATCACCTCCGCGTGGGGCCTGGGTGAGATGGTGGTGCAGGGGGCCGTGAACCCTGACGAATTCTACGTCCACAAACCGACGCTTGCCGCCAACCGTCCGGCGGTGGTTCGTCGCACCATGGGCTCGAAAAAAATCCGCATGATCTATGCCCCGACCCAGGAGCATGGCAAGCAGGTGAAGATTGAAGATGTACCGCAGGAGCTGCGCGACCGCTTCTCCCTGACCGACGCCGAAGTGCAGGAGCTGGCGAAGCAGGCGGTGCAGATTGAAAAACACTACGGCCGTCCGATGGACATCGAATGGGCCAAAGACGGTCACACCGGCAAGCTGTTCATCGTCCAGGCGCGCCCGGAAACGGTTCGCTCTCGCGGCCAGGTGATGGAGCGTTATACCCTCCACGCGCAGGGCAAAATCGTGGCGGAAGGCCGCGCGATTGGTCACCGCATTGGTGCCGGTCCGGTGAAAGTGATCCACGATATCAGCGAGATGAACCGCATTGAACCGGGCGACGTGCTGGTAACCGACATGACCGACCCGGACTGGGAACCGATCATGAAGAAAGCCGCGGCTATCGTCACCAACCGTGGTGGGCGTACCTGTCACGCGGCGATCATCGCCCGCGAGCTGGGGATCCCGGCGGTTGTCGGGTGCGGTGACGCAACCGAACGCATGAAGGACGGACAGAACGTGACCGTCTCCTGTGCCGAAGGGGATACCGGCTACGTGTATGCTGACATCCTTGACTTCAGCGTGAAAAGCTCCAGCGTCGATACCATGCCGGACCTGCCGCTGAAGATCATGATGAACGTCGGTAACCCGGACCGCGCGTTTGACTTCGCCTGCCTGCCGAACGAAGGCGTGGGCCTGGCGCGTCTGGAATTCATCATCAACCGTATGATTGGCGTTCACCCGCGCGCGCTGCTGGAGTTTGACGACCAGGACGCAAAGCTGCAGAACGAAATTCGCGAGATGATGAAAGGCTACGACTCGCCGAAAGAGTTTTACGTTGGCCGTCTGACCGAAGGGATCGCGACGCTCGGTGCGGCGTTTTATCCGAAGCGCGTGATCGTGCGTCTGTCGGACTTTAAGTCTAACGAATACGCCAATCTGGTGGGCGGCGAGCGCTACGAGCCGGAAGAAGAGAACCCGATGCTGGGCTTCCGTGGGGCCGGGCGTTATGTCTCCGACAGCTTCCGCGACTGCTTCGCGCTGGAGTGTGAAGCGGTAAAACGCGTGCGCAACGACATGGGACTGACTAACGTTGAGATCATGATCCCGTTCGTACGTACCGTGGACCAGGCGAAAGCGGTGGTGGACGAGCTGGCGCGTCAGGGGCTGAAGCGCGGCGAAAATGGGCTGAAGATCATCATGATGTGTGAGATCCCGTCCAACGCCCTGCTGGCAGAGCAGTTCCTGGAGCACTTCGACGGCTTCTCTATCGGTTCGAACGACATGACGCAGCTGACGCTGGGTCTGGACCGTGACTCCGGCGTGGTCTCTGAGCTGTTCGACGAACGCAACGAGGCGGTGAAAGCCCTGCTGTCGATGTCCATCCGTGCGGCGAAGAAACAGGGTAAATACGTCGGGATTTGTGGCCAGGGCCCTTCTGACCATGAAGACTTCGCGGCCTGGCTGATGGAAGAGGGGATCGACAGTCTTTCCCTCAACCCGGACACCGTGGTGCAAACCTGGCTGAGCCTGGCTGAACTGAACAAGTAACGTCTTCCGTATCTGAAAAGGCGAGGGAAATAATCCTCGCCTTTTTTATTTCCGCTTATATTTGCTCCCCATCACAAATAAAGTAAAAAACCAAATATCATAATTTGTCTGTTAATTTAGACAATTGTTAGCACACAAAGGGTTGCTAATACTTGAGCCTTACCGCGCAGATCAACAGGATTTTGCGCAACTGGTTGAAATACTTTTTAACCTGATAAAAAGGCAAATAACAAATGACAATCTCCTCTGTACTGCGTACCAAAGATAAAATAGGTTATGGCTTAGGTGATATGGCCAGTGCGCTGGTCTGGCAAACAGCGACGTTATTTCTTGCTTATTTCTATACAGACGTTTTCGGTTTACCCGCGGCCATTATGGGCACCATGTTTTTAGTGGTACGCGTGGTCGATGCCTTTATTGATCCCTGTATCGGCGCGCTGGTGGATCGCACCCAAACGCGTCACGGTCGTTTCCGTCCATGGCTGCTGTGGTTTGCCATTCCGTTTGGCGTAAGCTGCCTCATTACGTTCTACGTTCCCGACGTCGGGCCCACGGCGAAAATCGTCTATGCCTGTGTGACCTACGGGATTTTAAGCCTCATCTATTCCGCCATTAACGTCCCTTACTGCGCCATGCCGGGCGCGCTGACGCTGGATCCGCGCGAGCGCCATTCGCTGCAGTCGTGGCGCTTTGGCCTGTCGTTTATCGGCGGGTTGATTGTGACGGTTATCGCTTTGCCGTTGGTTTCGCATCTTGGACAGGGCAACGTACAGAAAGGCTATTTCTATGCCATGAGCCTGATGGGATTACTGGGGATTATTTTATTCTTCTGCTGCTTCCTGATGACCCGCGAGCGCTATTCTCCGCGGAATGATACTTCTGGCTCCATGCTCACCGATTTAAAACTGCTGGCCGGGAACAGCCAGTGGCGAATTGTGTTCCTGTTTAATATTTTGCTGTTAACGGCGGTCGTGACGCGCGGCTCTGCCACGATGTATTACGTGAATTATGTGCTGTTGCGTCCGGAACTGGTGTTTGCCTTTATCGTCTCCGGGATGCTGGCCTCCTTAAGTGGCGCATTATTATCCGAACGGCTGCTGGGGAAATTTGACCGCGTTCGCGCTTATCAGTGGACCATTATTTCCTTCGTGATTTTTGGGGCGCTGATCTTCTTCCTGCCGCCTTCACAGGTCTGGCTGATTTTCGGCCTCAATATTGTCTTTAGCTTCATCCAGAACCTGACCACGCCGCTGCAGTGGACCATGTTCTCCGATGTGGTCGATTATGAAGAGCACCGCAGCGGTCGCCGGCTCGATGGTCTGGTCTTCTCCACCGCGCTGTTCGCCATCAAATTTGGTCTGGCGTTGGGTGGGGCAGTGGTGGGTTGGGTGCTCGGGATGGTGGATTACGCGCCAGGCCAGGCAACCCAGACGCCGCACGTACTCACGACCATTAACGCACTGTTTACCCTCATTCCGTGCGTGCTGTTCCTCTGCATGGTCGCGCTGCTTGCCATCTACAAACTCAACAGTCGGCTGGTGGATTCCATCGCCCGCGAACTGGCCAGCAAGCGCGACGTGCGGCCAGAAGCAGGGCAACTCAGCCCGGCTGCCCCTTCCGCCCTACAGGAGTAAAACATGACTGCAATCTATAAGGACGCGGGACGTCCCGTGCACGAGCGCGTCGCCGACTTGCTGGCACGCATGACCCCGGAAGAGAAGTTCGCCCAGATGCACGCGTACTGGTTGATCCTCGATGAAAACGGCAACCACCGTGAACGCAGCGACTTGAGTGACGAATTCGCGGGGGTGAGTGAACAGGCCTCGCTCAGCGAACGGCTTAAGCTGGGCGTCGGGCAGATTACCCGTCCGCTGGGTACCCATATCGTTGATGCGCAAACCGGCGTGCGCGCCGCCAACCGTCTGCAGCGGATGATGATGGAAGAGACGCGGCTCGGCATTCCGGCGCTGTTCCATGAGGAGTGTCTGGTGGGGTTGTTGTGCAAAGCGGCCACGCTGTTCCCGTCATCGCTCAACTACGGTTCAACCTGGGATCCGGCGCTGGTACAGCGGGCAGCCGAGCAGATAGGCAAAGAGGCGCGGTCCGTGGGCTGCCAGCAGGGGCTGGCCCCGGTGCTGGATGTCTCCCGTGATGTGCGCTGGGGGCGCACGGAAGAGACCTTTGGCGAAGATCCCTGGCTGGTGGGCGTGATGGCCACGGCCTACGTTAAAGGGCTGCAGGGCGATAAACGCGATCTGCTGGCCACGCTTAAGCACTATGTGGGCCACTCGTTCAGCGAGGGAGCGCGCAACCATGCCCCGGTTCATCTGGGCTTTAGCGAACTGAATGATACCTTCCTGCTGCCGTTTGAAATGGCGGTGAAGCTGGCCAATGCCGGGTCGGTGATGCCTGCCTACCACGATATCGACAATCAGCCGGGGCACAGTGACCACTTCCTGCTGACCACCGTCCTGCGCGAACAGTGGGGCTTTGACGGGATCGTTGTGGCGGACTATGGCGGCGTCAGCCTGCTGCATCAGCATCACGGGGTCTCGCATGATGCGACCGAATCCGCCGCGCTGGCCTTTAACGCCGGGCTTGATGTTGAGCTGCCGAAAGATGACTGCGCCCGCCATCTGGCCGAGGCCGTTGAGCGTGGTCTGATCTCCATGGCGAAAGTGGACGAGATTGTAGGACGCGTGCTGACCGAAAAATTCCGTCTCGGCCTGTTTGAAAAACCGTATGCCGATGAAAGTGGCATTGATTTGCAAAATGAGACCACCCGGCAGGTTGCACGTGAGGTGGCGACCCGTTCGCTGACGCTGCTGGAGAATAACGGCATTTTGCCTCTCGGCGGCAAACCCCGCGTGGCGGTGGTGGGACCCACGGCGGACGATCCGCTGGCGTTGCTCAGCGGCTACAGCTTCCCGGTGCATTTGATTATCAGCGATATGGTTGACGAAACGTCGCAGGTGACGACCCTGCGCGCGGCGCTGGAGCACTATCTGGGCGCGTCGAACGTGCGTTATGCCAAAGGGTGTCACATCATCGAAAAACGAATGGCGGGCGCGCCGGTCTTCCCGGGTGACAGCGGGGGCAAACCGATGCAGCAGTCGCCGGTGTCGCAAAGTACCGCGCTGATCCCCGAAGCCGTGAACGCCGCGCAGGAGAGCGACGTGGTGGTGGCCTGCGTCGGCGACCTCGCCGGTTTGTTCCAGAGCGGCACGGTAGGGGAAGGATCCGATACCGATTCCCTGCATCTGCCTGGCGTTCAGCAACAACTGCTGGAAGCCCTGGTCGCCACGGGCAAACCGGTGATTGTCGTGATGACCGGTGGGCGGCCGTACAATCTTCAGGGGCTGGAAGATAAGGTCGCGGCGCTGATGATGGCCTGGGCACCTGGGCAGGAAGGGGGCTGGGCAATTGCCGATGTGTTAACCGGCCGCGCGGAGCCGCAGGGACGTCTGGTGGTGAGCGTGCCGAAAAGTGCGGGCGCCATGCCGTACTACTACAACCACAAGCTGAAAAGCGGCGGCACGCCATTCGCGTTCCACTTTGGCTCCCGCTATCCCTTTGGTTTCGGCCTTGGCTGGACGCAATTTAACTGGGGCGCAGCACGCCTCGCGCAAAACAGCTTACCGGTGGACGGCGAGGTTGTGTTGAGTATTGACGTCACCAACCGCGGTGAACGCAGCGGCAGCGAGGTGGTGCAGGTGTACGTCCGGGATAAGGTTGCCACGCAGGTGCGGCCGCTTCAGGAGCTGAAAGCGTTCCAGCGCGTGGCGCTCGCGCCGGGCGAAACGGCCACGCTCACCTTTACGCTGCCCGTGGAGATGTTCAACTTTACCCGTCGGGACGGCAAACGCATTGTCGAGCCGGGCGAGTTTGAGCTACAGGTGGGAGCATCGTCGGCGGATATTCGCGACGTGGTGACGGTCAATGTGACGGGAGAGACGCGGGTGCTGCCTGCTGAATGGCGCATGCTAAGCACCTGTCAGGTTCAGCACGCGTAGCCAGGATAAAAAAAAGCCCATCGTGGGAGATGGGCAAAGACTACACACAGCAATTCGTTGTTTCACTCAGGGGATTTCCATGCTTATAAATCAAGGTGTTGATTTATAACCGTGAGCTAATAGTAGGCATGCCAACCTTGAGCGTCGATCAGATTCGTCTCAATAGTTAAAGAGAAGTAAAGATTTCTTGAGGTGAATAGCGGACTTAGAGCAAAAAAGGCGGGTCGGACCAGTGCGCAACGAATAAATAGTTTAGCAACGTTTAAGTATTGCCGGGGAGAATGTAGGCCGGGTAAGCGTCACGCCACCCGGCAACCCCTTTTACTGCGTATTCTTCTCTTCCAGCTCTTCGAGTTCGCTCAAAATCACATCCGGGTCGGTACCCGGCGGCGGCACTTCGTGTACCCAGGCGGAGAAGAGACGCCAGGTGACGGCAAGCAGCACTGGTCCAATAAACAGACCGATCATCCCAAAGGCGATTAACCCGCCAATGACGCCGGAGAGGATCAGGATCAGCGGCAGGTCCGCGCCCATGCGGATGAGGATGGGACGAATCACGTTATCCATGGTGCCAACCACGCAGCTCCAGACCAGCAGAACGGTTCCCCACGTGGTATCCCCCGTCCAGTAAAGCCAGATGATGCTTGGGACCAGCACCAGCAACGGCCCCAGCTGAGCAAGACAGGTCATCAGCATCACCACCGTAAAGACGGTAGCGTACGGCACGCCAGAAATGGCAAGGCCGATACCACCCAGCACCGCCTGCACCAGCGCCGTGACGACCACCCCAAGCGCAACCGCCCGCACGGCCTGCGCCGCCAGCAGAACTGCGGCATCGCCGCGTTTACCGGCCAGTCGGGTAGCGAAATGGCGTACGCCCAACGCTACCTGTTCACCGCGCCAGTAGAGCAGGGCGCTGAAGACCAGCATCAGCGCACAGTGCATCATAAAGCGACCAATATGTGCCGCCTGACCCACAAACCAGGTGGTGGTGGTGCCAATATACGGACGCACTTTCGCCATCAACGCGCTGCCGCCCATCTCCAGCAGGCTGTGCCAGCCGCTGTAAAGTTTGGCACCTACCACCGGAATGCTGTTCAGCCAGGCGAGATCCGGCAGCGTTAAATCACCGCTGGTGACGGCGCGAATAACCGGGCCACTGGAATCGACAAGGCTGTTCACCAGCAGCGCAATCGGAATAATAAACAGCAGGAACAGCAGCAGCGTCATGACCAGTACCGCCAGACCACGGCGGCCAAACAGCAGTTTCTGCAAACGTAACAGCACCGGCCAGGTCGCCACGACCACCGTCGCGGCCCAGGCGAAGCCAAGTATGAAAGGTTGAACAATCCACAGACACGCAATAATCATGAGGGCCAGAAACAGCACCGACAGCAAAATTTGCGCAACATCCCTGGGCTGGCGAAGATTGACCATAAATGAAACTTTCCTTAATAAACACCAGCGAGGCTGGCGGGAACGGATAACCGCGTCACTCTAATCATTAATGATATCAGCGATTTTTGACAGGCGGATTTTGCCCGTAATTCAGCGAAGCACATAAGAAAAAAATGTGATAAAACTTTCCAGACACAACGCAAACGATTTCACACTACTCTAATTAGGGTCGACAGTCATGATCCCACAGATTTCTCAAGCACCTGGCGTCGTTCAGCTGGTGCTTAATTTTTTGCAGGCACTGGAGCAACAGGGTTTTACAGGTGATACCGCCACGAACTATGCCGACAGGCTGACGATGGCGACCGATAACAGTATTTACCAGCTTCTTCCCGATGCAGTCGTCTTTCCACGTTCAACGGCCGATGTGGCGCTGATTGCCCGGCTGGCGACACAAGAGCGTTTTAGCGCTCTGGTGTTCACCCCGCGCGGCGGCGGCACCGGAACAAATGGCCAGGCCCTGAACCAGGGCATCATCATTGATATGTCGCGCTATATGAACCGCATCATCGAGATCAATCCTGAAGAGGGATGGGTTCGCGTTGAAGCGGGCGTGATTAAGGATCAGCTCAACCAGTATCTGAAGCCCTACGGCTACTTTTTTGCGCCGGAGCTTTCTACCAGCAACCGGGCAACCATCGGCGGGATGATCAACACCGATGCCTCCGGGCAGGGTTCGCTGGTCTACGGAAAAACCTCCGATCATGTTCTGGGCGTACGGGCGGTGCTGCTGGGCGGCGATATCCTGGATACCCAGCCTGTGCCGGTCGAGCTGGCGGAAACGCTGGGTAAAGAGAACACCGCAAGCGGGCGCATCTATCGCACCGTGCTGGAGCGCTGTCGCGATAACCGCCAGCTGATCCTCGACAAATTCCCCAAACTGAACCGCTTCCTGACCGGTTACGACCTGCGTCACGTCTTTAACGACGAACTGACCCAGTTTGATTTGACCCGTGTGCTGACTGGCTCCGAAGGAACGCTGGCGTTTATTACCGAGGCACGGCTGGATATCACCCGGCTGCCCAAAGTGCGCCGCCTGGTGAACGTCAAATATGACTCCTTTGATTCCGCGCTGCGTAATGCCCCGTTTATGGTGGAGGCGCAGGCGCTGTCGGTGGAAACCGTTGACTCGAAGGTGCTTAATCTGGCGCGGGAAGATATCGTCTGGCACTCGGTGCGGGAGCTGATTACCGATGTGCCGGACAAAGAGATGCTTGGGCTTAACATCGTTGAATTTGCCGGAGACGATGCAGAACTTATCGATAGCCAGGTGACCACGCTCTGTCAGCGGCTTGATGAACTGATCGCCCACGGCGAAGGTGGGGTCATTGGCTGGCAGCTCTGTAACGACCTGGCCGGCATTGAGCGTATCTATGCGATGCGTAAAAAAGCCGTGGGGCTGCTCGGCAATGCCAAAGGCGCCGCGAAGCCGATTCCGTTTGCCGAAGATACCTGCGTCCCTCCTGAGCATCTGGCGGATTATATCGTAGAATTCCGTGCGCTGCTGGACAGCCACGGCCTGAGCTATGGCATGTTCGGCCACGTTGATGCCGGGGTGCTGCATGTGCGTCCGGCCCTGGACATGTGCGATCCGCAGCAGGAGATCCTGATGAAACAGATCTCCGATGAGGTGGTGGCCTTAACCGCGAAATATGGCGGCCTGCTGTGGGGGGAACACGGGAAAGGGTTCCGCGCCGAGTACAGCCCGGCGTTCTTCGGTGAACAGCTCTTCGGCGAGCTGCGCAAGGTCAAAGCGGCGTTCGATCCCAATAACCGTCTCAACCCGGGGAAAATTTGCCCGCCGGAAGGCGTGGACGCGCCCATGCTGCAGGTGGATGCCGTCAAGCGCGGCACGTACGACAGACAAATCCCCATTGCCGTGCGCGCGTCCTGGCGCGGGGCGCTGGAGTGTAACGGCAACGGCCTGTGCTTTAACTTCGACGTGAAAAGCCCGATGTGCCCGTCGATGAAAATCACCAGCAACCGCATTCATTCGCCAAAAGGGCGGGCGACGCTGGTACGCGAATGGCTGCGTTTGCTGGCCGATCGCGGTATCGACCCGCTCAAGCTGGAGCAGGAGTTGCCGGAAAAACGGGCCAGCCTGCGTTCCCTGATAGAGCGCACCCGCAACAGCTGGCATGCGAATAAGGGCGAGTATGATTTCTCCCATGAGGTGAAAGAGGCCATGTCCGGTTGCCTGGCCTGTAAAGCCTGTTCGACCCAGTGCCCGATTAAGATAGACGTACCGGAGTTCCGCTCGCGCTTCCTGCAGCTCTACCACACGCGCTATCTGCGCCCGATGCGCGACCATCTGGTGGCAACGGTGGAGAGCTATGCCCCGCTGATGGCCCGGGCGCCAAAGACGTTCAACTTCTTTATCAATCAGCCGCTGGTGCGCAAGCTTTCCGAAAAGCATATCGGGATGGTGGATCTGCCGCTGCTCTCGGTGCCGTCGCTGCAGCGTCAGCTGGTGGGGCACCGCTCGGCAAACATGACCCTGGAGCAGCTTGAGGCGTTAAGTCCTGAGCAAAAAGCGAAGGTGGTGCTGGTGGTGCAGGATCCGTTTACCAGCTATTACGACGCGCAGGTGGTGGCCGATTTTGTCCGTCTGGCGGAAAAACTGGGGTATCAGCCGGTGGTTCTGCCGTTCTCACCTAACGGTAAGGCGCAACACATTAAAGGCTTCCTCAACCGCTTCGCGAAAACGGCGCAAAAAACGTCTGATTTCCTTAACCGGGTCGCCGGGCTGGGCATGCCGATGGTGGGTGTCGATCCGGCGCTGGTGCTCTGCTATCGCGATGAATATAAGCAGACGCTGGGCGATAAACGCGGGGCGTTCCACGTTATGCTGGTGCACGAGTGGCTGCCGGCGGCTCTCGAGCAGACCAGCGCCATGGAGGTCAGCGGTGAGCCGTGGTACCTGTTTGGCCACTGTACCGAAGTCACCGCGCTGCCGGGCGCACCTGCGCAATGGGCCTCTATTTTTGCCCGCTTTGGCGCGAAGCTTGAGAGCGTCAGCGTCGGTTGCTGCGGCATGGCAGGCACTTACGGGCATGAAGTGAAGAATCACGCCAACTCGCTCGGTATCTACGAGTTGTCATGGCATCAGGCGATGCAGCGCTTGCCGCGAAACCGCTGCCTGGCAACGGGCTACTCCTGTCGTAGCCAGGTGAAACGTGTTGAAGGTAACGGGGTACGCCATCCGTTACAGGCTTTACTGGAGATTATCGGATGATCTGGAAACGTGCCGTCACGCTACAGGCGTTAAACGCCATGGGCGAGGGGAATATGGTCGGGTTGCTGGATATCCAGTTTATCCGCATTGGGGAAGACGATCTGGAGGCCACCATGCCTGTCGATCATCGTACGCACCAGCCGTTTGGTTTACTGCACGGCGGTGCGTCCGTGGTGCTGGCCGAAACCCTGGGCTCGGTGGCGGGGTATCTCTGCACCGAAGGGGAGCAGAAGGTCGTCGGGCTTGAGGTGAACGCCAACCATATTCGCTCGGTGCGCAGCGGGCGCGTGCGCGGTATTTGCCGCGCGCTGCACGCCGGTAGCCGTCATCAGGTGTGGCAGATTGATATTCTCGATGAGCAGGATCGGCTGTGCTGCTCATCCAGGCTGACGACGGCGGTGGTGTAAATTTCCTGATGTTTTTGCATTTGGTCAAAATCTCGCCAGGGTGTTGTGATATACTGGTCAGGATTTGTACACAAGTGAGGACATCATGGATACTGAAATAACCCCAACGCAACTGGCAATTGAATATTTACGTCGCGATAACAGCAACCTGTCTCCGGCGCAGTACCTGAAAAAGCTGAAACAGCTTGAACTGGAGTTTACAGATTTGCTGGCGCTCTCTTCGAATGAACTGAAAGAAGAGATCTATTTTGCCTGGCGCTTGGGCGTTCACGTCCATTGAGAGAATGAAAAGGCCGCGAGCGCGGCCTTTTTTGTGTCTGCAATTCAGTACCGGGCGGGAAGTTTATTGATTTTAATCAGCCTGCCATCTTCCATTTCAATAAAGCCCCCCGTTTTGAGATCGGCCAGGATACGCATCACGCCGCTGCGGGAAAGCTGGGTTTTATCGCGAATGTAGCGTTCTGCGGTTATCTCCCGGCGATAAGATTCATCTTCATTCATTAATAACATCAGCTGCTGGCGGATCATCTCATAGGCCGTCGGGGCACCCTTTGGCATGACGGTGTTATAGAGCCGGTTGTACATAAACATCAGGTGGTTTGATATCAACCCCCACAGCGCCTTCTCCTGAATAATGACGTGGAGTTGCTCTGCGGTCAGCATTCCAATCTTGCAGGGGGTCACCGTTTTCAGGTAGTCGTCAAAAAAGATGTCATTAATATTAGCCACTCCAAATAACGCCGGGCTTTTCGCGGTCGACAGCATCAGATTGTCGCTGCGTCGGTAAATGGCAACGGTCCCTTCCAGAATCAAATAACTCATTCCCCGGCCATCAACCACCAGATCCAGCTGCTCCCCGCGATCGAGATGACGGACAGTAGAATAAGGTTGTAAGTGCGTAATCAGCGCTTGCGCATAGGGAGAACCACGATGGGGTTTTTCTGTGGAGGACATAACCTGAACCTGAAAGAATCATCTTTCTGATTATAGCGTTACTCCTTATTACCGACATCACCTGAATCAGTATTTCCGCGGCAGATGGTGGACATCAAGCAGCACGCCGCGCTCCATCGTAATGTACTTCCCGGTGCGCAGTTCGGCCAGGATCCGCATTATCCCGCTACGCGAAAGCCAGGTGCGACTTTGTATATAGGCGGCCGCCGTGGTGTTCAGCCGTATTGCTTCGGGCTCCTGCATCAATTCAACCAGCTGAAAACGGATGATGTCATAGGCCGACATCTGCGAGATCCGCGAGCAGTGCTCATAGACCCGGGAGGCGGTATAGATCAGCAGATGCGAAAACGGCTCCCATAAATTGTGTTGCGCAATCACGCCGTTAAAACGCTCCAGCGAAACCCCGGCGAGTTCGGAGGTCTCCAGCGCCCTGACATACAGGTGCTCTGAGGAGAACTGGCTACTCACGCCAAGAATAAACGGCGCGGATTCAGAATTTAAGACGATGCCATCTCCCCGACGGTGCAACGCCACGCTGCCCTGGAGCAATAAAAAACACTGACGCACGTCGTTTGCATAATAGTGGAGCACTTCCCCCCGGGACAGTATGCGCCTCTCTGCCAATGGAAGAAGATGATCAATTAATTTCTCGATGTGCTTATAGGGTTTAGCCGTAAGCACGGTGGCTTTTTCATTATCGAGACTGGGAGCCATTCGGGTGTTCATCAGATACCTCACTCACGGACGCGATCATTATTTGATCGATATAGAGAATTATCTTAAAAAACAGCGAGTCGTGGAATATTTAAGATGGGTCCAAAAATAGACCGCAGTAAATGACGAGCCTAATTATATGAATTCTAAGGACGTAAATTAGGGGTCTAAAAGTAGACTGGAAATAGAAAGGCTTAAGAAATTTCAAAACTGAAATGTATTTATTTTGTTAAAGAGAAGTCTACAGCTAGACCTCAAAATAGATTGTGTACCGAAAAAGAGTTGTATAAATTTCGGTCATCGGCTGATGAAGCCCGAATTATGTAATCTGGATTTCAGTAATAAATAAAGTGATACAGGATTTGATGATGAAAAATAAAATGATGATAACCCTGCTGGCAGTGGGGTCCGCCCTGACAGCAACCCACGCTTTCGCCGCAGCAGGTACCGTTAATTTTAACGGAAATATTCTGGATTCCGCCTGTGACGTTGATGTGGCTTCGCAGAACCAGGTGGTGGTATTAGGTGATTATTATAAGACCGAATTTCCAACCACCGGGGCCAGAACCGCAGCCACGCAATTTAATATCGTGTTGAAAAATTGCCCGGTGACGGTGACCAACGCGAAGGTTCGCTTTGATGGTACGCCAGATGCCACCAATTCCAGCCTGCTGGCGATTGATTCGTCTGCGGCGGGAGCGGCGACCGGAGTGGCAATCAACCTGATGAGTGCGGATAAGGCGGATCTGCCGCTTCACGGCAGCAACAGCTATAGCTATGTGCTGAGCAGCACCGCGGATAATACCCTGAGTTTCTACGCTCAGTATATTTCCACCGCAGCGACTGTCACCGCCGGTCCGGCGAATTCTGTCGCTAACTTCTCCGTGGTTTACAACTAATCGTTTGCAGCAATGTGCAGGGGGCCATCCCGGCCCCTTTGTGGTATGAGGTTTACAATGCGTTTTATCAACACAACCGGACTGGCCGTAGCGCTGTCAGCACTGACGCTGAGCACAGCGCAGGCCGGAGTGATTATTGGCGGCACCCGTATCATTTTCGATGGGACAAAAAAAGAGGCGTCAATAAGCATTAATAATCCTGACGCGACGCCTTATTTAATTCAGTCATGGATAGATGTGCCGGAAGGTAATTCAGGTAAAGCGCCTTTTATTATTACACCACCGTTATACCGACTGGATGGCGGGCAAAAAAACGTCGAGCGAATTGTGATGGCGGGTGCACTGCCTCAGCAGCAGGAAAGTTTATTTTGGCTGAATATTAAAGCGATCCCTTCAGCATCAAAACAGACGAACGCCCTGCAAATAGCAGTGAAAACGCGCATCAAACTGATCTACCGGCCAGAAAGTTTGCGGGCGTATACGCCAGAAGAACAGGCTAATAAATTAACCTGGCAACGCGCCGGGAATGAAATTCAGGTCAACAACCCCACGCAATATGTCGTCAATTTTAATGAAATTACGCTGGGGGGGAAAAAACTGGACGATGTGACCTACGTGTTACCCGGCGCCTCAGCCCGGTTTGTATTACCCAATGAGGCAAGGGGAAATTCACTCACGTTTAAAATTATCAACGACTATGGCAGTCCCGGCGTATTACATCAAGCCAGTTTGTGATCCTTTCACAAACGGCAACGCCTGCATTAACCCGGTAATTCGCAATGACGGTAAATAACACGATGAAACCCGCACGCCTGGCGATGTTTATCGCCTTAGCGTTTGGCGGATCCTCAACCTCGCTCTACGCCAGTGTTGCCTTTAACACCGAATTAATTGAGCTGGATAATCCAGGCATGGATAAAGCCGATTTGTCGGCCTTTGAATCAGGCTCGCAGGCAGCGGGGATCTACCATGTCGATATTATTGTCGACGACGCGTTTCTGGAGACGGGGGATATTCAGTTTACCGCGAGCAAAGCCGACAACGGCGATGCGTCATTGCAGCCTTGTCTGAGTCTTGCGCAATTAAAACGCTGGGGGGTGAAAACGGCATTATTTCCTGCGCTCAGTGCAGGACACGGTGAATGCGTCAATCTTCAGGCGATTCCCCAGGCCAGTGCCGATTTCCAGTTTGGTGCCCAGCGTCTGGTGTTGAGTATTCCGCAGGCCGCCATCGATCTGCCTGCAAGAGGCTATGTGCCGCCGGAGATGTGGGATGAGGGGATAACGGCAGCCATGCTCAATTACAGCCTCAGCGGCGCGAACAGCCGGGCGAAAGCGGGTGAGGGGGCCAGCAGCAACAGCCAGTATGCGAACCTGCGTCCGGGGATAAATATTGGCCCGTGGCGTCTACGCAACTACACCACCTGGTCACGGGATGGCGCGGGGAAAGATCGATGGGACACGGTCTACAGCTATCTGCAACGTGCCGTTATTCCCCTGAAAGCGCAGCTTACCCTTGGGGACAGTTCCGCCCCGGCGGATGTCTTTGACAGCGTGCCTTTTCGCGGGGTTCAGCTGGCATCGGATGATGACATGTTACCGGATTCCCTGAAAGGCTATGCCCCAGTGGTCCGCGGGATCGCGCGCACCAATGCTCAGGTGGTGATTCGCCAGAATGGCTATCAGATCTACCAAAGCTACGTGGCGCCGGGCGCGTTTGAAATTACCGATATGTATCCCACCGGCGGCGCGGGCGATTTAGACGTGACCATCAAAGAGGCCGATGGCAGCGAGCAGCATTTCACGCTGCCGTATGCCTCGGTACCGGTATTGCAGCGCGAAGGGCGACTGAAATATGCCCTCACCGGTGGACAGTATCGCGCCTACAACAGCAGCGTGGAGAAAACCCCGTTCGGGCAGATCGCCGCGATTTATGGGCTTCAGAAAGGCATCACGATCTATGGCGGGGGGCAGGGTGCCAGCAAATATCAGTCGCTTGCGGTCGGAGCCGGTAAAAACATGGGGGACTTCGGCGCGCTTTCTGTCGATGTCACCCAGGCCTGGTCAACGCCGGCCAATACTGCAAAAACGCAGGGGCAGTCCTGGCGAGCGCGTTACAGCAAGAACGTAATTAATACCGGCACCAACTTTTCGATTGCGGGGTACCGTTATTCAACGCGCGGCTATTACGGACTCCAGGACGTGCTGGACTCCTGGGGGAACAGCGGCGCACTTCAGGACAGACGGCGTAACCGCCTGGAGCTCACCATGAGCCAGACGCTGGGCGGTGACCGGGGCGCGCTGACGCTCAGCGCCGCGCGGGAAGATTACTGGAACGCTGACAGACCCATGGCGTCGTGGAGTGTCGGCTACAACAATGACTGGCACAACATCAGCTATGGCGTGAGCTGGACATACAGCAAAAATGGCAGCCCGTCGTCCGGCAGTGGAAGTACAAAGACCTACGCTAACGACCAGCTTCTGGCGCTGACCGTTAGCGTACCGCTGGATAAATTTCTGCCGCAGACGTGGGCTAACTATGGCCTGAACGCCAGCAAGAACAGTGGCACGACGCACAGTATCGGCATGAACGGGGTGGCCCTCGACAATAGCGCCCTGAGCTGGAATATCCAGCAGGGTTACGGTACGGATGGCGTGGGCTATACCGGTACGCTCAACGGCGACTATAAAGGCACGTACGGGGAAGTTACGGCGGGCTATGGGTACGACAAACATAGCGAGCGCCTTAGCTATGGTTTGCAGGGGGGGATCCTCGCGCATGCTGATGGCGTGACGCTGTCTCAGCCGCTGGGGGAAACCAACGCGTTAATCAAAGCCCCGGGCGCGCACGGCGTGAATATTCGTAATCAGTCCGGCGTGCGAACGGATTTCCGGGGCTATACGGTGGTGAATAACCTCTCCGTATACCGCAAAAACGATCTCACTCTCGATCCGGAAAATATGCCTGACGATGTGGAGCTGGAGATCAACACCCGCACGGTCACGCCTACGCGCGACGCGGTGGTAAAAGCCGATTATTTGTCCAAAGTAGGACGTCGGGTGCTGATGACGTTGACGACGCCTGAGCAGTTCGTGCCGTTTGGCGCGGTTGTTACCCTGGCGGATGATGACAAGAGCAGCTTTATCGTGGGCGATCGCGGCCAGGTCTATTTAACCGGCCTGCGCGACCAGGGCACGGCCCTGGCAACATGGGGACATCAACCTCACCAGCAGTGTCGGGCAGATTTTAGCCTGCCTAATGGAGCGCAATACGGCGGCATCACGGACATCAGCGTCTCGTGTCGCCGGGAGCATTAAGATGAAACGGATCAACATGTTATTACTGCTGTGCTGTCTTTGCGCATGGCATATCGCCCGGGCCGGGACCTGCACCACCATTACGCCTCAGCTTTCTACACTGTCGGTGGGCACAATCAATGTTCAGCGCGATGCGCCTGTCGGCACGGTGATTTTTTCCGGCGCGGCGAGTAATACCGGCACCTACCTTAGCGGGTGTACCAATCCACTTATGTTGGGTTTTAGCATGCGATACAACAATGCCGCGCTGAGCAGCTACGGCAATCATGTTTACAACACCAACGTTAGCGGGATTGGCATTCGGCTTTCATCAAATGCCTATTTTGAGAACCCGAGCAATACGTTCTCGTATAGTGCGCAGACCTCGTATGTGGTCTGGTACGGGGGCTGGGTCGAGTTGGTGGTGACTGGCCCGGTATCGTCCGGCGCCTTAACGCCAGGCCCCATAGGGGCGGTGACGCTGCAGGGCAGCGACGGTATTTACCGTGACGGGTTAACCGTGCAGCTGACCGGCGGCACAATCAACGCGCTGGCCTGCACCATCACCACGCCGCAGCTGACGTTCCCGATTGGTGATATTTCGGCCGCAGCATTTGGCTCAGTGGTGGGGACCACACCAGCAGTTGCGCAGAATACGCAAAACCTCGGGTTGAACTGCAGCGCCGGCACCAATATTTCGGTTTCCCTGAGCGGAATACAGAACCCGGACAGTGCGAATACCAGCGTAATGGCATTAACAGGGCAGGGAAACAGCGGCACCGCAAAAGGCGTTGGCGTGCAGCTTCTCTATAACGGCTCGCCGCTGACGTTAAACAGCCGTCTTTTATTAAAACAGTCTGCAGGCGGGCAGGAGACGCTTCCGTTAACGGCACGCTATTTCCAGACATTAACATCCGTTGAGTCCGGCTCGGCAAACGCCTCCGCCACCCTTAATTTGACCTACCAGTAACAGGTGAAATGATGAAATTACCCTTCAGGAGAGGGATGTTCCTCCTTGCATTCAGCTGGAACGTCATTGCAGCTGATAGCGTTAATCTGGGCGTGACGGGAAATATCATCGCCTCGCCCTGTGTATTTAATGGCGGGAGCGCAAACCTGGATATTAATCTTGGAAATATACAGGCGACTAATATGGCGACGCCGGGATCGACATCCGATCCGGTGCCGTTTAATTTGCAATTTACCCAGTGCCCGGCGGGGACCCGCAGCGTCACGGTCTCGTTCACCGGCACCCCCGATCCGGCGGCCGGTGCGGACTACTACATGAACAGCGGCTCGGCGACAAACGTGGCGATAGCCATGCGTGAGGCCGCAACGGGAACGCTGAAGGGGACCGGGTCCAGCATAACGCAAAATATTGCGCCGGACAGAACGGCGACCATGGCCATGCAGGCTTCGGTAAAATCTGTAACCGGTGGCGCGACGCCGGGCAGTGTCAGCGCAGTTGTTGTGATGACCATGCAATACAATTAACAATCCCGCGCGTTAATAACGCTTATTGACTGACCCACATCGGTATTTGCTATGTTGAATATTCTGATTCAAGAGACAGACCAATTTTTTCACCATGGGCTGCAGTGTTTCTTTGTGGAATTCTTTTTGCGTAATTTTAAGCAACAGATTCATTTCGAGGCGGAGCTTAGCCGTGATAACGTCAGTGCCGCCGATATTATCGTTCTCTCGTTTTGTATGGGGGAGGCGCTGGTCTGTTTTCCCGAATTACAGGCGCGCCAGAAAGGGATTGTGATCGGATTGGTAGAAGATGAATATCATTTTTCTGCCTTACCCTCCTGCTTTAACGATATTATTTTTATTTCACGTCGTGCTTCTCTTGATCGGATAAGCCAGGTGCTGTTCATTGCCTGGTACCGCGCAGAGCTGGCGGGGAACAGCTGGAAGCAAAAAAGCTGCGCAGAGTGTCAGCATAAAATATTATCACCCCAGCAAAAACGCATTATGGCCAATTTTTACCGGGGATTATCGGTAGTGCAGATCGCGCATGCGCTGAAGATCAGCGATAAAACCGTTTTTACGCAAAAGTATGTAATGATGCAAAAGTTTAATCTGCGAACCGATTTTGAACTGATTGCCCTTATTCGCCGAATGGTGCAAAGGAACAGTTACCCAAACCGGCTCGGTGACTATCTCGCATTCTCTTTGATACTGTAAATTACCTGAATTTGTGCGCCGTTATGCGCCTTTAGCATAGCGCGTGCGTCATGGTATTTTTTATGCTTTATATAATGACGCCTTCGCTATGCAAATTCACAAAACCATCAAGCCGATTTTTGTCTGTAAATTTAAGTGTGTTGGGCCAGAATGCTTAATGTCATGTTGTCGTGGCTGGACAATCGCTATCGACAAGAAAACCCATCAGAAATACGTTCTCTCCTCGCACACAGAGATTGCCGCCATTGCCAAAAAGAACCTTATCCTTCAGAGAAAGGGTAAGAACAGCTACTCCAGAGTGAAGTTAAACGAAAAAGGGGACTGTCCTTTTATCGATGAAAACAAGCTCTGCATGGTCCACCGCGATCTGGGGGAAGAGGCGCTTTCGCATACCTGCAGCACTTACCCCCGGAGTTCAACTCGCTACCAGGATGAGACACGGCACACGATGACGCTCTCCTGCCCGGAGGTGGTGCGGCGGGTGCTGTTTGACCCGGATGCGATGCTGCTTCAGGAGCAGGATGAGCTCGTGGCGGGCTATAAAACCAATTTGATTGGGCAGCGCCAGTCTGTCTCGCAGACTCAACAGGTGATCCATCTTTTCGCCTGGAATTTAATCCAGTCGCCATCCCGTAATATAGAAGAAAATTTGATGGCGCTGGCGCAGTTTATTCTTTGTCTCCAGCACGTTAACGTCGATCTGCATAATAAATTTGCTGAAGTGGAAAATTTCTACGAAGCGCTTCTCAATGAGTTGCAAAGCGGGAAATCGCTGATGGATTCCGGTCATCTGGCGAAGTCAAACGCGATGAAATATCTGGCGTTGTCCGTAATGGGCACAAATGTGGCGAAGGATTCAGCCCGGGATGGTTTTATTCTTGAAGGGCATCAGCAAATTGCCGCATACCTGGATGTTGCCGGTATTAGCGACGCGGCGGAACTGGAGACGAAATTCGACGCGATTAATCAGCAGTGGCACAAATTATGTGAGGATTCCTGTTTGTCAGAACCTTACGTGTTACGCAATTACCTGCTGTACAAACTCTACAGTAGCTATTTCCCCGGCAAAAACATGGCGACGATGATGCGTCAGTTTTATCGTATCGTGCTGGACTTTTTCTATATCAAATTCATCCTCAGCGTGAGATCGATGCAGGGCGAAATCGACCAACAGGTGGTAATGAAAACCATCGCCAGCCTCTCCGAAAAGACCATGCACAATAACACCATTGATGCCCGCATGGACGCTGCGATTGATAAAATCAATGGCGGCGATGATTTATCCTGCCTGCTGTTGATTGGATAAACGCCCGTAACGTAGGCCGGGTAAGCGCAGCGCCACCCGGCATTTTCTCAGACATTCACCGCACTGATCAGCCGAGACTTCATGGACTGGTACGCCGATGCCGCAAAGTCCTCAGCCCAGCGTTGATCCTCAATGGCGTCCAGCTCAACCGCACAATACTTCGTTTCCGGCGTTTTGGAGATGGGATCAAGATTATCCTGCGTCAGTTCGTTGCAGGCACCAATCCACCACTGATAGGTCATATATACAGCCCCGGGGTTGATGCGTTCGCTGAGGCTGGCGCGGGTAATCACTTTACCGCGGCGCGAACGCACCCAGACCAGTTGCCCGTCAGTGATACCGCGTTGTTCCGCATCCGCCGGGTTCAATTGTACCCGACCCGGTTCGTCGGCCAGGCTTTGCAGCGCAGCGCAGTTCCCGGTCATGGAACGACAGGAGTAATGCCCCACTTCGCGCACTGTGCAGAGCACCAGAGGATAGTCTTCGTCTGGTGTTTCAGCGGGCGCTCGCCAGGGCGCGGCAAACAGTTGCCCTTTGCCGGTTGGCGTGTCGAAGTGATTATCTTTGTACAAATACGGTGTGCCGGGGTGATCGAGCGTTGGGCATGGCCACTGGACATGGCCCATTTCGCCCATTTTTTCGTATGTTACGCCGTAGAACAGCGGACACAGCGCGCGCATCTCATCCCAGATCTGCTGGTTTGAGGTGTAGTGCATCGGATAGCCCATTTCTGTCGCCAGCAGGCTGATGATCTCCCAGTCGCGTTTTACGTTGCCGCTGGCCTCAATGGCCTTGCCGAAACGCTGGAAGCCACGATCGGCACAGGTAAAGACGCCCCCGTGTTCGCCCCAGGAGGTGGCGGGTAACAGAACATCCGCCACTTCCGCCGTTTTGGTCATGAAGATGTCCTGAACCACCACAAAGTCGAGCGCCTCAAAGCCGCTGCGCACCAGACCGAGATCGGCCTCCGTCTGCAGCGGATCTTCCCCCATGATGTAATAGGCTTTGACTTTACCTTCCAGGGCGAGATGCGGCACCTCGGTAATACGCGTGCCGACGCGATCGTCCATTACCGTAACGTCAATTCCCCAGGCATCGGCGAACTTCTGCCTGATAGCCGGGTCCGTCACGTCCTGATAGCCGGGGAACATATTGGGCAAAACGCCCATGTCACACGCTCCCTGCACGTTATTTTGTCCGCGAACGGGACCGACGCCGACGGCAGGGCGACCAAGGTTACCGGTTAACAGCGCCAGACTCGAAAGCCCTTTTACCACATCTACGGCCTGACCAAACTGTGTGACGCCCATTCCCCACATCACGGTCGCGGAGGGGGCCGCTGCGAAAGTGCGCATCGCCTGGCGGACATCGTGGGCGGGTATGCCGGTCAGATGTTCGACCTTCTCTGGCGCGTACTCTTTCACCGTCTGCCGGTAGGCCTCAAGCCCCTCCGTAAAGCGTGCGACGTAGTTTTTGTCGTACAACTCCTCTTCCAGCAGCACATAGCCAAAGGCGTTAACCAGTGCCATATTGCTGCCGTTTTTCAGTTGCAGATGTTGGTCGGCAATGCGGGCTGTTTCAATCCGACGCGGATCGCAGACGATAATTTTCGCACCGTTCTCACGGGCTTTCAGCACGCGGCGGGCGACAATAGGATGGGAATCGGCGCAGTTGTATCCGAAAACCAGCAGGCATTTTGAGTGTTCAATGTCGTTAATGGAATTACTCATCGCGCCGTTGCCCAGCGTTTCCTGCAAACCCGCCACGGAAGGCCCGTGGCAGACGCGTGCGCAGCAGTCCACGTTGTTGGTATGGAGTACCGCACGGGCGAATTTCTGCATCACATAGTTGGTTTCATTGCCCGTCCCCCGGGAAGAGCCGGTGGTCATGATGGACCGCGGGCCGAACTGCGCTTTAATGTTTTTAAGCTTGTTGGCGGTATAACGAATGGCCTCGTCCCAGGTGACCGGGGTAAAGGGTTCGCCTTTGTGGTAGCGGATCATCGGTTGCGTCAGGCGAGGGGTGAGCAAGCGGGTATCGTTAAGGAAGTCCCAGCCGTAAAAGCCTTTCAGGCACAAGGTGCCCTGATTGGTTACGCCGTCTGCGGCTTCGGCACGGATAATACGGTTATTTTCAACAACGAGGTTTAATTTACAGCCTGCACCACAGTAAGGGCAGACGCTGGCGATTTTTTTCATCAATAACAGACCTGTTAAGAAATGAAGCAAGATGACCGGAGAGCCCGATCCCGTAAAGAGGAGTAAGCAGGAAGTGTGCCATCTTTACGATGCGTGTTTCACAGGGTGTTATGAGGGGGGAGGGGTGTCATCGTCAGGCTGGTCGACAGTTATGACGATGACACGTTAGCTAATTTTAAAGGTCGTCCATTGTGTAACCCACAACAATTTCCAGCGTTTTACGAATGACGTCGGCCTGAACCACGTCATCCGTCGCTTCCAGCGTCTGGATCAGCCAGAGAATGATCGCTTTGTTGGTAAGGTGACCTTCCGTGGCCAGGACACAACGTACTGCAGTAGAAAAAATCGCGGATTCTTCAGCAAAACGATCGCCAGCGTGGCGGAAATACTCCGACAAAGCGCTGTCCAGAAAAGCCGAATGGTATTCGGGTTGTGGCTGAATATTCTGTCTCATTTGTTCTCACCGTAGCTGTTAAATTGCAGTCAATGTATTTTCCTGGGATTGGACGGTTTTCCATCACCAAATAACGGCACTACATTGTCTCTGTTATCCTTGAGAGATCCCTCTCTGATTGGTCGTCCTTGCGCGGTTCTGCGACGTATAAAGGCGCTGTTTTTTGAGCCGATGTCGGCTATCACCCTCGCCAGTGTCTCCCGCCGCCGGGGATCCTTTTCATGTATTTGCATTTTACGCAGACGCTGTACCAGAGAATCGGTCGTCAGTGGCCCCCGTTCTTTCAGGAGGGAAAGCACGGCTTCACCGATAAGCTGGTCTGTGAGTCTTTCAGCGTCACTGCGATTCATAACGTTACCGTTCGAAGAGCAAACCAAGCAGCATGTGGTAATGCTGTTCCTCTTCCGGCCCTTCGGCCTTTTCGAGGCGACTTAAGAGTTTGGTGCAGAGCGACTTGCGGTTGAGGTTTCGCCCGTCGCTAAGAATTTCAACCACGACTTCACCCAGCGTTTCCTGTTGCGTTGGAAGCGCGGCTTTTTCGAAGTACTGCGCAATAGCGGCGGCAGAATCTGCGACGTAACCGTTCTGTTGCATGTTTCGCTCCTGTAAAATTTAGTAATCACTAACGTTACATTTAAGGTATACACAAATCCCAAATCTGTACATCGAAAATGTACAGTTTTTTAAATTTTTTATGATATATTTTATAAACTTTTTACATTTCAGTGGGTTATTCATGGGGTTTGTAACGGTATCGTAACAGAATATATTGTACAACTTGAAGTGTCGTGGTTAAGTTGTACAACATCGAAAATTCGGGTCATAAACGTCCTAAATCATTGAGACGTAAATTATTTGCCTGACAATTAATATGCTATAACAGAACTCTATCCACGCGTTTTCGTGGCCAAACCCCTAACCCCTCCAGGAAAAGCATGCTGACAACCATCATATACCGCAGCCATATTTGCGATGACGTTCCGGTGAAAGCGCTGGAAACCATGGTCGCTGCTGCAGATAGTAAAAACCGACAATCCGACGTCACGGGGATCCTGTTGTTTAACGGCACGCACTTTTTTCAGTTGCTCGAAGGGCCAGTCGAAAACGTGACCGCCATTTATGAGCAGATCTGCCGCGATCCGCGTCACCACAATGTGGTGGAACTGATGCGCGATCACGGACCTTCCCGGCGTTTTGGCAATGTTGGGATGGAGCTCTTTGATTTGCGTCACTTCGACCGGGAAGATGTTCTTCAGCAGGTGCTTAATAAGGGCACGACCCGCTATCAGCTGACCTATAACGATCGTCCGCTGCAGTTCTTCCGCACGTTCGTTGAGGCAACCGAGAAGGCCAACTATTTTGAATTGCCGCCCGCCGATACCTGGGATTTTATCCCCGAGGAGACGCCGTTATCCGCGCAACCGCCGGTGGTAGCAAAAGGGGCGGACTGCAGCTTTGCGTTTCAGCCGATTGTGGATCCCTTTATGCAGGAGGTGGTCTCCTGGGAGGCCCTGCTGCGCACGCCATCCGGCGACTCGCCACGGGCCTATTTTGCGGCGCTTCCGCGCGAAGAGGTCTACGCAGCAGATTTGCACAGCAAACAGGTTGCGCTCTCCATGGCCAGTGCGCTGGGGCTACAGAATCAGACGCTGTCGATTAACCTGTTGCCCATGACGCTGGTCAATGTCCCGCATGCCGTCGATTTCCTGCTCACCGCTATCGACGCGAACGGCTTTGTGCCGGAGCAAATTGTGGTGGAATTCACCGAAAGTGAAGCCATCTCGCGCTTCGATGAGTTTACCCATTCGGTCCGGCAGTTAAAAAGTGCCGGTATCAGCGTGACGATCGATCACTTCGGGGCCGGTTTTGCCGGGCTGCAGTTGCTGGCCCAGTTCCAGCCGGACAGAATTAAGATTAATCGCGATCTGGTGCTGGATGTGCATAAAAGCGGTCCGCGTCAGGCCATCATTCAGGCGATTATCAAGTGCTGTTCCTCGCTGGAAATTCAGTTCTGCGCCGTTGGCGTGGAGAAGGCTGAAGAGTGGATGTGGCTGGAATCTGCGGGAATTTCCCAGTTCCAGGGACACCTGTTTGCCAGCCCCCGACATGGCGGCATTCCGGCAATTTCGTGGCCCGAGAAAAAGTCTGGATTGTGATAAAGCTGTACAACCTTTGGCAGAGTTAACTGTACGTAAGGCGGAATTTAGACAACAATAGAGTTAACGGCGTGGATGGTGTCCTCACCATTCACCTGTTTCAAACTGAGGTCTTAGTTATACAAATAGCTTGTACAATCTGATAAGGTTGCTGTGGTTGGGTATGGAAGTATTGAGCGTGAGGGAGTTAATGGCCTATTACAGTATCGGCGAAGTCGCCGAACGATGCGGTATCAACCCCGTTACGCTGCGTGCCTGGCAGCGCCGTTATGGTTTGTTGAAGCCGCAGCGCAGTGAAGGGGGTCATCGTCAGTTCGACGACGAGGATATCCTGCGTATTGAAGAGATCAAACGTCTGATGAAATCAGGCGTTTCGGTGGGGAAAGTAAAAGCCTTGCTGGAGAACAAGGAAGTGATGACCCAGGGTAACTGGGCCGCTTTCCAGGAAGAGATGATGACCGTTTTGCGCTATGCCAGCCCGGCAAAACTGCGCGCAAAAATTGGCGAGTTTCGCCGCGATCACGCCATGGATGCGTTGATCGACAACATTATTACCCCCGTAAGGCAGCGCATGAATCAGGATCAAAATACGGTGCGCCACATGGCGAGCCTGTTTGATGGTGTGCTGATCGAATTCGCCGTGGCAAGCCTGGCAGAATCGCGTAAAAAAGCTGGTAAAGATGCGTTGCTCATCGGTTGGGAGTGCGACGACCGCACTCATCTGTGGCTTGAAGCCGCGCGCTTAGCCAATAAGGGCTGGCATATCGACGTGCTGGCAGAGCCGATTGATTCACCGCGTCCCGAACTCTTCCCCGGGCAGAAACTATTTGTCTGGACGGGAAAATCGCCCACGCCCCGTCAGCAGGAACAGCTCGATCACTGGCGTGAACAAGGTTTTTCCGTCGCCTTTCATCATTAATCATCAGAGGCCTTGAGGGCCTTTTTTTCTTTCTGTCCTGTCCTGCGCAAAAGCTATCTCAAAAATAGGCATTTCCGATGCATATTTTGCTTTTCCTTTTAATCAGACGAACGACGCAGCGAAATGCATTATTAATCAATGCATTGAACAATTAAATCCATCCCGCCAGCATCCTCTCACAGGGTCTATGCTTAATAAAACCAGGCAAAAAGGGCGATTAAGCCTAATGCCCCTGCTGTCAGAGGGTTGAAGTGATAATCGTTATCACTAACATGGTGTTATGCCCTGATGGCTTATCAGATGAGGTGGACCTATGGAACTGCATTCAGAAACCTTTAACCCTGCCGATTTCGCCTGGCGCGGTTTAACGCTCACGCCAGCGGCGGCGGCACATATTCATGAGCTGGTGGCGAAAAAGCCAGAGATCCTCGGCGTGCGTTTAGGGGTCAAGCAGACCGGCTGCGCGGGGTTTGGTTATGTGCTCGACACCGTCACCGAACCCGAAAAAGATGATCTGGTGTTTGAAACGGATGGCGCAAAACTGTATGTCGCGCTTCAGGCGATGCCGTTTATCGACGGCACCGAAGTGGACTACGTGCGTGAAGGTTTAAACCAGTTATTCAAATTTCATAACCCGA
This sequence comes from Enterobacter cloacae complex sp. IR5384, assembly GCF_049237265.1. Lineage (NCBI taxonomy): Bacteria > Pseudomonadati > Pseudomonadota > Gammaproteobacteria > Enterobacterales > Enterobacteriaceae > Enterobacter > Enterobacter cloacae complex sp. IR5384. The sequence continues at coordinate 31,283 of NZ_JBMKHJ010000007.1, read as the reverse complement.
AAGCCCAGAACGAATGTGGCTGCGGCGAAAGCTTTGGGGTATAGGCGGTACTATGTCTCGTAATACTGAAGCAACGAGTGAAGTAAATACCTGGAGCGGCGGACACCTCAACTATAAAGAGGGGTTCTTCACCCAGCTGCAAACTGATGAACTGGCGAAGGGCATCAACGAAGATGTCGTGCGCGCAATTTCAGCCAAACGTAACGAGCCGGAATGGATGCTCGAATTCCGCCTGAGCGCTTACCGGGCCTGGCTGGAGATGGAAGAGCCGCACTGGCTGAAAGCCCACTACGATAAGCTGAATTATCAGGATTACAGCTACTACTCTGCACCTTCCTGCGGCAGCTGTGACGACACCTGCGCCTCGCAGCCCGGCGCGGTACAGCAAACTGGCGCGGATAATAGCTTCCTGAGTAAAGAGGTGGAAGAGGCGTTTAACCAGCTTGGCGTACCGGTTCGCGAGGGGAAAGAGGTGGCGGTGGACGCCATTTTTGACTCTGTCTCGGTGGCAACCACCTACCGTGAGAAGCTGGCAGAACAGGGGATCATTTTCTGCTCTTTCGGCGAAGCGATCCACGATCACCCGGAACTGGTGAAAAAGTACATTGGCACCGTGGTGCCGTCTAACGACAACTTCTTCGCGGCGCTTAACGCAGCGGTCGCCTCAGACGGCACCTTCATCTACGTGCCGAAAGGGGTACGTTGTCCAATGGAGCTGTCGACCTATTTCCGCATCAACGCGGAAAAGACCGGCCAGTTCGAGCGTACCATTCTGGTGGCTGACGAAGGCAGCTACGTCAGCTACATCGAAGGATGTTCCGCGCCGGTGCGCGACAGCTACCAGCTCCACGCCGCAGTGGTTGAAGTCATCATCCATAAAGACGCCGAAGTGAAATACTCCACGGTGCAGAACTGGTTCCCGGGCGACGGTAATACCGGCGGTATCCTCAACTTCGTCACCAAGCGTGCGCTGTGTGAAGGCGAAAACAGCAAGATGTCCTGGACCCAGTCTGAAACCGGCTCGGCCATTACCTGGAAGTATCCGAGCTGTATTTTGCGCGGGGATAACTCCATCGGCGAGTTTTATTCCGTTGCGCTGACCAGCGGCCATCAGCAGGCGGATACCGGCACCAAGATGATCCACATTGGTAAAAACACCAAATCGACCATCATCTCAAAAGGTATTTCCGCCGGACACAGCCAGAACAGCTATCGCGGGCTGGTGAAAATCATGCCTACGGCCACCAACGCGCGAAACTTTACCCAGTGTGACTCCATGCTGATTGGCGCAGACTGCGGCGCGCATACCTTCCCGTACGTGGAGTGTCGCAACAATAGCGCCCAGCTTGAGCATGAGGCGACAACGTCGCGTATCGGGGAAGATCAGCTTTTCTACTGCCTGCAGCGCGGGATCAGTGAAGAAGATGCCATCTCGATGATTGTCAACGGCTTCTGTAAGGACGTGTTCTCTGAACTGCCGCTGGAATTTGCCGTTGAAGCCCAGAAACTCCTCGCCATTAGTCTTGAACACAGCGTCGGTTAAGGAAAGCACATGTTAAGTATTAAAGATTTACAGGTTAGCGTGGAAGACAAAGCCATCCTGCGTGGCCTCAATTTTGACGTCAAGCCGGGTGAAGTCCACGCCATTATGGGGCCGAATGGCTCCGGGAAAAGTACGCTTTCAGCGACGCTGGCGGGACGCGAAGATTACGAAGTGACCAACGGCTCGGTGGAGTTTAACGGCAAAGATTTGCTGGAGATGTCGCCGGAAGAGCGCGCGGGGGAGGGCATCTTTATGGCTTTCCAGTATCCGGTCGAAATTCCGGGCGTCAGTAATCAGTTCTTCCTGCAAACGGCGCTCAACGCGGTACGTAAATACCGTGGCCTGGAGGCGCTGGATCGTTTTGATTTTCAGGACCTGATGGAAGAGAAGATCAAGCTGCTGAAAATGCCGGAAGATTTGCTGACCCGCTCGGTGAACGTCGGTTTCTCCGGCGGCGAGAAGAAGCGCAACGACATTCTGCAGATGGCGGTGCTTGAACCTGAACTGTGCATTCTGGATGAGACCGATTCCGGTCTGGATATCGATGCCCTCAAGATTGTCGCCGACGGGGTGAATTCTCTGCGCGACGGCAAACGGTCATTCATTATCGTTACCCACTATCAGCGTATTCTTGACTACATCAAACCGGATTACGTCCACGTGCTTTACCAGGGGCGCATTGTGAAATCCGGTGATTTCACGCTGGTCAAACAACTGGAGGAGCAGGGTTATGGCTGGCTTACCGAACAGCAGTAATGCGCTCCAGCAGTGGCACCGCCTGTTTGAAGCGCAGGGCGGAAGGCGTTCTGAGCAGGCACAACATCACCTGCAACAGATGCTGCGCCTCGGTTTACCCACGCGTAAACATGAGAACTGGAAGTACACGCCGCTTGAGGGCCTGCTGAACGCTGAATTTGTCTCGCAACGGGCGGATATCACACCGACGCAGCGCGATGCACTGGCGCTGAATGTGGATGCCCTGCGCCTGGTGTTTGTCGACGGCCAGTTCCGTCCTGATCTGAGCGACAGCACCGACGAGAGCGGTTATACGATCACCATTAATGATGAGCGCCAGAGCCTGACGGCACCCGTGCAGCCGGAGGTCTTTCTGCACCTTACCGAGAGCCTGGCGCAGAGTGTGACGCAGATTCACGTGAAGCGAAACCAGCGCCCGGCGAAACCGCTGCTGCTGATGCACATCACCCAGGGCCTGGACGGCGATGAAATCAATACTGCGCACTATCGCCACCATCTGGAGCTGGCGGAGGGGGCGGAAGCCACGATCATTGAACATTACGTCAGCCTCAACGATACCCGCCACTTTACCGGGGCGCGCCTGACGATGAATGTCGCCGCCAACGCTCAGCTGCACCATATCAAGCTGGCATTCGAGAACCCGCAGAGTCACCACTTTGCGCATAACGATATCCTGCTTGGACAAGATGCAGCGGCATACAGCCACAGCTTCCTGCTGGGGGGCGCGGTACTGCGTCACAATACCAGTACGCAGCTTAACGGCGAGAACGCCACCCTGCGCATCAACAGCCTGGCGATGCCGGTCAAATCGGAAGTGTGTGATACGCGGACCTGGCTTGAGCACAACAAAGGCTACTGCAACAGCCGCCAGCTGCACAAAACCATTGTCAGCGACAAAGGCCGCGCGGTGTTTAACGGTCTGATCAATGTGGCGCAACACGCCATTAAGACCGACGGGCAGATGACCAACAACAACCTGCTGCTGGGGCGCCTGGCAGAAGTGGACACCAAGCCGCAGCTGGAGATCTATGCCGACGACGTCAAATGCAGCCACGGCGCCACGGTCGGGCGCATTGACGATGAACAGATGTTCTATCTGCGTTCGCGCGGTATTGACCAGCAGGCGGCGCAGAAAATGATTATCTACGCCTTTGCCGCAGAGCTGACGGAGGCGCTGGACGATGGCCTGTTAAAACAGCAGGTGCTGGCCCGTATTGGTCAGCGTCTGCCTGGAGGCGCAGCATGAGTTTTCCCGTAGAGAAAGTACGGGCCGATTTCCCGGTTCTGACCCGTGAAGTGAATGGACTGCCGCTGGCCTATCTCGACAGCGCTGCCAGCGCGCAAAAACCGAATCAGGTGGTGGATGCAGAAGCCGAATTCTACCGACACGGTTACGCCGCCGTGCATCGCGGTATTCATACGCTGAGCGCAGAGGCGACCCAGCGTATGGAGAACGTTCGCACCCAGGTGGCCGCTTTTCTGAATGCGCGATCGCCGGAAGAGCTGGTGTTTGTGCGCGGCACGACGGAAGGGATCAACCTTGTCGCCAACAGCTGGGGCAGTGCGCAGGTCCACGCGGGCGATAACATCATCATCACCGAGATGGAACACCACGCCAATATCGTGCCGTGGCAGATGCTCTGTGAGCGTGTGGGTGCTGCGCTACGGGTGATCCCGTTGAATCAGGACGGCACGCTTCAGCTTGAGCACCTTGATGCCCTGCTGGACGACCGCACGCGGCTGGTGGCGATAACCCAGGTCTCTAACGTGCTGGGCACCGAAAACCCGGTGGCAGAGATCGTCGAAAAAGCCCACCGGGCGGGCGCGAAGGTCCTGATTGATGGCGCTCAGGCGGTAATGCACCACGCGGTGGATGTGCAGGCGCTGGACTGCGATTTTTACGTCTTCTCCGGGCATAAGCTTTATGGCCCAACCGGGATCGGCGTGTTGTATGTGAAAGACGATATTTTGCAGGCCATGCCGCCGTGGGAAGGGGGCGGCTCGATGATCGCCACCGTCAGCCTGTCGGAAGGGACCACCTACGCGCGCGCGCCGTGGCGTTTTGAGGCTGGTACGCCCAATACCGGCGGGATTATCGGGCTCGGGGCTGCTCTCTCTTATGTCTCCTCCATTGGCCTTGACGCCATCCAGGAGTATGAGCAGATGCTGATGCACTACGCGCTGCAGGAGCTTGCCAGCGTGCCCGAGTTGACCCTGTATGGCCCGGCCAACCGGCAGGGCGTGATTGCGTTCAATCTGGGAAAACACCATGCCTATGATGTGGGCAGTTTCCTCGATAACTATGGCGTGGCCGTGCGTACCGGGCACCACTGTGCCATGCCGCTGATGGCATTTTATCAGGTCCCGGCAATGTGCCGCGCGTCGCTGGTGATGTACAACACATCGGAAGAGGTCGACAGGCTGGTGGCGGGGCTAAAACGCATTCACCAGTTGCTGGGCTAACGGAGAAGCGAACAATGGCAGAGTTGCCGGACAAAGATAAATTACTGCGTAACTTCGGACGTTGCGCAAACTGGGAAGAAAAGTATCTCTATATTATTGAGCTGGGGCAGCGTTTGCCGCCGCTCAGTGAAGCGGCGCATAACCCGGATAATATTATTCTGGGCTGCCAGAGCCAGGTGTGGATTGTGATGGAGCAAAAGGGCGACGGTACGATTGAATTGCACGGCGACAGCGATGCCGCGATTGTGAAAGGGCTTATCGCCGTGGTCTTTATTCTCTACCACCAGATGTCCGCGCAGGATATTGTCGCCTTTGATGTGCGCCCGTGGTTTGAAAAAATGGCCCTGACCCAACACCTCACCCCGTCCCGCTCCCAGGGGCTGGAAGCGATGATTCGCGCCATCCGCGCCAAAGCTGCAATCATTAGCTAGACTTACAGGACAGCATTCATTCTGTTTCGCGAGGTGGTTCCCGCCTCGCTGGTTTTTCAGCTTTCTGGCGTTCTGTCAGTGAATAAGGAATCTCAGCATGAAGCGCGCGTCTCTAATAACACTCTTACTCCTTGGTTCGCTCGGCGCTCTTAATTCGGCCAGTGCGATGGATTATCCGTTACCGCCCGCAGGCAGCCGTCTGATTGGGCAAAATCAAACCTACACAATACAGGAAGGGGACACCAAACTTCAGACCATCGCACGTCGGTTTAATACTGCGGCACAGCTCATCCTTGAAACCAATAATACCATTGCGCCGGTAAACCCTGCGCCGGGAACGGTGATTACCATTCCATCCCAGATGCTGCTTCCGGACACGCCACGCGAAGGTATTGTGGTGAACCTGGCCGAGTTACGGCTTTACTACTATCCGCCGGGGGGAAATATTGTTCAGGTCTTCCCGCTGGGGATTGGACAGCTGGGGCTGGAGACGCCGGTCACGACGACCCGCGTGAGTCAGAAGATCCCTAATCCAACCTGGACCCCGACGCCGGGCATCAGAGCGCGCTCTCTGGAACAGGGCATTAAATTGCCGCCGGTCGTACCCGCCGGGCCAAATAACCCGCTGGGACGCTTTGCACTGCGTTTAGGCGTGGGCAATGGGGAATATCTCATCCACGGTACCAGTGCGCCGGACAGCGTTGGCCTGCGGGTGAGTTCAGGCTGTATGCGCATGAACGCTCCGGACATTAAAGCCCTGTTCGAACAGGTGCGGGTCGGCACGCGGGTGCAGATTATTAATGAGCCGGTGAAGTTCTCCGTCGAGCCGGATGGCAAACGCTATATTGAAGTACATCGTCCGCTGGCGCAGGTGGAGGGAGAAAACCCGCAGATTACACCTATTACCCATTCCGCTAACTTTGCCTCGTTTGTTTCTCAGGCAGGAAGTGACAAAGCGCTTATTGATAAAGCCTTGTCGCGCCGGGCGGGGATCCCGGTCGCCGTATCGGCGGCTAACGGGCCGTCGGCAAGCAACAACGTGCAGTCCGTACAGAACAGCCGTGTCTCTGCTGCGGTAACGGAAGAGGATGGCGAGAAGGTGACGCAGTAGGATGTTTGACGCAGGCAAAAAAAATGGCGCACAATGTGCGCCATTTTATTAACAGGTACTATTACTTACGGTATTTAGTAGCCTGGTTGTCCAGACGCTGGTTAGCGCGAGCTGCGTCGTCTTTAGCAGCCTGAACGTCGGAACGCATTGCGTTCACGTCGTTGCTCAGCTGGTCAACTTTAGCGTTCAGAGTCTGAACGTCAGAAGACAGCTGATCGATTTTAGCGTTGCTGGAGCAACCTGCCAGCAGAGTAGAACCCAGGATTACCGCGCCCAGTACCAGTTTAGTACGATTCATTATTAATACCCTCTAGATTGAGTTAATCTCCATGTAGCGTTACAAGTATTACACAAACTTTTTTGGGTTGAGAATATTTTTTTGATGGGAATACGCCTATTTTTGATCGTTCGCTCAAAGAAGCAACGAATTCGGCATTTTTGTCGAAAAAGCTATGTTAAAAAAGGCATTTTTCATCGGATTCGTCTTACATAAATCGCGATTAAATAGAAAAACCCGATTTGCTATTTTGAATAGAGTTGGCTAATACCACGAATAAAAAAAGCGCCCCGAAGGACGCTTTTTATCAAAAACTAATTCGTTTGAACATTATTACAGCACGTGAACAGATGCGGTATTGGTTGTACCACTCGGTACCAGTGCACCCGATACCATTACCACCACGTCGCCTTTCTGTGCCAGGCCGCTTTCCAGCGCCAGTTCTTTACCCTGAATATAGAAATCGTCAGTAGAGGCGATCTCTTTCACCAGGTGCGCAACAACACCTTTGCTCAGCACCAGCTGACGCGCAGTGGTTTCATTGGTGGTCAGCGCCAGGATGGTAGCATCCGGGAAGTATTTACGTACGGCACGCGCAGATTTACCGCCCTGCGTTGCAACCACGATCAGTGGCGCTTCCAGCTTCTCAGCCGTTTCTACTGCACCGCGGCAGACCGCTTCAGTGATGCGCAGTTTGCGGCTGTCGTTGTTGAAGTCCAGACGGCTGGTCATCACGCGGTCAGTACGTTCGCAGATGGTGGCCATGATGGACACCGCTTCCAGCGGATATTTACCTTTCGCGGATTCGCCAGACAGCATGACGGCATCAGTACCGTCGAGGATGGCGTTCGCCACGTCGCCTGCTTCTGCGCGGGTTGGACGTGGGTTTTTGATCATGGAGTCCAGCATCTGGGTAGCAGTGATAACCACTTTACGTGCGCGGACACATTTCTCGATCATCATTTTCTGCGCGAAGATCACCTCTTCAACCGGGATTTCAACACCCAGGTCGCCACGCGCAACCATGATACCGTCAGACGCTTCGAGGATTTCGTCGAAGTTGTTCAGGCCTTCCTGGTTTTCGATTTTGGAGATGATCTGGATCTTCTCGCCGCCGTGCGCTTTCAGGTGCTCACGGATTTCAACCACGTCGGAACGTTTACGGATGAAGGAGGCAGCAACGAAATCAACGCCTTGCTCGCAGCCGAAGATCAGGTCTTGCTTGTCTTTTTCAGCCAGTGCTGGCAGCGCGATGGAAACGCCTGGCAGGTTAACGCCTTTGTTTTCGCCCAGGTCGCCGTTGTTCAGCACTTTACAGATGACTTTGTTGCCTTCGATGGCGGTGACTTCCATTCCGATCAGACCATCGTCTACCAGCACGGTGTTACCCACAGACAGATCGCTGGTGAAGCCTTCATAGGTTACCGCAACGATTTCGCTGTTACCGACCACAGACTTGTCAGTGGTGAAGGTAAAGGTCTGGCCCGCTTTCAGGGAGACGTCGTTACCGCCTTCCAGTTTGATGGTGCGGATTTCAGGACCTTTGGTATCCAGCAGGATGGCGGCTTTTTTACCGGTCTTGCTCATGACGTTGCGCAAGTTCTGGATACGCTGACCATGTTCAGCGTAGTCACCGTGAGAGAAGTTCAGACGCATAACGTTCATGCCGGCGTCCAGCATTTTGGTCAGCATCTCTTCAGATTCGGTTTTCGGGCCGATGGTACAAACAATTTTCGTCTTTTTCATGACAGTCTTAGTCTTTAAGTTGGGAAGGATATGGAAATCTCGCTCCGGGGGCGCACCGCCGCGGAGTCAAACCTGTGTTGCAAAAGAGTATATGACACGCACTAAGGATAGGAGACATCAAATGAGCGTGCAGAAGAAAGTGTGCCTGAGTGACAGCCCAACGAAGGAGAGGAGAAGTTGTACGTTGTTTTTTGTATGCCAAGCGCTGAAACCATTCACCAGGGATTTGGCGCGCATTATACGCTGATTTTAAGATAAAAGGAAAATGGAAACGGTGTTTCAGAAATAATCTGTGCAGTTTCACATAATATTGTTATCAATGCGTTAAGGCATAATGACATCTTATGGCGGCAGGCGAGGGGCCTGCCGCCTTTTGCTTATTTTTCCAGCGCCTGACTCAGATCGGCAATCAGATCGTGTGCCTCTTCGATCCCCACGGACAGGCGGATCAGCTGCGGCACAATGCCGTTAGCCAGACGCTGCTCGCGCGGAATTGAGGCGTGGGTCATGCTGTAGGGCTGACTCACCAGGCTTTCCACACCGCCGAGACTTTCTGCGAGGGTGAACAGCTTCAGCTTGCGGATCACCTCCGTCGCACGTTGCGCATCGCCTTTCACCACGACGGAAATCATCCCGCCCGGCAGCGCCATTTGCCTGCGGGCGAGCTGATAGTGCGGGTGCGAATCCAGCCCCGGATAGAACACCTTTTCGACCTGCGGCTGCTGCGCAAGCCATTGCGCAATCGCCAGCGCGTTGCTGCTGTGCTTTTCCATCCGCAGAGCCAGGGTACGCATTCCGCGCAGCGTCAGAAAACTGCTGAAGGGATCGAGCACGCCGCCGATGGCGTTTTGCAGATAACCCAACCGTTCCGCCAGCGCCGGGTTATCGCCCACCACCGCCAGCCCGGCTACCACGTCGGAATGGCCGTTCAGGTATTTGGTGGCGGAGTGCACTACGATATCAAAACCCAGCTCCAGCGGACGGTGAATGACCGGGGAGGCGAAGGTGTTATCCGCCACGCTTATCACGTTATGGCGGCGGGCAATGGCCCCGATGGCTGCCAGGTCGGCCAGTTTCAGCAGCGGGTTAGTCGGCGTCTCCACCCAGATCATGCGCGTTTGGGGACCAATGGCGGCTTCCAGCGCGGCCAGATCGTCGGGCTTTACCCAGCTGACCCGCAGCCCGGTGCTGCGCTTGCGCACGTTTTCAATCAGACGGTAGGTGCCGCCATACACGTCATCAATGGCGACGATATGGCTGTCTTTATCCAGCAGCTCCAGTACGGTGGAAATGGCGGCCAGACCGGAGGCAAAAGCATAGCCGCGCGTGCCGCCTTCCAGTTCGGCGATGGCGGTTTCCAGCGCATGGCGGGTAGGATTGCCGCTTCGGGAATATTCGTAGCCGGTATGCTCCCCCGGCGACGGTTGCGCAAACGTCGAGGTGGCGTAAATGGGCGGCATGACCGCGCCGTGTTGATCGTTAACCTGGCCGCTGTGTACGCTGAGCGTGGCGAGATTTTTCATTCTTGTTTCCTTATTGCTGTAGACGGTTGCGCCAGGCGGTGAGGAGGTCGCTGCGGGTGATCAGACCCAGAAAACGGTCATTGTCATTAATCACCGCCACCAGACCGCGGTCAAAGATGGCGTGCAGGGCGCTTTCCGGCGCGTGCTTATCAAGAATCTCCACCTGTTGCGTCATGGCCGCCGTGACGGGGAGGGCAAAGCGAGCCCCGTCACCGCCAATGTGGCGCAGCAGATCCCACTCATCAATAATGCCTACCACCTTGCCGTTCTCCAGCACCGGCAGCTGCGAGATGTCATACAGGCGCATGCGTGCCAGTACGGTGGAAAGCGTGTCGTCCGGGGCGGCGGTGACGGTGGCGCCCTCGTCGTGGCGCAGCGCAATGTAGTCGGAGAGATCGCCTGCCTGCGGGCGGGACATCAGCCCCTGCTGGCGCATCCAGTCATCGTTGAACATCTTTGAGAGGTATTTGTTGCCGCTGTCGCAGGCGAAGGTCACCACGCGTTTCGGCGTGGTCTGTGCCTGGCAATACTTCAGCGCGGCTGCCAGCAGGGTTCCGCTGGAGGAGCCAGCCAGAATGCCTTCCGTTTTCAGCAGCTCGCGCGCGGTGGCGAACGCGTCGCGGTCGGTGATGCGCCAGGCGCGATTCACCCCGTCAATGTGGGCCAGTGGGGGAATAAAGTCTTCGCCAATTCCCTCAACCAGCCAGGAGCCCGCGTCGCGGTAGCGTCCGGTTTCCACCTGGTCGGCCAGAACCGATCCTGCCGGGTCTGCGAGGACAAACTCCGTGTGCGGCGAGTGTTCGGCGAACCACGCCTGCAGGCCACCCAGCGTGCCGCCTGACCCCACGCCCACCACGATGGCGTCGATCCTGCCGTTAAGCTGTTCAAACAGCTCCGGCGCGGTGGTGGTACGGTGCGCCAGCGGATTGGCTTCGTTGTTGAACTGATCGATGAAAAACGCGCCGGGCAGTTCACTCGCCAGACGCCGGGCGTAATCCTGGTAATAGGCGGGATGGCCTTTATTGACGTCCGAACGCGTCAGTAACACCTGGGCACCCAGCGCGCGAAGGTGGAAGATTTTCTCGCGGCTCATTTTGTCCGGTACCACCAGGATCAGCGAATAGCCTTTCTGGGCGGCGATCAGGGCCAGACCCAGGCCGGTATTCCCCGCCGTGGCCTCAATAATCGTGCCGCCCGGCTGCAGCTGGCCGGTGCGCTCCGCTTCATTGATCATCGACAGCGCCACGCGGTCCTTTATAGAGCCACCCGGGTTCTGGTTCTCCAGTTTCAGAAACAGCGAGCAGAGGCCGGTGTCCAGTTTATGCAGCTGGATAACCGGTGTTTGGCCAATCAGTTCAGTGACGGAGTGGTAAATCGTCATGGTTTTTTCCTTTCAGGAGGTCATGACGGGATGATAGGGCGGTGAAAATTTCGCAAGAAAGAACGAATCTCTGCTTTTTAGAACAGAAAAGAATATAAATGGTGTTTTTGGATGTCAGGATAGCAAGACGTAAAGTGCTCCGGATGTGAGGATGGCTATATCAACAGAATATGTTGAAAAAATGCGCGTTTTTGGCGTGGGTCGCCCCTGACATATGCATCGTGCAGATAAACATTGCTGAAATTGGTCTAAACGGGTCTCGCCCGCGACAGGCAGTGTTTATTCCCTCTGGTTATAACACATGCTTTTTTGTTCATTTAAAAGCAAGTAACGGCTGATTACTATCGTTTGGACATCCATACTTCTAAACCGCCAGGGCGGACGGATAACGAATAAGAATGATTGTTCTCAGCAATATTTCGAAGGTCTTTGACAACGGCAAGGTGGCGCTCACGGCCGTTGATAACGTCAATCTGACGATTGAGCAGGGGCAGATATACGGCATTATTGGCTACAGCGGCGCGGGGAAAAGTACGCTTATCCGCCTGTTAAATGGCCTGGAAAAACCGAGCAGCGGCAGCGTGACCATTAACGGTCAGGACATTTCTGCCGCAAAGGGGGAAGCGCTGCGACAGGCGCGTCTGAAGATCAGCATGGTGTTCCAGCACTTCAACCTGCTGTGGTCGCGAACGGTAGCGGAAAACATTGCCTTTTCGATGCAGATCGCCGGGGTGCCAAAGGCCAGGATTCAGGCCCGCGTGGCCGAGCTGGTGGAACTGGTCGGGCTGAAAGGCCGCGAAAATGCGTATCCGTCGCAGCTGAGCGGCGGGCAAAAGCAGCGCGTGGGCATTGCGCGTGCGCTGGCGAACAACCCGGATGTATTGCTCTGTGACGAAGCCACCTCTGCGCTCGACCCACAGACCACCGATCAGATCCTCGATCTGCTGCTGGACATTAATCGTCGGTTCAGGCTGACCATCGTCCTCATTACCCACGAGATGCACGTGGTGCGCAAAATCTGTGACCGGGTGGCGGTGATGGAGAACGGTAAAGTGGTGGAAGAGGGCGACGTGCTGAGCGTTTTTACCCATCCGCAGCAGCCGATTACGCAGCAGTTTGTCCGCCAGGTGAGTCAGTACGCCGAGGAAGAGACCTTTAATACCGAGCTGGCAAACGATCTGGAAGGGACGGTCATCCGTCTGACCTTCACCGGGCACAGCACACATAAACCGATTGTGGGTGAATTGACGCTGCGCTACGGCCTGCCGTTTAACATTCTGCACGGAAAAATGACCCAGACGGCGCACGGCGTGTTTGGCCAGCTGTGGGTACACGTGGCGGCATCCGATGAACAACTGAACAATATCCTCGCCGACCTGAAGCACAGCGATATTGAAGGCGAGGTGATTAAACATGGCTGAAAATCTCTTTCCGCATCTGAAGTGGGATCAGCTCTGGGCGGCAACGCTTGAGACGCTGTACATGACCGCGCTCTCCGGTGTGGCGACCTTTGTGCTGGGGATCGTACTGGGTCTGGCGCTGTTTTTAACCGCCCGCGGCGGATTGTTCCACAACCGCACGGTCTATAGCGTCATTTCAATTGTGGTGAACGTGTTCCGCTCTATCCCGTTCATCATTCTGATTGTTTTGCTGATCCCGTTCACCAAGACCGTTGTTGGCACCATCCTGGGAGCTAACGCGGCACTGCCTGCCCTGATTGTGGGCGCCGCACCGTTCTACGCCCGTCTGGTGGAGATCGCCCTGCGTGAAGTGGACAAAGGGGTCATAGAAGCAACGCGCTCAATGGGGGCACGACTGAGCACCTTAGTGTTTCGGGTTTTACTGCCGGAATCATCACCCGCACTGGTTTCAGGTATTACGGTGACGCTGATTGCGCTGGTGAGCTACAGCGCAATGGCCGGAGTGATCGGCGCCGGTGGGTTGGGAAATCTGGCTTATCTGGAAGGATTCCAGCGCAACCATGGTGACGTCACGCTGGTGGCAACGGTGACCATTTTGATCATCGTTTTCGTTATCCAGTTCTGCGGCGACATCATTACCTCACTGTTAGATAAACGCTAATAAATACACACAGGAACCATCATCATGAAAAAGACACTGACACTGATCGCCGCAGCAACCCTCAGCGCCCTGAGCTTTGCCTCCTGGGCTGACACCCTCACTGTGGGCGCGTCCAATACGCCACATGCTGAAATTCTCGAGCAGGCGAAGCCGATTCTGGCGAAGCAGGGTATCGACCTGGAGATCAAACCGTTCCAGGACTACATTCTGCCCAACACTGCCCTGGCGGGTCATGACATTGACGCGAACTACTTCCAGCACATCCCTTACCTGAACAGCGTGCTGAAAGATCACGAAGGCGATAAGGATTATGATTTTGTCAGCGCAGGCGCGATCCACATCGAGCCCATCGGCATCTACTCCAAAAAATACAAGTCGCTGAAAGACCTGCCGGAAGGCGGCAAAATCATCATGCGTGATGCCGTTTCTGAAGAGGGGCGTATTCTCTCTATCTTCGAAAAAGAAGGGGTGATCAAGCTGAAGCCTGGCATCGACAAAGTGACCGCGCGCATCAGCGACATCGTGGAGAACCCGAAAAAGCTGCAGTTTACTCCTGACGTGGAAGCGTCTCTGCTGCCGCAGATGTATAACAACGATGAAGGCGCGGCGGTCGTGATCAACGCCAACTACGCGATTGACGCCGGTCTGGATCCGGTTCACGACCCGATTGCAGTTGAGAGCGGTGAAAACAACCCGTATGCCAATATCATTACCGTGCATCGCGGTGACGAGAAGAAGAAAGATATCGTTGCGCTGGTGAATGTGCTGCACTCCAAAGAGATTCAGGACTGGATCCGCACCAAGTACAAAGGTGCGGTGATCCCGGTAAATAACTAATTAATTGATTTAGCTTAGGAAGCCCGGTGAGTTTCTCGCCGGGCTTCTTTTTTGTATCCGGGCGAGGGATCATTTAAGCTGACGGTTTAGGGCAACGGAGTGGATCGCTATGGGCAATGTGACCAAAGACGAAGAGCTGTACCAGGAGATGTGTCGGGTGGTAGGGAAGGTCGTTCTGGAGATGCGTGACTTAGGGCAGGAGCCCAAGCATATCGTGATTGCCGGGGTACTGCGTACGGCGCTGGCGAACCAGCGCGTAAAACGGAGCGAGTTAACCACCCAGGCGATGGAGACAGTGGTGAAGGCGCTGGCCGGGTAAGGCACCAGCGTTTCGCGAGTTACTCAAATCCTGCATATCAACTGTCGTTATTGTTATTTCCCCTTCCTGATGTAGGCGTGTTTTACTGAAGTCAGGTAAAGCGAGAGGGGTACAGACGATGAAAAAGTGGATAAGCACGTTACGGCGGTTTTTTGCGACCCGGCCCGCGAATGCGGAGAACAGCGCGCAACGTGTTCTTGAGTCGATACTGCCTGTCGCCAGTCTGTATGGCGTGGACGTGGCCAACATTGACCCGGAGTGGTTCCATGATAAAACGTCACGCTGAACTGCGCCGCACGCGCGAAATGTACTGGAATGAGCTGTGCCTCGATGCTGTAAAGCGTGGATGAGCGGAAAAATACGCTGGGAAATCCTCGGTTAACGCAGGCCGTTTTGTTACCAATATCTCCTTTCACAGAAGGAGATGAAGATGAAACGGACTGTATTCACGCCCGCCCTTTTAGCCACCGCGTTACTGATTGCCATGCAGGCGGCCCATGCCGGGCCACAGGCGCATGTGGTCTGCAGTTACTCCCACACCCTCGGCGATGACGCCATCATGATGTTTGGTATGCCCAACCAGGCCATGTGGCACGATTTCTTTGGCAATACCCATACCGATGCCTTTTCAACCCGGGAAACCTTGCGCCAGCATGAAGAGACGACCTGTGATAACAAGGCCGACGGCTCTGCCTACTGGGCGCCTTCTCTGAGATTACCCGACGGAACGGTGGTCAAACCGGCCTATCAAAAAACCTATTATCAGGCCTCGAAGGTTGATGCCTATCCCTTGCACCCGTTCCCGGCCGGGCTGTCGCTGCTCGCCGGGGATCATCACGGCAGCACGCCCAACCCCCATATCAGCTTTTTATGCGCGAACGGGAATGGCTATAGCAGCAAAATCGGGGAGGTATGCGGGCTGCGTAAAGCTAACGATGCCGTCCAGTTTAATATTGGCATTCAATTTCCGAACTGCTGGGACGGTGTGAATCTGAAGCCCGACCACGGTCTGGCCAATGCGGCGTATGACGTTAACGGCCAGTGCCCGAGCGCGTTCCCGGTAAAAATTCCAACGGTTAACATGAATGTGGCTTACGTGCTGCATGGTATTACCCGCCTGGACACCCGTCAGGCGCAACTGTCGCTCGATCCGGTGATGCAGGGGGCTGAACGTGAAGAACGCTGGGGTAGCCTCTACACGGCGCATGCCGATTTCATGAACGGCTGGACGGACGATGCCGCCCGCTTTATGACCGAACGCTGCATGAACCGCGGTATGGATTGTGGTTCAACCGTGCCCTATGGTTATTCTATGGCGAAGGCCAATGTCTGGCTCAGCAGTCTTGAACCGAACATCACTCAGCCTTCACCGCAGGTGTTACTGGTAGAAGATAACTGGCAGAACGGTGGACGCACAAAAAACAGCGAGACGCTGAGCCTGGTAAAATTCCATATCCCACCGCTGCCCGCCGGGCAGGATCCGTCCTTGTTTAAATACCGCATCCGTATTTTCGGTGGGAAGGTAGAAAACAATGGGGCTGATCAGATTTTCTTTTATCCGGCCAGTAATGACTGGGATCCTGCGACCGTGAAGTGGTCGTCGCGTCCGGCCTGTAATTACCGTTCCGATGCCGTGCTTTATCTGAACCATGTTCGTGAATACCGGATGGTCGACGTGGATAAAGCCGTGCGTAAGGCGCTGGCGGAAGGAAAAACCGAGATCTCGTGGTATATCGGTGGCGATCGCCAGGGGAATCATTATCAGTTTGAACCAGCCTCATCACCAGACGGGTTAATGCTCATGCTGACTGGCTTTAAACATACGCCGGAGGTCTGACCCCACGTTTTTTTGTCCTTAACAGGGTTAGCTGGTAAGGTCTCGGCATTCGCCACTGCCCCTGTTAACGCAATGACCACCAACAGCATGATGAAACGCGCTATCGTTCTTTGGGCGATAGCGTGCACGCTCAGCGGCGTACTGCTCTACGCCGAACAAATTCGCCGTCAGTTCTGGGAACGAGACCGTGAGTTCTCGGCGTTATTTTCCGAATTAAGCGCGGTCCTGACGCAAAATGAATCGGTCTTACCGCTTTTGAATGGCGATGAAGACATTGCCGCCTTGCGCAAAAAATTCCCCCATCTGCTCGCCCTGGAAAAAACGACGGGACGCCCACTGGATGCGGCGCGGGTGGAGCCTGCCCACGAGATGCAGTACTGGCTTTATAACCCCTGGCGTCAGATCCGCGTGCGGGTGGATCTCGGGCCGATTCTGAATGCGCATCATCCGTTTACCCACCTTGGGATCCGCTTCATACCGACCAGAGAAGAACGGCCCTCTGACGCATTCTGGCACTGGCAACGCACCTTCCCGCAACATACGCAACCTTTTACGCTTGAAGCGGATTCCCGGCCGGACTGGTTTGGCGTCTCCTGGTCTGTTTACCCTTTACTGTTTATCGGCTGGGGGATAGTGATTGCGCTGGCAAACGTGGTGCTCTGGCAGCGTAAAGCGCGTAAAGACGCCGAGCAAAGGGCGCGCTATTACCAGCACGCCAGGCTCAATACCCTTGGGGAGATCACCGCAGGTATTGTGCATGAGATAAACCAGCCGCTGACCGCCGTCCAGACGTGGATCCAGGGCGCGCAGCGTCAGTTACAGCAGGAAAACGGCCAGGCCGTGTCGCAGGCGCTGTCGGCTGCGCTGACACAAACGCAGCGTATTAGCGCATTATTAACCCGTTTTCGTGAGCACGTTGTGAAGGAGAAAGTCACCCTGCGGGAAACCGATCTGGCAGCATGCTGGCTACAGGTGGTGAACTTACTTGAGCATGAGCGCAGGGCTGAGCATATCTCGGTCAGCCATGTGTTTGCCCTCGGGGCCACCACCGTGCTGGCCGACCCGCTCTGGCTGGAGCAGGTGCTGCATAATCTGCTCAGCAATGCGATTCAGGCCCAACAGGCGAGTCCTGCTGGCTGGGTAAAGATTGAAAGCCACAAAACCGAGAGTGGCATTCAGATTACCGTGACGGACGGCGGGCCAGGCTTTAGTCCGGAGGCGTTACAGAATGCCTTTATGCCGTTTTACAGCGGCCGGGAAGAGGGCATTGGCCTGGGAATGACCTTAACGGAATCATTAATGACGCGTATGAATGGATCGATTACGCTGGGCAATGCGCCGCAGGGCGGGGCAGAGATCCGGCTACAACTGGCAAACGGAAAGGAGGCTACGGTTGGATAACACAATCTGGCTGATTGATGATGATGAATCCATCAGAGAGTCGATGGCGTTTTTGCTTTCGGGCATGGGGTGGCCGGTCAGGACGTTTGAAAGCGTTGATGCCTTTACCGCGGCCCATGCACGGGACGCGGAGCTGGTAGGCTGCATGCTGCTGGATATGCGGATGCCGGGCAAAGGCGGGCTCACCTGGCTTGAGGAGGGGAAATGGCCCTGGCCCCTGCTGCCGGTAATCATCATGACCGGGCACGGGACCGTAGATGCCTGTCGTCGGGCATTTCGTAACGGCGTGTTTGAGTTTTTCACCAAGCCGCTGGATGCCGATAAGCTTATCGAAACGGTAGGGTTAGCCTTTGAGGAGAGTCAGCGCCGGTTTGCCGGCTGGCAGGAAACCTCCCGGGTGAAAGCGCGCTTCGCACAATTAACCGCGCGGGAGCATGAGGTGCTGGGGGAGTTGATGAAAGGGCTCAGCAACAAAGAGGTGGCCGCCCGGCTGAATCTCTCGCCACGGACGGTGGAAGCACACCGCGCGGCGGCGTTTACCAAGCTTGGCGTCGGCAGTCTGGTTCAGGCAATACGCGAATACGATAAATTGCAATCCGTATAACTACCAGGTTGAGTGCGTATTCAACCGAATTATGTTTCATCGCCCGGTGGGGTACGCTCTGCCACGTATCCCAACACGCGAGGAAGTGCGATGAAAAAATTAATGATGGTTGCGGCACTGGCCGCAGGTAGCGTAAGTCTGTCGGCACAGGCCGATACGTTAAACCAAAAGAGTCTCTCGCTGGCGCAGGCGAATGCGCTGGCCACGTCCGCCATTCAGGCGTGTACGGCAAAGAATTATCAGGTGACGGTCACCGTGGTTGACCGTGCGGGTGTGGTGAAAGCCGTGCAGCGTACGGACAATGCCGGTCCTCATACGGTTAAAGCCAGCGAAATGAAAGCCTGGACGGCGCTCAGCGCAAAGAATGCCTCAGGCAAAGTGATGGAAGCGGCGCAGAGCAACGCCGGCGCGCAAAACATGCGTGATATTCCGGGCTTCCTGCTGCTGGCGGGCGGCCTGCCGGTGAAAGAGGGCGATGAGGTGATCGGGGCGATTGGCATCGGCGGTGCGCCGGGCGGTCATCTTGATGAAGCCTGCGCGCAGGCGGCCATTGACGGGCTGAAAAAGTAACCAAAAAAAAGCACCGGGTTAACCGGTGCTTTTTCATCAGATCTTGCAGGCATCGCCGCAGTCGTCATCTGCAACAATCGCCTGGGCTTTTTTATCTGCGTCGTCCAGACGTTCCGCATTACGCTCTTCTGCTTCATCCAGTCCGTTAAAGACCAGGTTTTCGAGATCAATTTCCATGTGGCACCTGCTTTGTTCAGTTTTTGATACTGGCACAGTATAGGGCAAAAAAGGCCAGCAATGTACCTCGCAGCACATATGGATAATCCCTGCCATACTCTCTGCTTTATGGCTGAGGAATGCATATGATGACACTCTGCAAAACCTGTGGTACTGCGTATGACGCCACGCCGGAAACATGCCCGATTTGCGAGGATGAACGCCAGTATGTTCCGCACAGCGGCCAGGCGTGGATTGACTTTGCTACCGTGACTTCCACCCACAGCAACAAATGGCAGCAACTGGAGCCACAGCTGTTCAGTATCAAAACGGTGCCTGCCTTTGCGATTAACCAGCGCGCGCTGCTTTTACGTACCCCACACGGCAATATTCTCTGGGACTGTATTGCCAACCTCGACCCGGCAACCAAAACGCTCATTACCGCGCTCGGCGGCATCAGCGCGATTGCGATCTCGCACCCACACTATTACACCACCATGCAGACCTGGGCTGCGGTATTTAATGCACCGGTGTACCTGCACGCCAGCGACAGAGAGTGGGTCATGCGCGGCAGTCCTGCCATTCAGTTCTGGGAAGGGGATGCGCTGGAACTATTTCCGTCGGTCACCTTGTTGCGTCTGGGGGGACATTTTGCAGGCGGTACGGTGCTGCACTGGCAGGAGGGCGAAGGCGTATTGCTGGCGGGGGATATTCTTCAGGTCACGCCCGGAAAAGACGCCGTTTCGTTTATGTGGAGCTACCCGAATATGCTGCCGCTGCCAGCCCGCACCGTTGAGCGGATTACCGGTCTTCTGGAAGGCAAAAAATTTGCCCGCCTGTACGGTGCCTTTGAGGGACAAAACATCCCGGCAAACGCGGATGAGATTGTGCAGCGGTCAGGCCAGAAATATATTGCTTGTCTCAGGTAAAGCACGATGGGTAAACTTCACGAGTGTGATCCCGATCATACCTAAACAACAACAGATAAAAGAGAAATTGCTATGCAACATATCATTGAAGGTTTCCTCAACTTTCAAAAAGAGATTTTCCCGCAACGTAAAGAGCTCTTCCGCAGTTTAGCGTCCAGCCAGAATCCCAAAGCGCTGTTCATCTCATGCTCCGACAGCCGTCTGGTACCAGAACTGGTCACTCAGCAAGAGCCAGGACAGCTCTTTGTCATTCGAAATGCTGGCAACATTGTGCCGCCGTTCGGGCCAGAGCCGGGCGGTGTCTCCGCAACCATCGAATATGCCGTTGTGGCGCT
The DNA here is from genome assembly GCF_049237265.1 of Enterobacter cloacae complex sp. IR5384. Classification (NCBI taxonomy): domain Bacteria; kingdom Pseudomonadati; phylum Pseudomonadota; class Gammaproteobacteria; order Enterobacterales; family Enterobacteriaceae; genus Enterobacter; species Enterobacter cloacae complex sp. IR5384. The sequence goes on along the minus strand of NZ_JBMKHJ010000007.1, from coordinate 10,982 downwards.
TGGCGTGACGGATATTGTGATTTGCGGTCACTCCAACTGTGGGGCGATGAAGGCGATTGCGGATAACGCGAACCTCGAACCGATGCCTGCCGTCTCCCACTGGCTGCGTTATTCTGATGCCGCTAAAGCGGTGGTGGAGAAGAAAAGCTGGGATCAGCCGATCGACAAAGTGAATGCAATGGTGCAGGAGAACGTCTTTGCGCAGCTGAGCAACATCAAAACCCATCCATCCGTTGCTGTGGGTCTGCGCAATAACGCCCTTCGCCTGCACGGCTGGGTGTATGACATTGAGAGCGGTGAAATTCGTGCGCTGGATAAAGCGACGAAAACCTTCGTTTCTCTGTCAGAGAACCCGGAAGTGTTCTTCGAATAATGACGGTCAGGGCATGGAAGCCCTGTCAGCTATCGAAATACGGCAATCTCCTGCGTAACCCAGAAGCGGGTTTTTCCGCCGCTTTCGCCATCGACCCGGCAATCTCGGCACACTCGGCCAGTCCCTGAACGAAGGGATGATCGTGCATCAGCCACGGTATCGCGCCAAACGCGATTCTCCCGCGCACCGTTTCTGGTGCTTTAAGCGTGTAATCCTCGCCAATATCAGGGATCTCGTCGCCTGTCGCCTGCAGCTGTTTGCGCAGTGTCGGGAAAGGCAGATCCTCTGTTTTCAGCGGTTTTTGCCCGCGGGCATCAATAAACACGTCAAAGAGATAGGTGTTGTCTTCAGTCGCGATCGCCGTCTGGGCGCGACCGACATCCAGCGTGTAATCATCACCTAATGCGACAACGCTGATGATCCCGGCCTCGCGCAGCGCAAGCAGCCGACGGATAGACTGCGGTGGAATGGCGGCGTAGTTGTCGATAAACACCCGCGCAAGTCCCTGTTTGAAACGTTCCCGGTCCGGCTCATTAAGATGCGGCACGATCTCCTGAACCACCTCGTGCAACCGAAGCACGGTGTAGCGCCAGGGCACCGTTCGCCGCTCACGTTTGTTGCGTTCGACCTCATTAAGATTGGCTTCTGCCCAGCTAAACGGACCGTGCTGTTTGCGGTCCTCAAACCAGGCATCGCGAAGGGTGTCCGCATCCAGGGCGCGCAGCCCGATTTTCTCACACCATGCCGGGTCGGCGAGTTCCAGCTCTTTGACCATCAGGGTAAAAATACGATCCAGCAGGCCGTCAGACCCTTTGGCGATTTCATTCTCAACGACAAATTCAGTTAATACCGACAGCGGCTCGTAAGGAATAGGGCAGTAAAAATCGGCCTCAGGCAGAATGCCTGTCCGGGACATGAGAACTATTTTTAACGCCTCGCTGCCCTTATCCAGAACGAATTTGTCATCAACAAAGGCGCCATGCTGCATAACAACCGCCATGGCGGCGTCCAGTCCGCTTAATGAGGTCCTCATAATCCCCACCCGACAGGCTGGGATATCGGCGTCCATCAACCCGGACCAGGGGCTTGGGAAGAAGGTGCGCGTGGCCTCATCCTCATCAGGCCAGACGTGGCCGGTGGCGATGACGGCAAGATTGAAGCGTTCAGGTAAGCGGCTGTTATTTACCGAAAGCGTAACGCCGTCTTTGTCGGTGGCGATATCCGTCACCTCGGCGGATTCATGGATATCGACCTGAAATCCCAGCCTGCGAGCCTCTTTGACCACCCTGAGAAAACTGTCACGAAAATATTCCCCCAGCAGGATTCGGGGCAGAAACTGCCGGTCGTGCAGGGAAGCTTTCTCGACGTGATAGCGGGCGAGATGGGCTGCACTCTGCTCTTTTAACCAGTCGAGGTAGGTCATAAAAACGGGTGGGATTTCAATGCTGGCAATATTCGCCAGCATCAGACGCGAGTTTTCATCAATTCGATAGGGCATGCCCACGCCCGCTTCCTCGGCTTTTTCGAAAATGGAAACGGCCAGTGGCGTTTTATGCTTCAGGAGCGCGTAAAAGGTGTAAATCCCTGTGGGGCCGGAGCCGATAATGGCGATTTTTTTCATCGACACTGTTCCTGCTTTTTTTTGTCATATGAAAAGCGTAGCAGGAGAAAGCGTAAAAAATCAGGCGATTGGGATTATTCAGACTACAAGAAGAGGATTTGCACCATTTCAGGATTGAAATGGTGCGTCCGAGTGGACTCGAACCACCGACCCCCACCATGTCAAGGTGGTGCTCTAACCAACTGAGCTACGGACGCAGAATGGCGGAAAACCCATGTTGAGTCTGCCTGTGTTGCCAGCATTCTCTCCGGTTCATTACGGACAGGGAGACCATTATTACCTGTCAGCAATTTCCGGAAACAGAATAAAATGGACTTTTAGTATGGAAATTAATGTCAGGTATTTGTGTGTTTTAAATCATTATTTTTTAGACTGAGCGTTGTCGGGAGGTTTATAATCAGCAGGTGCTAAAGGTTAACATTCGGTGGGAATATTCATTTTACGAATGATTATGGGGTGTTTGCCACGTTTTATGAATATTGTTTCATCCGAAAAAGAACTTCGTTCCTGGAGATAAAGCACAAAAGAATAATTCACCACTGCTATATCTGGTTTGCGTTGTGCTATATTTTTGTGTCCAATTGCTGGACAGCAATGATTTTGATTTAGGTCAATAAGATATGTTACTTTCGTCATAATCGTATCATTAGCAGGCATCTGGATTTTTGTGCTGGCTTTCCTGATAAATACAGTCAGGGTTTCTTATGGCAATTGCCTCTCTGGAATTATTTGTGAAATAAATAAGATGAAGGTTATTAATAAAAGTTCAATTGTGGATTTTGGATCTATATTGTTGATTTTTTTGTGGTGATTTATTCTAATATCGGGTTTGTAAAGAAGTGTCGTTATTTTCAACAAATATTCCTCACGGAAAGGGGCCACTATGGCTGACTCGTTCCAGAACGAAGTGCCTAAGGCACGCATTAATTTAAAACTTGCATTGCATACCGGAGGGGCACAGAAGAAAGTTGAGTTACCCCTTAAATTACTCACTGTCGGTGATTTCAGTAACGGTAAAGAGAGCCGGCCATTATCTGAAAGAAAGAAAATCAACGTCAACAAAAATAACCTCAACAGTGTACTTTCGGAATTTAACCCGGAGGTCAACATGACGGTTCCGAATACGCTGGCGGGTGAGCGTACGGAAGAGAATGTGACGCTGCGCTTTTCAGATATGAAAGATTTTGAACCCGAACAGGTGGCCCGACAAATTCCTCAGCTTCGTGCCATGCTGGCGATGCGTAATTTATTACGTGACCTCAAGTCCAATCTGCTGGATAACGCCACTTTCAGAAAAGAGCTCGAGAAAATTCTTAAGGACCCGGCGCTGTCTCAGGAATTACGTAACGAAATGAGTGCCCTGGCCCCGAAATAAAAACGGGCGCGTCTTTTAATGGATTAAACGAGAGAATGCTGATGTCTGTTAATACTGAAAATGGCTCCGCGCAGGGGCAGACCACTGTGCTGGAAAAAGAGAGCGTCTACGCCTCCCTGTTCGACAAAATCAACCTGACCCCGGCCACAAGCCTGGGCGATATCAATGCGTTTCTGGACGATGCCGCACTGTCTGATGCTCCGGCAGGTGAGCGCCTGACAGCGGCAATGCAGGTATTTATGGACTGCATCCGCAAATCCGGCCAGCCAGTGGAAAAACTCGATAAAACCCTGATTGACCACCATATCGCGGAGCTGGATTTCCAAATCAGCCGCCAGCTGGATGCGGTGATGCATCATGCAGAATTCCAGAAGGTGGAATCCCTGTGGCGTGGCCTGAAGCAACTGGTGGACAACACCGACTACCGCCAGAACGTGAAAACGGAAATTCTGGATGTGTCCAAAGACGACCTGCACCAGGACTTTGAAGATGCGCCGGAACTTATCCAGAGCGGCCTGTACTGGCACACCTATACCGCTGAATACGACACCCCGGGCGGCGAGCCGATTGGCTCGGTTATTTCAGCGTACGAATTTGACGCAAGCCCGCAGGACGTGGCGCTGTTGCGCAATATCTCGAAAGTCTCTGCCGCCGCGCATATGCCATTTATCGGTGCCGTCGGGCCGAAATTCTTCCTCAAGGAATCGATGGAAGAGGTGGCCGCGATTAAGGACATCGGTAACTACTTCGACCGTGCCGAATACATCAAATGGAAATCCTTCCGCGACACCGACGATGCCCGTTATATCGGCCTGGTGATGCCGCGCGTGCTGGGGCGTCTGCCTTACGGTCCGGACACGGTGCCGGTGCGCAGTTTCAACTACGTTGAGCAGGTGAAAGGTCCGGACCACGAAAAATACCTGTGGACAAGCGCATCTTTCTCCTTCGCCTCCAACATGGTGAAGAGCTTCATCAACAACGGCTGGTGCGTGCAAATTCGTGGCCCGCAGGCAGGCGGGGCCGTGAAAGACCTGCCGATCCACCTGTACGATCTGGGTACCGGCAACCAGGTGAAGATCCCGTCAGAGGTGATGATCCCGGAAACCCGCGAGTTTGAATTCGCTAACCTGGGCTTTATACCGCTGTCGTACTACAAGAACCGTGATTACGCCTGCTTCTTCTCGGCAAACTCGGCGCAGAAACCGGCGCTGTACGATACCGCCGACGCCACGGCCAACAGCCGCATCAACGCCCGTCTGCCGTATATCTTCCTGCTGTCGCGCATTGCGCATTACCTGAAACTGATTCAGCGCGAAAATATCGGTACGACGAAAGATCGCCGTCTGCTGGAGCTGGAACTCAATACATGGGTACGCAGTCTGGTGACCGAAATGACCGATCCGGGCGACGAACTGCAGGCCTCACACCCGCTGCGCGACGCGAAGGTGGTGGTGGAAGACATTGAGGACAACCCGGGCTTCTTCCGCGTGAAGCTGTTCGCGGTGCCGCACTTCCAGGTGGAAGGCATGGACGTGAACCTGTCGCTGGTGAGCCAGATGCCGAAGGCGAAAGCGTAAGTTAAGGCAGGAAGCCAATGAAAACGGAACAACCGTTATGGGGCAGGGGCCAGATGGTCTCTCCCCAGCACTTCCAGCAACAGGCCGCGTATGCGGCCTGGTCTGCGGAATGCATCGCCCGGTTAGGTCTCTCCCATCCCTGGGGAGTGATTGATGCCACTTTCGAACCGGATGTACTGAAACTGGGCCGCCTGCAGGCTCGTCATCTGCACATTCGTTTCCCTGACGGGACGCTTATCGACACTGATAATGCTGACGATCTTCCACCGGTTCTGGCGCTTGAGAGTGGATCACAGGATGCGGTGGTGGTGTTGTCCCTCCCGCTGCTGCGGGCGAATCACACGCCGTTCCTGTTCACCAAGGAGATCGACTCATCCAGCCCGTACCTGTACAAGGCGGTGACCACCGGCCAGACCCTGAAATCTGCGGAATTCAAGTGGTACAAAATCAACGATGCCGGCCAGGAAGTGGAGTACTTCAACACCAGACTGGAAAACGTGAAGGTGGTGAAGGTGAATCCGGTGATGCATGACATCAAGGATCCGTCTTTCGAGAAGCACAACCATCTGGAGCAGATTGAGCTGCGCTACGAAAAAATCACCTGGGCCTACAAGGACGGCAACATCATTCATTCCGATTCCTGGAACGAACGCGCCACCGCCTGAGTCTCGTGCGGACGGGTTCTCCCGTCCGCCGTTTTGCTGAACGCCTGTAACCGCGGACGTTCAGCAAAGAAAAACACAATCTGCCTGCCCGACCTTATGCGCTTTGGGTTCCTGAATGACAGGAAAAGCGACGGGCGGTAGCGTGTCCGGAACTGATAAAGAGAGAGTCTCATGGAAAATCCAGCCATCCTGTTACGTCGTCTGAACCCCTACTGCGCCCGTGCGATGGAAGGCGCAGCGTCGCTCTGCCAGACCCGCACCCATGCGGAAATCCTGCCCGAGCACTGGCTGCTGAAGCTGCTGGAGCAGGGTGAAGGCGATCTCACCGTGCTGGCCCGCCGTTATGAATGGGACATGGACGGGATATGGCAGGATTTGCTGAATTTTCTGGAGAAACTGCCCCGTTCAGTGCGCGGCCGCCCGCAGCTTTCGGACAGCACTCAGACCCTGATGCAGGACGCGTGGCTGCGCGCCTCGCTGGCGGGCGAAGAGCAGATACGCAGCATTCACCTGCTGATGGCGCTGGTGGACCGGCAGAGCCTGGTGCGCTGCGACGGTTTATGGCCGCTGCTGACGCTGGGGGTGAGCCAGCTTGAGCGCCTGCGACCGCTGCTGGATGCGCAGTCAGACGAGCGCGAAGAGGTACAGCAGGAAGAAGAACTGGCGCAGGGCGGCAGCGTGCCGCTGTCCGGCAGTGAGGTGAAAGAGGGCGAACTGCCGCCTGCGTTACAGAATGCGCTGGATAAATTCACCCTTGATGTCACCGCTAACGCGCGTGAGGGCAAAATCGACCCGGTTTTCGGCCGTGATACGGAAATCCGCCAGATGGTGGATATTCTCTCGCGGCGTCGCAAGAACAACCCGATTCTGGTCGGCGAGCCGGGCGTGGGGAAAACCGCGCTGGTCGAAGGGCTGGCGCTGCGCATCGCCGAAGGGAATGTGCCGGAGTCCCTGAAAACGGTGAGCCTGCTGATTAAGAACACGGGTATCAGGAAAGCGGGCACTGGCAGTATGCAGGGGGTGATGAAGTCGTTTGAGTCCTCTACGTTTGATGAGAAATTCATCATTACTCAACCCATTTCTGGTAAACCACTAGCAAATCAGAATTATGATATTCATCTGCCGGACGGAAAGATTTTGTCTAGTGTTACAGATAGTTCAGGGAATTCTTCATTAAGAATGTCAAAAGCGATTGATGAATTGAAGATCGTATTAAAAAAATAAAGAAAGGAACAGAATTATGATGAATCCGATCATGCGAATATGTTTTGTATATGGTGTGTTTGTTCTGAGTGGCTGTGTAGCTGGTCCCTATGGAGGAGGAGTTGCCTTTGTGAATCCTTTTTCTGCAATGAATGATATGCAGATGGAGCCGGAAAAGAAAAAACAGCAACCTGATGTATATGGTCCTCCGCAGATAATTTATCGCATTGATAAAGAACGTTACTTTACGCTTGAAGAATACACCCGTTGCGAAAATGGGAAAACATTTTATAACAATACAAAGAAAGGGATTCATACCCAGATCGCCCCCTCTTCAGGTTATTTATTTAAAGGGCGACTGTTCTGGTTATCAAACCGGGATGATTATTTAGCCTTTCCAATTACAGCAAATGATAATAATGCAGCGTGTAAAGGATCTGATAAAGGCTGCCTGAATGTTGTTGCGGTGACAACAGATGGTGGGAAAACAGTGCATTCAGTGACTTACGGTTCGAATACGCAAGATCCTAATAGGGATACAACAGACTATGACATGTTAGTGACTGATGATGGGTTTTATATGATTGAATACAAGCTTGCTAAGCACTCCCCAACTAGTGCTTATGCGCTAAAATGGACATTTAGTCCCGCAACTGAAATTTCACATCCCGCTTATCCTGGGGTGACTGGTCCGGTTTATCAACCAGAGCTTTCATTCGACGTTTCTCAAGTCCCCCAAGAACGTATGCAGTGTAACCATAAACTAGAACCAAAATAATAGTCGTAAGGAATATTAGATGAACAACAAAACGACTCCTACACGAAAGGTCGAGGTTTATACTACAGATAATGGAACCCCATTCCCTTACTCTGCGACATAACATAAAAATGTCAAGGTCAACGCAGAGGTTCAACCTCCCTTACAATTACCCGGTTTAATTATATTCGTTCATGGTGTGAATTCTGAGGGGGAATGGTATAACCATGCGGAGAAAGCTATTTGTGATGGTTTGAATGAACGGTTGGGGTTGTTATCTTTAGATGAGCGATTTCAATTGATGGAGAGTAAATATGAAGCACCTCATTGGAATAAAGAACACACTACTTGGTTAACACCACCTAGAAAAATAAGTGATGAAGGCCGATCCCCGGTTATTCGTTTCTACTGGGGCTATCGTGCCGCTGATAATGAAACTGATAAATACGCTATTTCACTGAAAAATAAACAGGCTGATAACTATTACGACCTGACGCCTGAACAACGAAAAAGCAAAGGCCCCTTTTACTGGGGAGGTGGTCCGTTCCAGAATGGCTGCAACCAACTGGTCAGTTTATGGAGTGACAAAGGGGTTGATAACTGGCCGTCAGCGCTGGGCATTCCGGTGCCATTCAGCACACAGTTATTGAACGGAGAACGTGGCAGGCTTCTGACTGCCGCACCTCCGCGCCATTATTATGCCCACGCAGCCGGTCGTCTGGCAAAGCTCATTAAAACCATTCGAGATAAACATCCTGAAGATACAGTGACAGTTCTGTCACACAGCCAGGGAACCATGGTTGCCCTGGCCGCTGCTGCAATTGAAGCCCCGGACGCGCTGTTTGTGATGAATTCGCCTTACGCGCTGGATAATGAAATGACAACCTATATTTCATATCCCATGAATGAAATTATCAGTTAAGAAGCCAGAGAAGCGACGTTTGCCGATATTGTAAAAAAAGTGGCTGAAAACAAAACACGCTTAAAAAAACAAGGATGTGAAAGATTACTTGTAGGAGCCAGCAGTGATGGCGAAAACTGGTCACCGGCCGGGAAAACGCACAGTGGTCTGCCAGAGCGCGATAACCACGGCACCACCTGGATTTACTGTAACCCTCATGACCGGGTAATGGGCTCAGCCCCTTTACGCAGTATTGGCTGGCAGGGATTACCTAATACGGAAGACAGTCATTTTACTGAACCTCATCCATTATTTAAAGCCGCAGGGGGAACATTATATGTTCGTATGCTTGGGCGGAATACTCCCTGTGGGGATGTACCTAACCCGCAAACGAACTTTAGCGATCTGGGAGATGGTCATCCATTTTGGGACAGTACGAACTCAATAATGCAAAAAATGACCTGGCCAGAACCGGTAAAAGGGCAAAAACTGGCGATTAATGCCCCCCTGGTGCCCAAACCGATGACAGCGAAAGAATTGGAATATTTTGACAAAGATTATCGCAGCAAAGAAAAACAGACAGGAAAAATTGGCTATGGTTACGGGCAAATAGATCCCGACAAGGATATCCCCGTAAATGTCGACTATCGCTATTACATATCGCTCTACGGCTATTTTGACCAGAAAATGAAGCTCAAAGAACCTTCAGGAATTCAATTGCCGGGGCCCGGTTCAAAAGAGGATCGTAACAGATATGAAAAACAATCGAGAGTTGAAATGCTGGATGATGTTCGTACCTATGTTCAGCGACCGACAGATCACAGTACGTTACCTATGGATGAGCGCTTTATGAGAAGGGTCGTTGCCTATGATTTACCAGTTGGCTATTGCTGGCATTCCTGGGACAGAGAAAGTCTTGCTGAATTACGTTACCAGGCTGGCTGGAAAGTGACGATTATTACTGGACAGGTAAACTGACGATCCCTGCTATGCCTGCAATTACGGCTTTTTTAATTTCTTTATTTTTGACTGGGTGTGGCAATCACCTTGAATTTGAGCCCAATAAGTTGCCAAATGGATATATAGATCAGGAATATTATGTTCCAGTTACCATCTCTGGAGGTACAGGACCGGTTGTTGATCTGAGTTATGAAATTAACCCATCAAATTCTGGGCTGAAACTGGAGTTCGCTGAAAAAAATATTACACCAAATATATAATAATTTTACAATAGAAGGTAAGCCTAAGGTACAAGGGATTGTAACAATCAATCTTAGGGGGGGGATTGTTGCTAGTGCGGGGCAATATTTTGAAAAACAATATAAGATTAATATTCGGAAATAAATCAATAAAAATCTTGATTTGTATGTTAAATAATTTTAAAGAGTCATTGTCTTCCCACCTTTATGAGTGTTAAAAAATTATTGAGAAAAAGATGATTCGTCACCAAAAAATTACTGGGAAGTCTAAGGTGATTCTTCAATGGTAATACAGAAATACCGATAGTGATGCTCTAACTGAGTTGAAACCTTCCTCTTGAGGAAGAGTTGATTGGCAAATAAAAGATAATAGCAGTTTCAACTACTGTGCTAGGAATTTTTGGGGAGGCGTGCTATTTAAGTCATTGAGCTAAATGAAATATTCAATTTATGTTTTAATTGTTATTGTGTCTGGCTGCACCGATACTCACCCAACAGTCCTTCCTGAAAAAAAGGTTCTTAAAGTTGTAACCGTTAATTATAAATGCCGGGATGTTATTGAAATAAAAGGTGGAGCAGTTAATGAATCCAGTATATCAGTAAGTATAACTCCGAATGGTTCAGGGCTGATATAGAATTCGGAAGAAATAAAATATAGTTTTGGTGGAGAAGATGAAGTAAACAAAGGTTACCATCGTATCATCATATCTGGTATCCCGAAAAAAACAGGTGATTATAGCGTTACTGTTTCTGGGTTTACTCTTGGCACAATGCATTCCGGTCAAGATTTTTATAAGCAATATACGATAAAGATCAAACAGTAGCTAATTCACTTAGCGCATGTCTGGTTTTTCAGTACATAATTTTTCTGCCAATGTGAAGGAATACAATGAGCATCAATTCTCCGTTGAGATTCAGCCACAGCCACCACCTGCTGGCGATAAAAGGCTGTGAATCAGGGCTTGATGTGCTGGCGTTTGAGGGCGATGAAGCCCTGAACAGCCCCTTCCGCTACCGTATTGAATTCACCAGCGCGGACCATGCCATCAGCAAAGAGATGATGCTGATGAAAGCGGCTTCCCTGACGCTGCAGGCTCCGGTTGACCAGGGTTACGGCATCAAAATCCAGCAGCCCGTGCGGGTGATACAGGGGATGGTGAGCGGGCTTGAGCGCCTGGGCACCTCAAAAGATGAAACCCGCTATGCGGTCACGCTTGAGCCGCGCCTGGCGCTGCTTGACCGCTCGCACCAGAACGCCATTTACCAGGACATGTCCGTCCCGCAGGTTGTGGAGAAAATCCTGCGCGAGCG